>CAZFVO010000064.1:0-5832 GCA_964522325.1 uncultured archaeon | reverse complement strand
CTGTCGAGCCCGCGACCCGGGTTCAAATCCCGGCCCGGGCGTGCATAAATACTTCTTGTCTTTAAGTAAGATCTGCATCTGATTGAAGTGTACAGTATATTCATTTTGCATTAACAGAGCATAAAGGAGACTATTAAGAAGATTTTAAAGTAATATTTTATTTTATAATTAAATTAATTAAAAATAATTAAAAAAATATTATATTTAATCATTAACAACGGTTAGTGCTATCAAATTTCTCTTGAAAATAGCTTTAGCACAATTATTATGTCGATGCAATATAAGAATTAATCATCTTTCTTAACCTTAGGCAAATTCCATCCAAATTTAATGACTGCCATTCTAAGGACAGTAGTAGTTAACGCTGAGATAAGCATTGCAATTTCAAGTGAGACAAATGAATTTAAAACATAAAGACTCACACCACCGATAAGAGCAGCGGTTGCGTAGAATTCTCTAGTCAATACTAAGGGCACTTCTCTAGCTAGAACATCTCTGATTATACCGCCTCCTGCACCAGTAAACATGGCAGCGAACATAACCCCCAAGCGGCCCAAGTCCTACGTTTAAAGCCACAGCACCACCAAGCGCAGCAAAAGCATCCAATCCTACTGCATCAAAGTAAGGTAAAAGTCTAACAGCATTTGCAACCCTTCTGTACATGCAGATCGTGATAGTTATAGCAGCAATTGCTATAATAAAATCAGGCTCGCTTCTGAACATTAACGGTGGAACATTACCAGCAATTATATCTCTTATAATACCTCCCCCAAAAGCAGTAGCAAGACCGAGAAATGCACGACCAAAGATGTCCATATTCTTGTCAATTCCCTTAAGCGCACCACTTACTGCAAATGCAAATACGCCAATGTAATTCATCGTTAATACTACAAGTTCGAAAACACCCATTCTCTCTACCTTTGAGTTCTTTAGTTTATAGATTTTTATTTATTACATTTTGTGCGGACACTAAATTACTTAAGCGTATATTCTAAGAAAAAGCCTTCATAATCGTTGTCACTACATATTACATAATTTTCGGCGGTATAAATCCTCCTAGCTAAATCTTAATTAGTTTTTTTATGATATTGTAAGAAAGGCTTAGAGAACTTAAAACAGCTATTAAATAGTTAAGAGCGATTGTAATAGGTAAGATAGGTAAGAAATTTGACGTTAACTGTGATAGTGTTAAAAAGTGCGCCGGCCGGGATTTGAACCCGGGGCTGGGGCGTGGCAGGCCCCTGTGTTAGCCAGGCTACACCACCGGCGCTTATAATTCTTTAACCCAAATAGTTTATAACTGTTGCGGATGATAGTAAATTTCAGCTTTAACACCCAATCTATCGACAAGACCTTTCAAACTCCTTGTAAAACTCCAAAACTCGTTTTTATCGGTAAGAACATTATAACTCTCTGGATAGTTATCCTTTAACCACATCACAAAATCTTTAACGCACGGATTAAGTATCTCCACTATAATGTAGTCAGTAAGACCTTTCAACTCATTTAAAACTGCTTCTACATCACTTATATAAGGAATAACTGGAGATATAAACCCGAAACACCTAAAACCTTCCTCTTTAATCGTTTTTAGAGCATTAAACCTTCTCTCCATACTTACAGTTCTAGGCTCCAGAACCCTCCTAAGCCGCTCATCAAAGGAGTTGACGGTCAAACCTATCTCAACATCTCTAAACTTGCGCAACACATCCAAGTCTCTCAAAATGAGATCGGATTTAGTTAAGATACAAACTCTATTTAACTTATTCATCGAATCAAAAACAGATCTCGTAAGCTTGAATCTGCTCTCAATCGGCTGATATGCATCGCACAGACTAGAAACGTATATCCACCCACTTAAAATCTTCCCCTTTACTAACTTCGGCAAGTTTCTTCTTACGACAACCCACTCACCCCATCTCCCATAACTCCAACCATACCTCTTGCAGAGAGCTTGGACGTAACAGTACCTACAGCCATGCAGACATCCTATGTATGGATTTAAGACGTAATCAGCTCCAGGAATCCTACTTCTCCCAAAAGCCCTTGCAGCATCCCTAATTATCACTCTCATGGATTTACAACCCTCAAACATCTACCAACATTTAAGGAGTTCTTGACAGCCTCAAGCACAAAAACCCTTGCAAATTCACAAGCTTTAAACAGATCGTATCCTTTGGCTAAGTAGCAAGTCAAAGCAGAGCTATAAACACAACCCGTTCCGTGAACTTCATAGTCATAAATATCGGATTTGACCGTGTAAAATTCATCGCCGTCGAATATAACGTCAATACCGCCTAACTTCCCGCCTGTAATGACTACAGCACATCCAAACATCCCAAAAATCCTCTTAGCACAGTCTTTAGCAGATTCAATGTCCTTAATTTTACATCCAGCCAAAACCTGAGCTTCATCTACATTTGGTGTTATGACATCGCAGACCCTTGCAAGAGATTTATAAACATTCAAATTTGAAAAGTCAAAGCCTGTAGTGGATTTTAAAACAGGATCGACAACTTTAATTTTGATATCTTTTATCAAATCCGCTATGGCATCGGCTGAGCTACCCACTAATCCAATCTTAACCGCTACAACGTCTAAATCGTCTAAAACGGATGAAATCTGATTTGCTATAACCTGCTGATCGAGTTCATAGACACCCCTAATTTCACACGTATTCTGATACGTTAAAGCTGTAACGACTCCACACGGGTAAAAGCCCAAACGTCTTATAACGGCTAAATCCGTGTAAAGTCCAGCACCACCACTCGGATCTATTCCAGCTATGCTCATCACAGCCTTCATAATTTCAGCACTCTATCCAAATCCCTTAAACCTTCTTCAACGGTTAATACATACCTGCCAGCTTTGATTAAATTTCCCTCAACTTTAACGTCTTTAAATCTCTCCCAAGGTATGCAGATTTTCACTATTCTGCCAACAATTATTCTTTCCTCAGCTATTTCAGCCTTTGAGTGATTCCAAACCCAAAGAATTCCAATGACAGCCATCGCAACCAAATAAGCTACATCGAAATTGCTAAAACCTTTATCAACGTTCACTTTGACAGTAAAAAATAGCACTACCACTAAATAAACACCGACAGCTAAAATATATCTAATTTTAGACACAACTCTAGCTTTAGCAATAACCTTCCAGTTTCTACACGGTTTTCCAAAGCTAAGTAAACCTAAAAGACCGAATACGAGAAATACAATTACCAGTATCAAGAGCCAAATTTAAAAAAGTTAGCCGAGAATGTCTAAGAACTCCTCCAGTGTCATAACCTTTTGTTCTTGCGTTTTCAGGTCTTTAACTGCTATTTTACCCTCTTTAAGTTCTTTTTCACCAACTATCACAGCGTAATCTGCTGAGATGTCGTTTGCATAACTCAACTGCTTCTTGACACTTCTCTCCATTACATCCGTAACCACAACAGCCTTAGACCTTATAGCGTTAGCAACTTTCAAAGCCTCGACCTCTAAACCTCTAAAGCTAACAACCACGACCTTTGTTAGTTTTCTAGCATCTACTTCACAGATTTCGGCTATCCTGTCAAAACCTAATGCAAAACCTGTAGCTGGAGTATCTTCCCCTCCAAACAGATGGGCTAATCTGTAACTTCCACCACCGCATATCTGATTTTGGGCACCTAATCCTTCGGCATAAGCTTCGAAGACTATACCAGTGTAGTAATCTAACCCTCTCGCAATACCCAAGTCGAGCTTGTAATCGACTTCAAGCTGATCTAAAGCTTGGCAGACCTTTTCCAAATGACTGAAGTCAAAATCTGGAATAATCTTCTTTGCATCTTCAAGGATGTCGGATTTACCAACCATATCGACAAGAGTGTATATCGTATCCTTCAAATTCTCAGCTCCAATTTCCTTAAGATAGCTATCAAGTGTCTCTAAATCCTTCTTGTCTATCAGCCTCATAATTTTGTTGGCTTTTTCCTCGTTCAAATCTCTTAGAACATGCCTTAACAAACCTACATGTCCTACGTGCAGTTCAAAGTTAATCTTCAATTCATCCATTATCCTGTAAGCCAGCTCTATAACCTCTACATCTGCCAAATAGGAGCTTGATCCTATGAGTTCTGCACCAAACTGCCAGAATTCCCTATATCTGCCCTTTTGGGGTCTCTCATATCTGAAGCAGTTTGCAAAGTAGTAAAAGCGTAATGGCTTCGGCATTCCTGTGCATTCATTCACGTATAACCTCATTACTGGAGCTGTCAGCTCTGGTCTCAAAGCGAGATCTCTGCCACCCTTGTCTTTGAAGGCGTAAATCTCCTCAATTATGCCTTCACCAGATTTAATCGTGAACAGCTCTAAATGCTCAAAAGTAGGTGTTAATACTTCTCTGTAACCGTAACTTTCCGCAATTTTTCGCATAATATTTTCAATTTCTCTTCTTTTTTCCATCTCATCTGGCAGAAAATCCCTTGTCCCTCTCGGCTTTTCGATTTTCACAGCTTTGAGTTAAGGGTGTGATATTTTAAACTTTTTTTTGGCAATTCAATACGTTGGGGGAGTAATCGCCTCTGTTGTGTGTCGTGAAAATACTTTAAACAGCTTTATCCTAACAAAATGCATGCTGTACATCACGGACATTAACGGGTTGAGGTGTAACGGAATAAAAGAGGGCAAAAACGGCTTGGGTGTTGTAGTTTGCAGTGGAAATGTTGCAGGAGTTTTCACTCAAAATGCATTTAGAGCTCCTCCCGTTGTGGTTACAGAAGAGCATATCAGAAAGGGATGGATCGAAGGAATAGTAGTCAACAGTGGTAACGCAAACGCCTTTACTGGTAAACGAGGCATAAAAAATGCAAAGAGAATGTGTGAGCTTTTGGCTAACGAGTTGAAAACAGATGTTGAAAGAATTGCGGTAGCATCTACAGGTGTTATAGGGGTTCAACTCGATATGAACTGGATCGAATCAAAATTTGTTGAGGTCTACAAGGGCTTAGGTAGTAGCAAAGATCATGCAATGGCTTTTGCAAAATCCATAATGACAACTGACAAATTCCCAAAAGTCGCAAGCTATAAAGTTGGGGAATGCAAAATCGCTGGTATTTGTAAAGGTGCTGGCATGATACATCCAAATATGGCTACTATGTTGGCTTTCATATTCACCAACGCTGACTTTAGCTCAGAAGAGCTTAGAGAAATGCTGAAAATAGCCGTTAAGTATTCCTTTAATACTATAAGCGTTGACGGCGATACTTCAACGAACGACATGGTATTGCTGGTAGCAACTGGAGAATCTCGTATTGATAGGGACAAATTCCTTGAAGGGTTAAAATCTGTCTGCTTGGATCTGGCTAAACAGATAGTCAGAGATGGGGAAGGTACTACCAAGGTTTTAAAGGTTGAAATTTTAAATGCGAGAGATGATGATCAGGCTTTTAAAGGAGCAAGAGCGGTTGTATCTTCAAATCTTGTGAAAACAGCTGTTTTCGGCTGTGATCCTAACTGGGGTAGGATAATAGCCTCCCTTGGCTGTGCTGGTATAGAGGTAAACGAGGAGTTGGATTTAACGCTAAGAGGTTACAGAAACAGTGAACTGATAGCGGAAGTTAGACTTGTGGAAAACGGCGTAGGCTTGGGTAATGAAGGAGTAGCAAGGAAAGTCATAGAAAGTGCTGACGAAGTGCACTTTGTCATAGACTTAAAGCTCGGCAATGGTAAAGGTTACGCATACGGCTGCGATCTGAGTTACGAATACGTTAGAATAAACTCGGAATACACGAGTTAAACTTTTAATCCGAGCATTATAACTACTTATTTTCATGGAGACGTTAAGAATTGGTATAATCTCCAGATGGAA
>CAZFVO010000063.1:0-5872 GCA_964522325.1 uncultured archaeon | reverse complement strand
GAAAGTCGGCAATTACATCATTTTTCGCATTTTTCGAATGACCTAAAATTTTTGAAATTGTTGAATTTCGTCGATTTGATCGACGTAAATTTTTATTCATTTATATTTATTAGTTTGATTTTAAACTTATGCCAAAATGCCTTACTTTCGGAACTATCGTAAACGGGGAGTGTCATTCAGAGCAGACTCATCTGAACGAGAGTTGAAGAAAATAGAGTCCGAAGTAGAGAGAAGTTAGTATAATTTAGCTGTAACGACACAGCACTTTACACGTCGTGTATAAAGCTGTTACAGGTTTATCTACTATAGACACGAATTCAGCATTTAGATCTTCAAAAACCTTCAACGTTTTCTCATCAAAATCTCCATGCGGAAAGGCTCCTATGCAAACTGCACAATTCTCAAGCTTAAAGTCTCTCTTTTTCCCTTTCTCACTCATCACAACGACCTTATGCCCCTTTAAAATATCCCTTAAACTTAAATTGGTAATTTCAAGTAGGGTTTCGTCTGCAACTATCTTACCCTTCTTAAACAGATCCTCCATAAGTCCTATGAACCTGTTGTAGTTCCTCGGTAACCTAGTTTTTCTGTTTATCCATATCACAACATCGTTTATCGTGTGAACATATATCTCCAAATCTTCTATCGGTGAATCCAAAGCCAGAAGGAGGCATTGGTGAATTATATCTGGCCTACCCCTCTTTTCCCTCCTCTCTAAATCTTTCATTGCGGAATGATGCTTTGAATCGTCCAATATCATCTCAGTCGGCTTCTTCTTCCTCCTCTTTGCATCTTTCAACACGGCAGGATGTTTTGCAATGACCTTTGGTACGGTTTCAAGTGAAGCTTCAACAAAGACAAGCCTTAGCATGGAACAACCTTTACAATAACTTTCCTCGTTCTCGGCCCATCCAACTCGATGAACAGTATCCTCTGCCAAGTGCCTAAGTCCAGCTTTCCGTTTGTTATAGGTATTACAACCGAATTTCCCAAAAATATTGCCCTTAGATGTGAATCAGCATTGTCATCGACTCTGTCGTGCATGTATCCTGCATGCGATGGTATCAGCTTTTCAAGAATTGAAATCACATCTTCTTTTAAGCCGTGCTCGTTCTCGTTTATTATTATGGCTGTAGTGGTGTGTCTAGTGTAAACTACAGCAATTCCCTCTTCAACATCCGAACCCTCAACTATCCTCCTAACGTCATCGGTTATATCAACGATTTCAATCCTCTTACTCGTCCTTATTTCAATCATAATCTCAATAGGCGTAAACTCTTCCGTAAGGCCTCTTACTTACTGGAATTAACTTAGTAAATTCCTTACTCAATATGTCGTCCTCCTTTCCTTCCATCCCAAAGTACTTGCAATAATCCTTCACAACATCCTCCAAGAACTTCCAGTCATCTTCCTCCATTTCAACTATCCCTACCTCCTTCCCCAACTGATGATTTTCAATTTTACCTCCTATGTACAACTCACCACCGTGCATTCCAGTTCCAACGTAATGACATCTATGTTTATCAATACCTATTCCAAGCACAACAACCTTCCCGCCGGCCATGTACTCACAGAGAAAATCTTGAGTAGTCTGACCTATGACGAGTAACGGGATCTTGTTCTTGTAACCTTTCATGTGAATGGCACACCTGTAACCGACGTAATCCCTTATAAACACCCTTCCACCCCTCATACACATAGCCACAACATCACCAGCTCTTCCATGTACGATTATTTCACCGTCATCCATAGTATTGCCTACTCCATCCTGCGCGTTCCCATGAACTACTATTCTATGTCCGCTCAAAAACGCACCCAAATCGTTGCCGGGAGTTCCGTAAATTTCTATCTCAACTTTTATCGGCTTGTTGAAGTACAGCCTTGATCCTATGTACCTCTGGCCACAAACGTTCTTTAATATTAACTTCCTTGCCCCCCTTAGAACGCATTCCCTCATCAGATCGTTCAACTCCTTGTGCTTCAAATCTCCCGCATCAATCTCAGCAGTTTCATCGTAAAACTTGGCATAATGAATTATCTCCTCTATTTTTCTAACACCGTCGATGTGGGGATCGAGTAATCTCATTATACCACCTCTAAAATCCCTCTCCCACTCCCTTGATCCCCAACATCTTAAGCTCCCAATCCTCCAAACCTATTCCTCTAAGATGCTCTCTGTTACCCCTCAAACTCTCTATGGCGTTTATACCCATAGCTCCAAGCATCTCCTTGATCTCTAAGCTCCATCCCCTCAAGAGGTTTACAAGTCTCTTCGAAGCAACTTTTGGATTCAACCTCCTGCTTAACTCTGGATCCTGCGTGCATATACCCCAAGCACACCTGCCTGTGTAACACTTCTGGCACATCGTACAACCCATTGCAATGAGTGCAGCTGTTCCAATGTAAACGGCATCAGCTCCCAAAGCTATGGCCTTGACAACGTCAGCTGAACACCTTATTCCACCACTCGCTATAATAGAACATTTATGCCTTATACCTTCCTCCCTCAACCTCTGATCAACTACAGCTATGGCCATCTCAATCGGAATTCCAACGTGATCCCTCATGACCTTTGGTGAGGCACCGGTTCCACCTCTAAAGCCATCTATAACTATTGCATCCGCTCCAGCCCTAACTATACCACTTGCAATCGCAGCAACGTTGTGAACTGCTGCAATCTTAACAAAAACGGGCTTTTCGTAATTCGTTGCCTCCTTCAAGGCGTATATTAACATGGCCAAATCTTCGATCGAGTAGATGTCGTGGTGGGGAGCTGGTGACAAGGCATCCGTACCTTCGGGAATCATCCTCGTCTCGGAGATTTTTGCAGTCACCTTTTCTCCCGGTAGGTGTCCCCCAATTCCAGGCTTAGCACCCTGTCCAATCTTTATCTCGATCGCACACGCACAGTTTAAATACTCAGGATCGACACCAAACCTACCGCTTGCACATTGAACGATTGCGACTTCTCCATATTCTTCTCTCATATCCCTCGGCAACCCACCTTCCCCAGTACAGAACTTGGTTCCAAATTCTTTTGCGGCCATTGCAAGTGATAAAAATGCATTGTAGCTTAAAGCTCCATAGCTCATTCCAGCGAACATTATGGGAGTTTCTATGACTAAATTTGGTGGAATTTCAGTTTTTATCTCAAAATCGTCAGGATCGATTTCAAGCTTATCTGGCTTCCTGCCAATGAAGGTCCTGAGCTCCATAGGTTCTCTCAACGGATCTATCGAGGGATTTGTAACTTGAGAAGCGTTTAGCAGTATATGATCAAAGTAGACCTTGTAAGGTTTATCGCTACCCGTTCCAGTAAGTATTACTCCACCCTGTTCAGCCTGCTTCTTTATATCTAAAATGACTTCTTTTGTCCAATACGCATTGGGTCTGTAAGAACCTTCATAAGGTTTGACAATCAAAGCCTTGTTTGGACAGTATATGACACACCTCTGACAACCAACACATTTTGTGTAATCTATCAAAATGTCTGTCTTATCTTTATTCCAGCTAAAGACACCCCAAGGACACTGCTTAATGCAAACTCCACACTTATTACATCGGCTTTCGATCCTCTCGACGATGAAGTCTGGTAGAAGGTGAGACTTCATTACTTCACCACCTTCTTGAGTGCTTTCTCATCGAGCCTTCCTATCACTGGCTCTCCACCGTGTGGAGTCCATACTCTATCTGGATTTGGGCAAACTGCTCTTATAGCCGATTCTTCAGATGATAGGAATAGTAAATCACCTTTTTCACCAGCCGTCAAGGGTCTGAGCCTTATCCTATCTGTCAAACCGAACATCTCACCGTGATGAGCTACTATTACGGTCCAGGGACCATTCACAAGTAATGGAGCATAAACCATCCTCAAAGCCGTGTAAAACTTTCTCATCTTCCCTTCCATTCTGTCTATCTGATCCCACATAGGTGGTGCCAAGATCTTTGCCACAACCTCTATAGGCAACCCCTGCCTTCGCATGAGAAGATCGAATATGTAAGCCATTACTTCCGTATCTGTCATCAGAGTGCAGTGGTATCCAAACATCTCGAGGTAACGCTTGTTGGTACCGTAAGATGAAATTTCACCGTTGTGAACGACGCTCCAATCGAGTATACAGAATGGGTGAGCACCGCCCCACCATCCCGGTGTGTTCGTCGGAAATCTGCTGTGACCAAGCCAGATGTAACCCTTGTACTCTTCAATCATGAAGTATTCGGCGATATCCCAAGGAAAACCTATGCCCTTAAACACACCCATGTTCTTTCCAGATGAGATGACGTAGGCACCATCAATCTTTGTGTTTATCTCTATAACCTTCTTAACAACGTAATCGTCGTCGCTGAGCTTCTTGTCTTGCCCCTTCTTCTGAGGTGCGACGAAATACCTCCAGAAGAGTGGAGGATTCACGACATCAACCTCATCGTTAACTGGAATCTCCTCATCATTAACGATATCAAAGTTGAGATTAACAAATTCATCAACCTTCTTCTTAGCGTCTGGATTCTCTATCAACACATGAAGACAGTAATACTCTTTATAATCCTTGTAAAGACCATAAACAGCATAACCAGCACCCAAACCATTGCCCCTAACGTACATATTTTTCATTGCTTCGGCTATCATCTCACCGTTGAACCTTTTGCCACTTCTGTCCATCACACCAAATATTCCGCATGCGGAAATTTCCTTCATAGCCTATTGCCAAGATTACGAAAGGAATAAAAAGTTAACTTTTAAATCATTCAAAAGTTTTGTATGTTTTTAAAACTTCTTCAGCAAATTCCATGGTTTTAAGGTTTCCTCCTAAGTCTGGCGTAGTTTTTCCTTGAGATATAACCGTCTCTAAGGCCCTTTCAATCTTACCAGCCACTTCATCAAAACCCAAGTATTTCAGCATCATGCATGCCGAAAGTATCATTGCGCTGGGATTTGCAATACCCTTACCAGCTATGTCTGGTGCAGATCCATGAACGGGCTCAAACAAAGCGTATTTTTCTCCAATGTTGGCTGAAGGGGCCAGTCCCAATCCACCAACAAGCCCAGCCGTGAGATCACTAACTATATCACCAAACATGTTTGTGGTAACTATTACGTCAAACATCCAAGGTTTCATCACTAAGTATAAACAGCCAGCATCTATGTAATAATCATTGGCTTCAATTTCATAATTCTTAGCAATTTCGTAAAAAACTTGCTTAAAGAGGCCGCAAGTCTTCTTTAAAACATTTGCCTTATGAAATGCCGTGACTTTTTTTCTCCTTTCTCTTTTCGCAAGTTCAAACGCAAACCTCACTATTCTTTCGCAACACCTTCTAGTTATAACCCTCATCGCAACCGCTGAATCGCCAACATCAAACTCGTAGCCTTTGTAGAGGCATTCAGTATTTTCTCTCACGACAACCAAATCAACATTGTCGTAGAGACACTTGACACCCTTCATAGATTTCGCTGGCCTAACGTTTGCAAACAGATCGAGTTCCTGTCTAAGCCTTACTATAACATCTGCAGCGGTCTCACCAACTGCACCGAATAATATTGCATCACTCTCCTTGCAAATCTCTAGTGTTTCATCTGGTAATGGTGTACCGTACTTCTCCATGCATTCATCTCCGGCCTCCGCATGTATGTACTCAAATGGCAGATCTATGTTTTGAAGGATGTGCAATGTTGCCGGAACTACCTCCTTCCCTATTCCGTCACCTGGTATAACGACGATCTTCATGCGTAAAGGTCACGAAAAGTGTTTAAACTTTTGCTCGAAAGTGTGAAATACGATTTGTCTATCAATGAATAGATGCTTGTGAAAAATCTTGTAAAGTTGACTATGTTTCTCATAATCTTGGGGTTGATATCTACTTCAAAGGAGAT
>CAZFVO010000062.1:0-6455 GCA_964522325.1 uncultured archaeon | reverse complement strand
GGTGGAGAATGTGGACACATGTGGAGAGATAAACATCAGTTCATTAACACGATGAACAATCCGCCAAAGCATGCAGAATGGAGGAAGTTCTGGGATGATCCAGACTTAGGACAGATAAGTGATAAGCTGAAGGGAATAAGGCTTGATGAGTTCATATCTGGTGAGCATGGATGGATACACATCTTGGAGTTTGTTGCAGCATTGATCAAGCGCAAGAAGATTGACATCGATCCAAGCAGAAATGATCACTGGAAAGCAACATACCACGATCCTTGTAATGTTGCAAGAGGTATGGGAATGCTTGAGGAGCCGAGATATGTGCTCAGAAATGTTATGAACTATTTCTACGATATGCCAGAACATACGATAAGAGAGAAGACGTACTGCTGTGCTGCTGGAGGAGGTATGCTTGCTGATGAGCTCATGGAGTTAAGGATGAGAGGAGTAATGCCAAGAATGATGGCATTGCGTTACGTTGTGAAGAAATACGGTGTAAATATAATGCTGACACCTTGTGCAATTGACAAGGCTCAGTTCCCGATAGCAGTGGAGTACTGGAAGATACCAGTTGAAATCGGAGGACCAATGGAGATGGTAGGTAACGCGATAGTTCTAACGGCATTTGGTGAAAAGCCTGAAGATAGGAAGTATGACTTGAGAGGTACACCTATAAGGGAGGAGGTGTGATATGTACCATAAGGGTTACGTCGCTCTGGGAATAATAATATTCTTAGTACTACTGGCGATGCCTTACTGGGTTAGTGCAGGTAAGATAAATTATGAAGAGATTCGAAAAGAACTTGCACCTCCAAAGGGGGATAGATGTGTAAAAGATACTAAGTGGATGGCATCGTATCACATGGAGCTTTTAAACGAATGGAGGGAGTTAGCTGTTAGAGATGGTGTCAGAAAGTATCATACTGAAAACGGTGTCTTCAATGTAACCCTTACAGAATGCTGGCAATGCCATGATTACGAAAACTTCTGTAAGAAATGCCATGAATTCATGGAGGTTGAGCCAGTCTGCTGGGAGTGCCACTACAATCCATCTTACGACATTCCAACCGTAGATTATCTGAAATAGTTAGAGAGTATTTTTTCAATCAATTTTTTACCTTCCTCACTGTCGAAAAGTGGTGGATCCCAATTTTCAACAATTTTCCTCCTATGATACCTAACAATCCTACCTTTAAATTCTCTCTCAAGTTCTAAAGTCTTCCAGTAGATCAATATCCCCCGTCTCTGCCAAGTAGGCATTTTTGAAATGTTTATACCTCTTTTATACAAAATGTCATGTATCTCCTTGGATTTTTTACCCTTTAAAAACTCTTGAACCTTTCTTCTATCTCCAATCTCCCTTAACAATGTGTAGAATGCGTAGCTGTTTATGTGATTTCTCCAACACTTATCCTGTCTGAATGCAAGGTATTCGTAGATTTCTTCGATGTTTACTTGTATAATCCTTGAATCGAAACTGACTGGAAATCCAAGTTTGAGAGACAAGCGAGATGAGAACTCCGATGCTATTATAGAATCTATCTTTTCTACTCTACAACCAAAAATATCTTTGAATAAAAAGCTAACTTCATCGCTGAAGGTGTAAGCGAAAGCTGGGTTAAACTCTCTCATAATCTCCTTACAAGTTTCAACCATAGATCTTGCAAACCTTATGTCGTAAGGTTTCTCAAAATTTCTCAAAACGTTTGAGAAGTTTCTGCCGTCTATTCTTAAGATAAAGAAGTTTGGAGCTAAAAGTTGTGAATAAAGCTCTCTCTTTTTCCAATCAATCCTCTTCTTTTGCCTTCTTTCTGAACACATCCTTGACTATCACTATATCTCCAACCGCTTTAACCAATCTATATGGTAAAAGTATTCCCCTAGCTTTTGAGTCTATCAGAGTCTTGTTAAAATCTGAGATTGCCAAGCTCTTTATCTGTCTTCCCTCAATGTCAAGCACGAGATCTTTAATTACTCCGACATATCTTCCCTCATCCGTGTAGACTTTCAAGCCCAAGAGGGTTGAGATCTCACCGATCATCGATTGAGTTCTATCATGACGTATATTAGATTAACTGTTGTGCGGTAAATTTATATTCAATCAATCTATCACTGCCCCATCACAATCATCTTAAAGTCATACTAGGATTTACATTACTAGTTTTGGCAAATGTGAATCATTTCATAACTTACTTAACTCAATGTGATGTTGGAAGTCTTCTAAATTATCTTAGTTTAAGAGGAGTTAAGGTTTGCATTATATTAGGTTTGTTCGCTCTAATTTTTCAGGTATTAGTTGGTATATATCATTTTTCTTGGCAGAATTGACATGAATATATGTAGATTCTTGGGATTCTTACCGTTAGTACTAGTTCTCATACTCATGAATATGGAGTTTTTTAAATTACTGAGGTTATCGTGTGAATACACTCTAAAATTAAATTTCAAAGCGGACACCTTTTTATGTTCTCACAAGCCTGATAGCTCTCTGTCTTTTCTTCGATAAGATAAGCTCCTTCAAGCCTTGTCCAATTGTTACCATTTCAACTATGGTACTAACAGTGTTAATCCTAATATCTGGCATCTTTCTCGTAAGATATATGAAGATTGTATACACTCTTTTTGATAGAATAGATGTTGGTGTGCCTGTGAAGTTACTTCTCTTTACATCGATGGTCTTTGGTTTTCAGAGTATAGCATCCTTCTGCTATCCTACGATTGCATGCTTGTTGGTGCTTCTCGGAGTTTTCTCTCTTCTACTGTCTATAATCGTAATTGTTTATACTATTAGAAGCTTAGCGATAATTTAAAATACCTTTCTGAACCTCTGTTTTAGTCCCGTAGGAGGCGTAAAGCCGTCGGGACTACGGGGTGATAGAATGCTCGTGAGTAAGGATCAACTTGAAGAAGCAATAAGAAAGGCAATAGAACTTGCAAAACCGAGAAAGTTTATTGAGACAGTAGAGATGGCCGTAAACCTTAGAAACATTGATATGAGGAGACCAGAGAATAGAATAGATGCAATAGTTACTTTGCCGTACGGTTTGGGTAAGTCAAGGAAGGTTGGAGTGTTCGCTAAAGGAGAAACTGCCTTGAAAGCTCAGGAAGCAGGAGCAGATGTTGTACTTTCTCCAGATGACATAGATGAGCTTGCAAAGAATAAGAGAGAAGCAAAGAAGCTTGCTAAGAGGATAGACTTCTTTATAGCAGAAGCTCCACTGATGCCAGAGATAGGTAGAAAGCTTGGGCCAATATTGGGGCCAAGAGGCAAGATGCCACAACCAATCCCGCCCCTAGCAGATCCTAAGCCAATGATTGAAAAACTCAGAAAATCTGTAAAGATAAGAACTAGAGACAAACCTATATTCCATGCACCGATCGGTAAGAGGGATATGGATGTTGAGAAACTTGCAGAGAATGCATTGGAAATACTGAAAGTTGTTGAAAACAAGTATGAAAACCCATCACAAGTCGTAAAATCAATATATGTTAAAACAACGATGGGTCCAGCTGTGAGGGTGATCTGAAATGGCCGCGATAAGAGGTTCACCACCGAAGTGGAAGGTTCAGACTGTTGAAGAGCTTAGAAAGCTCTTTAAATCTTATCCAGTTGTAGCTATAGTTGGATTTAGGGGAGTTCCATCGAATCAGATGCAAAGGATCAGGAGAGAATTAAGGGGCAAGGCTCTCATCAAGGTCGTAAAGACTACACTTGTCGAGAAGGCTTTGGAAGGCTTGGAAGACAGTTATAAAAAGCTTGAAGATTATCTCTATGACCAGACAGCTTTAGTTTTTACAGACATGAATCCCTTCAAACTCTACAAGCTTCTTGAAGAGACGAAGGAACCATCACCACTCAAGCCGAACCAAATTTCACCAGTAGATGTCGTTGTTGAAAAAGGACCTACACCCATTCCGCCTGGTCCAATGATGGCTGAACTCCAGAACGCTGGTATTCCAGTTGCAATTGAGAGAGGTAAGGTTACGGTTAGGGAGACTATTACTGTTGTTAAAGCTGGTGAAGTCGTTAAACCTGAGGTTGCAAGGGCACTAAACGTTTTGGGAATAAAGCCAATAAAGATTGGACTTGATACAAGAGTAATATACGATAGGGGAGTTCTACTCACTCCAGATGTCCTTGCAATAGATGTTGAAAAAGTGAAGGAGCAGTTCGTTGAAGCTTATCAGAAGGCTTTGAACTTGGCTGTGAACTGTGCATACGTAACGAAGGAGACTGCAGAAATATTGATCATGAAGGCTGCGATGGATGCAAGAAACTTGGCAATAAACGCTGGATTGCCTATAAAGGATGTTATGCCAGATATACTGGCAAGGGCTTATCAGGAAGCTTTGGCTCTTGCATCGCTCTTACCTGAATCCGCTTTGGATGAGAGGACTAAATCCTTGCTCTCTTTAAGAGTTGTGAAGGAAGAAGTTGTTGAGGGGAAGAAGGAGGAGAAAGAGGAGAAGGAGGAAGAGAAGGAAGAGGAAGAAGCTGAGGAGTCTGCTTTAGAGGGTTTGGGTGCCTTATTCGGTTAAGGGGGTGATGTAGATGGAGTATGTGTATGCAGCTTTGTTGTTGCACTATGCTGGAAAGGAGATAAACGAGGAGAACTTGAAAGCTGTACTTGAGGCTGCCGGTGTTGAAGTGGATGAGGCTAGGGTAAAGGCGTTAGTTACCGCTTTGGAGGGTATAAACATAGATGAAGCCATATCAAAGGCAGCATTTGCACCAGTTGCTGCAGCACCACAGCCAGCGGTAGCTGCTGCCGAAGCAGCTGCTGAAGAGAAGAAGGAAGAAGAGAAAAAGGAAGAAGAAGAGGAAAAGGCAGAGGAAGAGGCTTTGGAAGGACTTGGAGCGCTATTTGGCTAAATGTCTACGACTACATAAGCGTACAACATTCCATTTTTTTTCTCAACGACGAAGTCATGGAGAGTTATAGCCTTAGGTTCAACCTTAACAATCTCAGGTTTAAGTGTACCACCTACAACTACTCCTTTTGCGATCAAACCACCTTTCTCCTTAACCTCAACACTTTCAACAAACTTTCCTCCAAAGAATTGAGTGTCAAAAGCGAATAGTAGTTCGTTTAACCAGTTATAAAGTAAATAATCCGCTGAATCTGCTTCAACATCTATTTCTAATTTTCTATTCTCGTCAAGCTTCTCGACATAAACGAAAGCTTCATAGAAGGCTTGTGTAGCATTCACTATCAACTCTTCCAAGCTACTTCCAAAGACCTCAAAAGCTACATCTGCTGTATGATCCACAAACCTGTACTTCATAAGTGAAAATTTCATCTGAGTTTTTTTAACCTTTATATGACGATCAGCTGAACTTTCACAGTGAAAGTTGCTTTAGGTGGCACCTTTGATCCTCTTCATGAAGGTCACAAGAGACTTATAAGGAAAGCGTTTAGTATAAGCAAGGACGTAGTATTTGGAGTTACAAGCGATGATATGGCAAGGAAAAGACTCAGAACTGTTCTTCCTTATGAGATAAGGGTGAAGAACTTAAAGGACTACGTTAAAAGATGTTACGGTGTAGATGCTAAGGTCGTAAAAATCAACGATTACTACGGTAAGACGCTTGAGGAAGATTTCGATTACATCGTAGTTTCTTCAGAGACTTACGAAAATGCAAAGATGATAAATAAGAAGAGAGTTGAGATGGGAAAAAAGCCTATAACGATTGTGGTAGTAGATTTTGTGTTGGCTTACGATAGAAAACCCATATCTGCGACGAGGATAAGAAATGGTGAAATTGATCGTTTTGGCTATCGTATCATTTGATTAATCTTATTACGATAAGTAAGGGTTCGACGCAGTTTTCAATTTGCGTAACATTTAAATACAAGAAGGAACATTAAGGAACATTGCGGAAAGATTATATCGAATAAAGGAGGCATCGGAAATATTAGGAGTTCATCCAAAGACATTACAGAGATGGGCTAGAGAAGGGAAGATTAGAGTAGTGAAGACGATTGGAGGTATTAGAAGGATACCAGAATCTGAGATAAGGAGATTGCTGGGTGAAGAAGTTAAGAGAGTTGATGAAATTAGAGAAGTAAGAGTTGTGCTTTATGCGAGAGTAAGTTCTTACGACCAAGAACAACATGGAGATTTGGATAGACAGTTAGAACTGCTTAGGAAGTATGCTCAGAAGAACGGATATAAGATTGTTGAAGAGATAAAAGATAGAGCATCTGGATTGAAGGAGGATAGGAAAGGTATTAAAAGGATTTTCGAATTGGCTGAGAAAGGATTGATTGATAAGGTAATCGTGACTTATCCAGACAGATTGGCAAGGTTTGGTCTCAAGTATATCGAAAGACATCTCAATTACTGTGGTGTATCAGTAGAGTATATTAAACCAAAAGAGCAGAAAGAAGCAAAGGAAGAGCTTATAGAAGATTTGATAAGCATTATTACATCCTTTGCTGGTAAATTGTATGGAA
>CAZFVO010000061.1:0-6698 GCA_964522325.1 uncultured archaeon | reverse complement strand
AGAACGAATAGAGGATAACCAATTTGAAGATGTTTAACGAATTTAGGCTTGAAATACTTAACTAGTTTAATTGCTTGAAGAATAAGATCGTTATAACTGCTACTGCAATTATGGATATGATTATTGCAGAAACGACAAGATAGGGTTCAATGTTGCTCAATTTTATCACCAATATCCAACTTTTTTCCGTTTAACTCGAGCTTATAGTAGTCGCTTGGTGGATTAGTGATTGATTTCTTCACCCTAATACCTCTTATTATAGTCATATCCTTTACAACTTCATCGATGTCTATGACGTAATCCGCTTCACTCTCAAACATGGCAAGTGTCTTGCTATCTGCCAGTCTCTTGTCGAGTGTAACAATCACGACGCTACTTTTATCCCTTATGTGTTGACAAACCTCTCTAAAAAGCTGATATACCTTGCTTGGCTCATGTAGCATTAGAAGTTGTTGAAACGCATCTATGAGCCCTACACTCTCATCAAGCTTTTTAACTAGAAGTGATATCGTAAACAGCTCCTGATATGAGTAGATATCGTTTGGTGTTATCACTTTTACATACTTAAGATCACTCAAAAGTCTCTTAACTCTCTCTGGAACCATCGCAAACACCTTATAGCCCATATCAATGGCACTTTTCAGAAAAATCTTTGCAAGGATAAGTGGTATGTCACCAACACCCTCAATAACAATAACACTCCCTTTCTCAATCTTTCCTAAAAGCTCATCTAGCTTTTTAATCCCGAACTTCATAGAGTAACACTCTCGCTCCTGATTGGACTAAGTGTTTTTATGACATAGCCGTACCTAACTATCTCCCTACCTAAAACTCCCTTAAACCTTAAAACTGTCGTTGCCAAGCTTTCAAGAAGTGCCAAGTCTCTCTTCAGCATGACCTCATAGTTCACAAAGCAGAATATCGTTGAATTTGACAGCGTTATTTTTAAGCCTGCAATATCTTTTAAAACGTTCTTAGTTTTGTAATACATGAACAGAATCTCCATACCATCGATAACGATAATCTTATCCCTGTTTTCGGTCAAAACACTGTAGATGTTAGTGATAACACTCATAAGCTCTGCAAGAGGTACATTGTGAATGTCAAACCCCTCAATCTCAAGTTTGTAGTTTGATACGTTGAGTATTTTTAATTTCTTCAACTTTTCCTTGTAACCCTCAAACCTCTTGAGTAATGCGGGTATTTTAACGCTCAACTTATCTCCAATCTCCACAAGTACCCCCTCATTCTCAACAGCAAGCTTTAGAGGTAAAAGAGGAAATTGAGATATGGAATCATATTCTACTAAAACAAATTCGCCTGATGTAACATCCTCAAGTAGTTTGTTAAGGGGCTCGACAAGTTTCATACCTCAAATACACTCAGATCTGGATACACTTCTATTCCTCTACCCGTTATCCTATAAGGTCTCACAGTTTCATCGAAATCGCTACCTCTCATCTTAACTATTCTCAATCCTCTTACAACTCTCCCTTTAACATCCATAGTCAATAGTTCTATGACTCCACTCACAAGATAATCCTCAACGCTACTCTCAACTTCACCAACTAGTAAAGCAGTAGCTTTTAAATCTTTAAAGGCCTTACTAAGCTTTAGTAAACTTCTTCTATATTCCATCTCCGATGGGCTTGCTACTTTGAGCATTGTTATCGAATCTAAAACTATTCTGTCTATGTCTTTCTTCAAAACGTCACTTAGGATCATTTCAAACGTACTTACATCCAGCCCACCTTCAATAAGACTTGAAAGAATCGGATGATCGCTTGTAGGTGATAGATCGATTATCTGAACATTTGTCAGATCGAACCCCAAGGATTCCATGTTAGCTCTAACCTCATCTTCAGGCTCTTCAAAGGTTACGTAAGTTACCTTTTCACCCCTCTTGGCACCTTCGGTAAGAAAATGCATTGAGAGTATTGTTTTACCTGTTCCTGGACCACCTTTAATAAGATACGTTCTGTTTTTGATAAGACCACCTTTCAGCATAATATCTAAGCCTTCTATTCCAGTGGAAATTTTTCTCAAACATCTTTCACCTCCATTATACAATCTGGGAGCTTGTTTTAAAGTTTTTTATTTTAAATTTTACTCTTTCAATCCTGCTCAGTCTTAACACTCTCAACTATCTTCTTTCCAGCAACAATCTCATCAACACTGTGTATTACAGCGCCAAAGTCTTCGAGGACTTTTCTTATCATATCGTAGTTTAGGTTGTCACCCACTATCGTGACCTTAAGTGTCTCCGTCTCCCGATCCATCTCCTTTAGTATGAGATTTACACCCTCAACATTTTCAAGCTCACTTAACTTCATTGCTAACAGTACATTACTCGGTTCGTGGGGCTTTAGCACATCTAGTACTAATCTTCTAAGTCCCGCCACAATCAAATTTATATGAAAAAACTCTTAAATCTTTCTCCTTTCCAATACTTTCTTAAGCTCCCCAGTGAATTCATCCACCATTCTAAAATCAACATGAGGCATGATTACAAATCTCAAAGCCATGGGATTATCTATTGCAGAAACAACCCATCCCCTCCTATAGAGTTCATCCCTTATTTTAAATGCATTTTCACATCTGAAGCAAACTATATTCATAATAGGTTCAATGACTGGCTCAAACCCAATTTCATTCATCCTATCGACCATATACCATGTTACATCTATGCACCTCTTCACAATCTCTTTCAAACCTTTGAATCCCAAATATTTTAAGACGGCGTAGGTTGAAGCTACACCAGTTGCAGGTCTGGTTCCAGTTAATGTAAACTGCTCCTCTGTTATGAGATAGGGTGTTTTCACGGCTAATGTCTTTAGAAACCTCTCATCTCTAAATAAGATGCATCCCGCTGGCACTGTTGCCATGCCCATCTTATGTGGATCAACCGTCATAGAACTCACTCCTTTAAGCTCAAAATCGAACTTAATGTTTACGTCCAAGAACGGTATGACAAAACCGCCAAATGCGGAATCCACATGCAGAAATATGTCTTTCTCCGATGCAAGCTTAGATAAATCTTCTATAGGGTCTATCTGGCCTAAGGCTGTAGTTCCAGCTATTCCAACTATACCAACTGTATTTTCGTCTATCAACATTTCTACATTGCCAACATCAACCCTAAACTCCTCATCGAGCTTCGCCTTCCTAACTTCAACACCCAATACATCTCCAGCTTTATCAAATGAGAAGTGTGCAGACTCTGGTACTACGATGTTTGGCCTTTTAATCTTCTTTAGATTCCTAAAAGCTCTTATAGCTTGGATGTTTGCTTCGGTCCCTCCACTCGTTACATAACCCTTAGCATTCGGATTGTGCAGAAGTTCTCCGATCATCCTTACAACTACCTTCTCAAGCTCCGCAGAACCTCTGAATATTGCCGGATCGCCTAAATTCACGTTTATGAATTCGATGTGAGCCTTAACTGCTATTGGATGAGGGATCGTGCACATGGAACTTAAAACTCTTGAATATGGAATATCCTTTCTTTTAAACTCTCTTAACTCTTTCATGATCGAAAACGTGAAAAAGTGTAGAAATGTTTAACTCGTATGGACACATCCAAAGACTTCAGGTTAATGCTTACTGAGAAGGGGTTAAAGGAGCTAGAGAGGGTTATGAATGCTGTGAAGGTTCAGAGGAGAAGGGATTTAATAAAGAAAATTAAGGAGATGGAGAACGACCTTCAAATAGTTAAATGGTCGTATTTAGATTTGAATGAGATTCTAAACTTTGAGAGCTTTATCAAGCTTGTCGATACGGCTAAAGAACTTAGAGAAATTTTAAGTAAGGCTGAAAAAGATTTCAACTGGAAGGTAGCAGATTACTGGCTTGAATATATAGAAAAGTTACCAGAACTTATGAAGAGAGGTGAAATTTCAAAGTCTTATGAAGCTATAAGGTTCTTCAGCGGTGTAATTACTAACAGGAAAAGTATAGACGGACTCTGGTTCTGCAACGTAGATTGTGGTTTCAAGATAAACGTTGTAACAAACTCCGAGAAGTTTAAGCCTAATGATTATGTGGTAATAGCGTATCTTCCTCCTAAGGAATTCAGTGGTCATATCAGCGAAGGGATGTTTGTAGATGCTAAAGTGGGGAAGAAGGGTGAGCTAGGCTTAGGTGAGATCAGGACTATAGCTGATAAGCTCGGAGAGGTTGAGGCAATCTTGATAGAGATTCTAAAATGAAGATCAGAAGGGATGTTTTAATGTTTGCGCTTGAAATTGCAAAGGAAAGTTATCCAAAGGAGTTCGTAGCATTGTTAACTGGCAAAAAAGGAATAATAGAAGAGTTGCTCTTTTTACCCTTTGAAAGTGGAGAATGCTCAGCTATAATTCACTTGGACATGCTTCCCTTAGGTTATAAAATCTATGGAACTATTCACAGTCATCCCTCGCCAAGTTGTAAGCCATCTCAAGCCGATTTGGACATGTTTTCAAAGTATGGATTGATTCACATTATTATTTGCTATCCATTCAAATGGGGTTGTTGGCGTTTTTACGACAGGAATGGTAACGAGATTGAGCTTAAGATTGTTGACTAAATCAACTGTATTGCAGTTCAATATAAAGTTGTTTGTCGAAGCTAATTTCAACCAAAAGCGATATTAACAAGTAATTTTAAGCGATTTATCGATGTTTGACTATCCGATTGAGATAATTGCTGACATGTATCTAAGCAAAATAGGTGGATTTAGTTCTGAGCTTGAGAGAAACGAAATAGGTATTAACATGAAAGCTATAGAGCTTAACACGTCCATTATTGCAAACGAGACGTATGCAAAGATAAGATTGCTGAGTGAAAAGGTTAAACCATTCTTCTTTAGAGACAGTTACCTTATAGTCGGGCTTGAGCCAAACATGGAAGGGTATGAATTCTCACAAAATGGTGAAGTCGTATTTTCAGAGAGTTTGAAAGAAGTATTTGGAAAGTATTTGGGAAGAGAGATTATGATAAATACTGTAGAGACTTTCAAGCTCAATTTAGCTTCGTTGGTGAGAAAATGCTTAGAAATCCAAAGAGAAGGGAAGAAAAAGTATTGAAATCGGCTTTAAGAGTTTTTGGATCCGAAAATTTTCTAAATGATAATATACTTTTAGTAAATGATAAAAAAGAAGTCTTTGGTCTTTCTAAGGACTTAGCGAACTTTATCGAGAGATTTAAGCTCAATTACTTTTGCATTGGTATAAAGTTAGGAGAGGTTGGAAGTAGAAGGTTTAGATTTTCTCTTGAAGGTACATTCTACCTCGTCAAGAAGGAAAAGAAGAGAGTTTATGTCGATGAAAAAGGAGAGATGCTTTTTCTTTATGGTAGAGACATTTTTGCCAGATCGGTTGTTAGCGTTACTGAGGATGTTAGGGAGAATGACATTGTTTTCGTTTGCAATAAGAGCGGAGATATATTGGGTTTGGGAAAGAGTAGGTTCAATTCTGAAAGGTATAATGAGGTTGATGAGAACAGAGTTGTTGTTGAGAATCTTATTGATAGAGGAGAATATCTGAGAAAAGAGAAGTTATACGATGCTTATTGAGCAAAAGTATCTTTTTAAATTGGTTCCAATATCTTTCGATGCATGTTCAGGTGAGCACGATTGAGAGTGATGTAGCTGAAATTGCGATCAGAGGTAACTCGTTGGAATGCAACGAGAATTCAACAAGGATAAAATCGGTGAGAGTGGCTGGAAAGAGATGGATTGTCCTATCGACAAACAGGGATGAGATAGATCATCTAATTGATGAGGCCAAGTCTATGGCTGGGGAAGGGGGTATAGAACTTGCAGAAGCGGAGTTGGCAAGAGGTGATTTTAAGTTTGAGATAGGTTACTTTGATAAGAGTGATGCTTTCGAGATCTTGAAAGATATTAAGAAGAGATTTGGCTTCGTTGAAGCTATACTAACCTATGAAAGGTCAATTAGAGAAATAGAGACTAATGATGGTGCAGATGCTAGGGAGGAAAAAGCTTTGATAGATCTGAATGTCAGTGCTGTTAGAAGGTTTGTGGCATCGATTCATGTTGGTGGATTGGGTGGACTTGAAGTTATCGAAGAGAAATTTGAGATGATTGTGGAGGAGCTTGAAAATAGATTGAAGGCTTTGGAAAGTGCAAGATATCTGAATCCTTTCATGAGGGGATTCAAGTTCGATGTTGTGTTGACTAAGGAATGTGCATGTGCATTTGTTCATGAAGTAGTCCACAGACTTGAAGCAGATGTCTTGAGCAGTTTGGAGAATGGGGAAGGCATAACAGTTTACGACACTCCAAACGGGTTTGGAGGATATCACTTTGATGATGAAGGAGTTTTAGCTAGAGAGAAATGTCTGATTGACAATGGGAAGATAGTCTATTACTTGCATACTAGAGAGACGGCCTACAAGTTTGGAGATGTACCTATGGGAAATGGAAGAGGACTTTTCACAATTCCAAAAGCCTTACAAACTAATTTATACGTTGAGAAGAGTGAGTGGACACTTGATGAGATGGTTGAAGAGATTAAGGAGGGATTCATTGCTGAGGGCTTAATAAAAGCCGAAATTCAAAAAGAGGTGTTGTACATCTATCCAGAAGTTTGCTGGTATGTTAAGAATAGAGAAATCGTCTGTCCTGTGATTGTAAACGTGATAAAGATGCCAATAAGGGAAGCTTTAAAAAAGATTAAAGCCGTTGGTAGAGAGCACTT
>CAZFVO010000060.1:0-6863 GCA_964522325.1 uncultured archaeon | reverse complement strand
ATATTATAGGAAATTTAAGGGAGAAAAACTAGTGAGAATAAGCCTAATCATACCTATGGTAATTCCACCAGTAGTTGTGGGCTTAGTATGGAAGATGCTCTATAATCCTGACTTTGGGATAATAAACTATTATTTGAAGAAAATAGGGTTAAATCCACCAGCTTGGCTTGGAGATCCAAATTGGGTCATTCATGCAATAGCTGTAGCAGATACATGGGAATGGTTCCCATTAATAGCATTAATTCTTCTCGCAGGACTTGACTCAATCCCCATAGAGTTAGTAGAAGCAGCAAAAGTTGACGGAGCAAGCTACCTTAGGATTGTAAGGCATATTTTTATCCCGTTACTTAAGCCCCTTATAGCTCTTGCTTTGATTTTAAGGTTGATGGACATTTTGAGAATGTTTGATACAATATATGTTATGACTGGGGGTGGGCCTGGAATAGCGAGTGAAACCCTACACTTTTATGCCTATAAAATAGGATTATCTCATGGAGGCTACATAGCTTACGCAGCTGCGATAGCAATTGTTTTACTTTTCATGATAGAATTTCTATCAACAGGAGTGTTAAGAACATTCAAAATCGGAGGTGAAGAAGAGAAATGAGGCGATTAAACTTTAAAAGAGCACTGGGGCTTACGTTATTTTATTTAGCAATACTGCTTGTACTTGGCTTCCTTTACTTCCCAATATTGTGGATGGTAACGACCTCTTTCAAATATAGAATGGAAGCATTTAAGCTTCCGCCTGAGTGGATTTTTAAACCAACATTTGAAAATTATGTATGGGTTCTCACTCATTCAACTGTTCCAAGGAGCTATCTAAATAGTATAATTGTTGGATTTGGAAGCGTCTCTCTTGCAATGCTCATTGGAATTCCAGCAGCTTATGCCCTAGCTAGATTTGAAATTAAGAGAAAAGAGGATTTAGCCTTCGTGATTCTCACGGCAAGAATGGGACCTCCAATAGGTTTCATAATACCATTCTTCCTGATGTGGAGAAATCTCGGAATGTTAGATAATCCTCTAGCGCTCATAATCACGTATCTGACTTTTAACGTCCCATTAAGTGTCTGGATGATGCGAGGATTCTTTGAAGCGATTCCTAAAGCATTCGAAGAAGCAGCGATGGTTGATGGATGCACAAGATTACAAGCGTTCCTTAGAGTGGTTCTACCTATAGCTAGGACAGGTATAATTGCGACGTTCATAATATGCCTTATATTTTCATGGACAGAATTCCTCTTCGCATTGGTTTTAACATATGTTTCTGCGGTCACACTCCCTGTCGCTATCACACAATTTATAGCTCATCAAGGAATTCTATGGGGGCAGATGATGGCGGCGGCAGTATTAATCAGTCTTCCAGTTATAGTGTTCGCGATTATAGTTCACAAGTATATCATTAGAGGATTAACCTTTGGTATGGTAAAAGGGGGATAGAGAAAAATGAAGACTACTACTTTACTTTCATTTTCTCAACCAATCCTTGTAAATATTCTTCACGATCTTAAGATTAGACCACTTATCTATTGTTTCTACTACTCTTTTAATTTCATCTAATGTAAGTGTTCTAGGTTTACCAAGGATGCTAGCATATACATATCTACCAGCAACAAACTCTATTGCAAATAGTTTATTAAAAGCAGATTCAAGATCTGGAGCTATTACGACTATGCCATGATTTTGCATTATTACTGCATCAGATATCTTCAGAAGGTTAATGACTTCCTTTGCTAGATCTATAGATCCTGTGCAAGCATATCTTGATACCGGAACACCTTGTTCCCCAGCGAATTCTATTAATTCCTCCGTAATTGGAGGAATACCTTTTCCAACTATGCTTAATGTGGTTACCATAGGCGGATGAGCATGAATTATAGCTTTCGCTCTTGAGATTTCCTTATATATTGCAAGATGCATCACACTTTCTATTGAGGGCTTATGCTTTCCTTCAATAATATCACCATTCATGTTTAAAACTACCATGTCATCCGGGGTTAATGTCCTTTTATTTAATCCACTCGGCGTGATCACTACAAGTTTTCTTTCCGGATCAAGAGCACTAACATTGCCTCCTGTAAGAGTGGATAAACCATATTCACCGATTCTTCTCTCTATTTCTGCGATTTTTTGCTTTAGCTCATGAACGATATCCTTCATGAGATTTAGAAGTTAAGAATCATATTTTAGTTTTTAGTCAAAATAACAAATGGAGAAGAAGCATTCAGGTTCCTTGATAATTAAATTATAAAATAAAATTGACTAATATTATTGTCAGAAGCTGTAATAAAGGTATGAAAGCCATTAGATTTTTATGGACCTAGAAAGCTTAAGCTAGAGGACATTCCTTATCCGAAGCTATCTGAGGGCGAAGTTGTAGTTAAGGTTATGGCTTCAGGACTCTGTCCCACAGATGTCCGTATTTTTAAATTCGGAAGTTCGGCTGTTAAGCCGCCCGTTACGATGGGTCATGAATTCTCGGGAATCGTCGCCGAAGCAGTGAATGTAGAAAGTCTGTCTAGAGGAAAACGCGTGAATATTCCAGCAGATCTCTTCTGCGGGAAGTGCTATATGTACAGAATAGGGCGCGAAAATTTATGCGAGGATAGTATGAGCTTCGGATATAATGTTGATGGAAGCCATGCAGAATACGTGAAAATTCCCAGAAGAGCTTCAGAGAGGGGATTGTATTTTAGAATACCGCCTGAAATATCGTTTGAAGAAGCTACTTTTACAGAGCCTCTAGCGTGCTGCATTAACAGCATAGAGACTATGAAAATTTCATCTGATAAAAGCATAGCCGTAATAGGAGACGGGCCAATAGGTTTGTTACATATTCAACTTGCAAAACTTTATGGACAGAAAAATAATCTTAATCGGACTTCATGAATGGAAGCTGGATCTCGCCATGAGACTTGGGGCCACACTATTAATGCAACAAAACAAAACGTAAAGGATGAGATTTTCAAGATAACTTCCGGAAGAGGTGTTGACCACGCGGCTATAACCGCCGGTCTGCCATCAACTCTTGTTGAAACCTTAAAATTTACTGCAAAAAGAGGAATTATTAACATCTTTGCAGAAACTTCCGCTGGAACTAAAACGGAAACCGAACCAAATATTTTGCACTATAATGAGATTTTTCTAACAGGGACTGAAGACTATACTTATGAAATGTATCAAAGAGCTTTTAAATTCATAATTACGCGGAGAATTGAAGTTAAGAAGCTTATCACGCATAGATATAAGCTTGAGGAAATCTACGATACCATTAAGACTTGGGAAAGAAAGGAAGAATCATTAAAAATAATCCTCCTTCCATGATCATGAAAAATACTACCCTTCGGCTTCTTCTGCTGGCTTTAACCTAAAAATCAGGACGAAGACTAGTACGCACAATGATAGGGAGAACCAGATACTGATCTTATCTTCTCTTCTAGGAACTTTAGCCGCAATAATCCTATTGCTATGATTATTGTGACGCCGAGGAATACTCTGTCACTGTGTACTTCTGCAACTGTGTACTTCTGTACGATAGTTCCATCATTCGATTGGCGGGAGATCTACATCGACTTTGCCAGTCACTTTTGATTCAGCGCTACTAATGACGTCAGGTAGCTGGTCTCCAAATATTAGCCCCTGCACAACTCTACCAGCCATAAACTTGCTTCTTAGCTCATCCCAAGTGAATGATCTAACTCCGGGTGGAGCGTACTTCAGGAGCTCAGCTCTATGTATTTCTTGAAGAAAGCTATAACGGCAGGCGAGTCAAGAGATCCATCTTCACTGAATGAGGCTCTTCTCGCTAAGGTGAAGCCGCAACTTGGTATACCATACGTCATTAAGAGTATTTCGAAATCTGGAACTATCGTAGCTGAAGATGGCATAGCTATGTGTCCATAAAGGTCTGGAGGCCTTGTAAAGAACTCAGCTATTTGTTCGTATTCATCCCAAGTTTTCGGAGGTCTAAGCTCCCAGCCATATTTTGAGCTGAAGGCTTTCTTCTCGGACGGATCTTCAAAGAGATCCCTTCTATAAGTATAGAGTCTCAGGAACGTCTCAAACGGCAGTCCCGCGAGCTTTCCATTATATGTGAAGTGAGAGACGGGTATTAGGTCTGGCAGATCATAGTCTGGATAGAAGAAGTCCTGATGCGTATCGATGAACTCATAGATGTCTACTATTGCGTTCTTCTCCATGAAGGTTGCTATAACCTCTAACTCGTCAATATAATACAGATCATAAACTCCAGCTTTCTTCTCAGCATCTAGTAATGCTTTTCTCAAAACGTCATCCCGTCCAAGTAGCTCCATTTCAACCTTAATTCCCGTTAGTTTCTCAAATTCTGGAGCAAGTTCTTTCTGAACCCACATTGACGGAGGAGTTGATTCAGTGATGATTCTAATAGTCGTCCCTTTATATGGCTGAGCTGCCTTAGCAAGCCAATCCTCGATTCCGACGCGAGGAGTCGCTGTAACAGATGTTACTAGAGTCTAGTAACGGTTTCAGTTTTAGTAACCGTAGCCGCTCCGGCAGTTACCGTAGTAGTCACAGTCTTACCAGGAGACGTAGAGGTTACAATTGAAGTTACAGTCTCCGTCTTCGCTGGAGCTGCAGAGGCTCCAGCATAATATCCTCCAATACCTGCAACTACTCCCGCAACGATAGCGCTTATAGCGACTTTACCAGCCGTTGATAAAGCCTCTCTTCCCGTTAGCTTTTTTCCTACTTATATAAGAAGCTGTAGATGCCATGTCTTCGTTCTCAGCTATATAACTAGCGATATTTAAGTTTTCCTTACAGTTTTAATAATCTCATTAAGATAAGCTTTAAGATTAAGCTCAAACTCCTTGTAAAAGTGTGGATTATACCGATAATTTGATATCTGAGGTATTGATAGGAGAAGCTAAGCCTGCCTTAGGATGCACGGAGCTTTCTGTTATAGCTTTGGCATCTTCCTTAGCATTCAATGCGGCTGAAGAAAATTTAGACGAGGAATTGAAGACTCGCTCTAGGATAGATGCTGAAAGAGCTGAAGAAGACATCGAGCGCATCGTCGTGAGAATGAGCGCAAATGTTTTCAAAAATGCAGCTGATGCAGGAGTTCCTGGAAGTAAAGGCGACAGAGGAGCTCATATAGCATCTGCTATGGGAGTCTTCGGGGATCCTTCCTACGGGTTAATGATTTTTGAAAGCGTTTCAGAGGATTGCGCAGAAATTGCGAGAAAACTTATGGACAGGATTGAAATTTGGGTAAAGAAGACTTCTGATTTTTCTGTAGTCGTTGAAGCGAATGCGATTACTAAAAATAGAGAGGGGTACGCGCTTATCACACCAACTCACACACACGTAGCGCTCGTTAAGTCTAATGGAAAAACCATTTATGAAGCAAGAAGTAAAAAGGATGAAAACTTCGATGAAAAATGTAGAAAATTTAGAAAGCTTAAAGTAGATGACTTCCTATCTTATGCTTCAAATATTCCTGAGGAAGTCCGTAAACTCGTCGAAAAAGGAATAGAAATGAATTACCTTGCTTCTGAAAAGGTGTGTCGAGAAACCTATAGGGATGGGAGTTGGTTATAGATTGTATAGATATGCTCTTGAAGTGAATGAATTAGCTTCTTATCTAAGCGCGAAAACCGCGGCCGCAGTTGATGTAAGGATGTCTGGCGCTCTTTACCCAATAATGTCCGTGGCAGGATCAGGAAACCATGGAATAATAAGCACTGTGCCCTTGGCAGCTTACTCTGAGAAGACCGATAATGATCGTGATCTCTTAGTTAGATCCGTTACGTTATCCATGTTATTGACGATATATTCAACCTATTATGTTGGATACTTGTCTCCAGCGTGCGGCTGTGCTACTAAAGCAGGAGTTGGCATAACCGCTGGTTTGGCTTACTATATGTCTAATGGCGACGCAGATGCCGTTAAGAGAAGCATAAAGAATTTTGTAGCCGGCATTCCGGGAGTAATATGCGATGGGGCTAAGGCTACGTGCGCGATAAAATTGGCAGCAATTACGTGTAGCGCATTTCAAAGCGCTTTGACAGCCAATATGAATATGACTGCACCGAATTTTGGAATTGTGGGAAAAACTCCTGAGGAAAGTATTAAGAATATGGCGAAAACAATATCTGCCATGAAGAATATTGACGCGGTCATTATAGACCAAATACTCAAGAATCACGAAAACGTGAAGATAGAATCTTGAAAACCTTTATCATTGAGTTAAGAAGAAACATTTAGCCCAGAATTGTTTACCGCCGGTGAATTTAATCTTAAATAGTCTTATGAAGCAAATACTGTTGAGCTAATTTTGTCGAGAGATATACAGGAAGTTGATAGAAAGCAGTTGGAAATTTTGAGAATTCTTAGCGAGTATAATGAGCCCGTGGGCTCATCTCTGATAAGGAGAGAGCTTGCGAGAAGAGGATTCTTTCTGAGCGAGAGAACCATAAGATATCATCTGAAGTTGCTTGAGGAGAGAGGGCTTGTAGAAGGCCATGAGAAAGTTGGCAGAACGATAACTAAGGCGGGGCTGGAAGAACTTACCAGAGCATTAGCCTATGAGAGAATAGGATCAATATTGACTAAATATCTCTCGTTGGCTTATAGGACAACCTATTCTCCGGATAATGACTCGGGAGACGTGGTCGCGAACGTGATAATCCTAGATAAAAAATACGAGAAGGACGCGTTAAACTTAGTTGTGGAGCTCTATAATGGAAGACTTCTTCCGTCTCCGTACTATAAGGTTATCGATGAGGAAGAAGAATATAGAGAGGTCAGCATTCCAAAAGGAAGGGTTGCAATTCTGACCGTGTGCAATCTAACGATTGATGGAGTCCTGATGCATT
>CAZFVO010000059.1:0-6882 GCA_964522325.1 uncultured archaeon | reverse complement strand
GCTTCCCTGTACGTTATTCCCGCTATTTCAGCCGCTTTCCATAGAGAAACTTTACCTTCTCGGTATAACTCTAAAGCCTTTTTAATCTTGTATTCTCTGAGTGATTCTGCTATAAGCTTGCGGATGAGTGTCCCCTTGTCTATTCCCTCATCTTTACTCAATTTTTCAATCTCTTCAACTATCTCCTTGGGCAATCTAACAGATGTCGTTACCATCTTCACAATTACATCTTGTTATGAAGTATACTTAATATTTGCTGAACTAATAAGTAGCATATCTTCTAATTGAAGGAGCTACTAGTGGTAAGAATGACTGAACGGGTGCATATGATGGAGTAGAACTCCCGAAAACAATTCTAACCTCCTTTAGCTTGAAAGTAAAGCCCTTCATTGAAATTCGAACAAAATAAAATTTTGTCAGTTAACTAGTATTACTTTCAGTCTAAACTTAATCGGACTAAGCTCTTTATTATATAGTTTAAAAAGATCAGTCGACATCCCTTTCATCATCAATCAGACCCGATGGGTTTCATCACTTTATTAAAAATTCCATTACCAACACTTATTTTTAACGATTTATACATAACTCCAAGAGATGATGAGCTTGCCCTTCACTGAAGTGTGATGAAACCCAGAGCACACTGATCATCTAATCAAGGGTATCCTTGAATAATCTTCAAGATCTAAAACCCTTTCCCAGAGTTTTAAGCATTTGCAGTCCAAATTCTCGAAAACGGATACATCTTGATAGAGTGAGAATTCTCTTATAGCTCTTACAACAATCTTATCACACCTCCCACAGTTATGAGGTCCTCTCAAGCTACCAGCTCCAACTGGATCAGATATCACCTCAACCTTAGAATTTTTTAATACTTCAACCACACTCCACAGCCAAGGTGGTCTGTAAAGTCCTTTTCTCCAAATGTTCTCAAGGTACGTTCCAGATTGAACGTTTGTTGGATTGAGTGAAACTACATCTACCAATCCCTTGACATCCCTAATAGAATTCAAAGCGTCTTCTATAGCTTCCCTTTCAGACAAGAATGGTGGCTTTAGTAGCAGGTAAGCTTTAACTCTAACACCATGTGACTTGAGATACTTGGCAGATTTCTCAAAATCCTCGAATTTGAAGCCTTTGTTTATCATATGCTCTCTAATAAAGTCATTGCTGGTTTCCAAACCTATTCCAACCTCAAGCTCAAAGTTCATCCTATCTAAATCCTCTTCAAGTTTGTAAACGAACTCTGGTCTACTCTCAACTATAAGCTTTTCAAAGTTCATTTCAGAAACTTTAGCGTAAACGTAATCCCTAAAATCCTTTTCAAGTTCAAAAAAGCTACCCGACGTAAAAATCTTCAAAACTCTAGCCTTTCCCTTCTTTAAGGCTTTTTCAAGCTGTACCTTCAAATCCTCACTCGTCACATTTGGATCTGTATCTCTCCTATAACCACACATCAAACATCTATTCCAACTACAACCTCTCGTTCGAAGTATGACTGTCAAACAGTCTACAATATCACCGTGAAATCTCTCTTTCTCAATCCAAACCGCGACAGGCTCAGTAGTAACCATAGTAAATCCTCCTCACCCTGTACCTCTTACCAAGATAAAGACCGACAAGTAATCCTGCTAAGTGTGCTATGTGAGCTATACCAGTACTGTATGAGAATGGTAGTAAAACTAAATCATAGATTGCAAAAAGGATTATTGCAACCTTTATACTAACGGGAATGGGAAATGGAAATATAAATACTCTGATTTCGGGAGCTATGACGGCCAAAGCTCCCATCACACCGAATATTGCCGCAGAAGCGCCCATTGCCGATACGTACGGATTGGTTAAGAGTGCATAGATCAGATAGGCAAAGCTACCTGCCAAACCGCTTGCAAAGAAAATTGTCAAATATTTCTTTTCACCTAACCTCCTCTCGAGCTCACTTCCAAAGAAGAATAGAACAAACATATTTATGAAAAGGTGCCAAAATTCTGCATGAACGAAGATGCTCGTAACAACCTGCCACGGCATGATAAAAACTCTTGATGGTGTTAAGGCTAAGAAGAAATCTACAACGTTTTCCCTGTAGAATCCGAATGGTGTTCTCTGAATTACGTATACTCCTGCAAATTCTGTTAGAACTTTCATAAAGAATACAACTAAACAGATTAGAATTATGGTGTTGTTCCATCCGTACGGATTTCTTCGTTTAACCCTAACAGGTATCTCCACTTTTCGAAGTTTTCTCATCCACTATAATAGCTTTACGTAACTCTTTTATTCGAGTGGTTTGGCTTTTTGAGGATGAGAAAGTTCAAGGTTGTGATTGGCGAAGACGAGTTCGATGTATGTGTCAAAAGGCTGAATAGAACGTTTTACAAGGTAATGCTCAATGAGAAGTCTTTTAACATTGTAATAAGAGAGCATGGAGTTGTTTTGCCAAAGAAAGTTGAGAAGAAGGAAGTTAAGAAGGTTGAAGTTGTTGAAGGAACGGCTGTTAAAGCTATGCTTCCAGGAGTTGTTGCAAAGATAATCGTTAAGGAAGGAGAGAGTGTTAAGAAGGGAGACACAATAATGGTTCTAGAAGCTATGAAAATGGAAAATGAAATTAAAAGTCCAAAGGATGGTGTCGTTAAGCAGATAACTGTTAAGGAAGGAGAAAGGGTTGAGGTAGGAGAAATTCTTGCTGTAATATCATGATAGCGGTTGTTGGGAGCAGGTTACTTGCAGAGTTGTTGTTCAGGATGGGTTTCGAAATAAAGTATTTGGGAGACTTCTACACACCAAACGATGCAATGATAGATGTATCTCTTGACATCGGATGTGGATATGATGTACCTGATGCGAGGTTCTACTCCTATCTACTGGTTAACGATTACAAGGAAGCTAAAAGGCAGGTTAAAGGGTGCGATGTCGTAGTTGCTCATAAGTACTTGGAAACTTTTGCCAAGATTTCTTACGATTTAGGAATTCCATTCATGCCAAACTTTGTAACATTCTTTTTACCCGACTCTATCAGCTTCTTCGAAGTAGATTTGCCAAAGTTGGAGTATGATACAATTTCCTACACCTTAACATGTGCATTGCAGGCGAGAGAAGTTATTAAGTTGTTAAAGACTGGTGATGCCATCATAGCACCAGATGCGATAATAATCGATTCTAGCTGGAGAATAGTAAATATTAAGATGAACTTTAAGGAGGAAAGATGAAGGTTAGAATAAAAACTCCTTCAAGAATCCACATAACTCTAATAGATTTAAACGGTTCACTAGGAAGAATAGATGGGGGAATGGGGTTTGCAATCGAAAGTCCAAATGTGGAGATAGTCTGCAAAGAATGTGACGATGTATTAGTTAAAGGTGGAACAAATAGAGAAAGGTTCGAGAGTGTTGCAAGAAAACTTCAAAGCATTTTTAATAAGGGTATCAGAATAGAGGTCAAGTCAGATTACGATGCGCACGTTGGATTGGGAAGTGGTACTCAGATTAGCTTAGCCGTTGCAAAGGCCTTCAATGAACTCTACGAATTGGGGTTGAGTGTTAGGAGAATGGCTGAGATTACTGGGAGAGGTGGGACTTCTGGAATAGGTGTTGCAGTGTTTGAATGTGGTGGATTTGTGCTCGATGGTGGACATTCGAGGAGAGAAAAGCCAGAGTTTCTACCGTCATCTGCGAGTAAGGCTAAGCCACCGAGAGTTTTAGCAAGGTATGACCTTCCAGATTGGAACATCGTTGTAGCTGTTCCAGAGTTGAAAGGATTTTACGGTTTTAGAGAGGTCAATCTCTTTAAGGATTTCTGCCCCATTCCTCTTGAAGATGTTAGGAAGATCTGTCACATAATACTGATGAAGTTGTTGCCATCCATCGTTGAGCAAGACTTAGATGAGTTTGGTGAATCGATTGTAATGATACAGAGGCTAGGATTTAAAAGGATTGAAATAGACCAGTATGGAGATTTGATTTGGAATCTCATGGATTCTGTAGATTTTCCAATTGGTATGAGTTCAACAGGTCCAGCTTTATACGTTGTTACAGATACGGATGTTAAGGAGGTAAGGAAAGATATTGAGAATTACTTTAAAGAGAGAAATGTTCGTGTGAAGTTCTATGTAACTAAGCCTAAGAACACTGGAGCTGAAGTTTTTTATAGTTGAAGTTTACCTCTTCTCATGAAAGAGGAATGGCTGAGTTTTACTCAGTTCAGGGAGGAGTATCCAGAAGATAGATACCATATTTTGGAGATAGTAAGATTTGAAAAGGGAGATGTCGATGAAGCTCTTCAGAAGATAACGAAGATCAGTTCAAGAATTTTAAAACTCGATTTGAAAGGAGACTTGATAACTCTATCAAACTTTAAGAAGAAGTCTGAAACGAGAATTGTGAGATCCAAGACTAGAAGAAAGGCTACTATGATTGCAAAGTACGTCAGAACATACAACCTACCAGACTTTCCAATAGCACTCGTTTTAGCTGTCGAGAAGGATAAGGTTAGTGAAGACGTGCTTGAGGAGATAAAGAAGAAAATAAACGAAGTATTGGAGAGTGTTTGATTAGTTGGTGAAGTTGATTTAAGATAGACAACACCACTTATTAGCTAATCCTCTTTAACCTTTCAACGATCTTCTCAATTCTGTTCTCAACTTTAAAAAATCTTGCTGGATGCTCAGACTTCTCAATCGTAACTCCACCAGGATCCAATCTAATAGTTTCTTGACCATCGGCAACTACAAAAACACTTCTATCAAACTCTATCCTGACAATTCTATCATCTCTAACAACCCAAGGCTTCCAGCCCAACTTAAAAGGAGCAACAGGAATAATCAGAATGGATTCCAAGTATGGATCAATTATAGGACCACCGATTGAGAGTGAGTAGGCTGTAGAGCCGACAGGAGTGGAAACTAGGATTCCGTCACACCTTATTACATCAACCAAAACATCATTAACATAAATTTTCATTTCAACGAGTTTTGCGGGAATAGAGCAGAGTATAGCAATTTCATTTAGAGCGAGAACTTCAACATCCCCTATTCTACATTTCAATCTCATGAACTCCTCAACATCATAATTTCTTAACGAATTCAACAATCTTTCTTTGTAATCTTGTGGTTCACAGTGTGTCAAAAGGCCAATTCTCCCAGTATTTATGGCAAAAATTGGAGGGCATTTACGTAATTTTTGTAGAACGCGTAATATCGTCCCGTCACCTCCAACAACGACTATGAAATCGTATCTCTCCAAATCTTCATTAGTTATTCTTACATTAAATCCATTGGATTTGAGAAAATCTACAACTTCAACAGCCAAAGCCTTTGAGTCTGGCTTGTGTACAATTGCACCCTTCATAGGATCACACTCAACAACTTATCGTGCAGGTATGGATTTGACACTACAAGTGTAAACCTTTCATCCATAGTAAGTTTCTTCTCCTCAATATCATTTCCCATATGATCGCTTATCTTGGCTCCAGCATTCTTACATATAAACAATCCCGCACACACATCAAAGGGTCTCAAGTAACCTTTACCATCCTTAAACCTAATATCAACAAATGCATCGAATACACCCTCAGCAACATAGCAGATTTCAAGAGAGGCACTTCCAAGAATTCTTATCCTCTTGAAAGGGTACAACTTCTTTGGATAGTAAAATAGAATATTTGATTTTTCTAAGCTACTTTCATTTGATACACTTATTTTACAATTGTTTTTGTAAGATTTACCGTTTATAGAATAGTACTCGTCGCCAGTTGCAAGATTCATGACGTAACCACAGAAAACATCCTTAAACTTTAAACTTTGTGAAAAGCATATAGAAATCGAATAGAGAGGTATTTTCTTAACGGCATTAAAAGTTCCGTCTATTGGATCTAAAGAAACTATCACATCTCCATTACCCACAACTCCTGACTCTTCAGTTATTATTGTGACATCATACTCCTTAAGAATATCTATAGCAACATTTTCAGCGATCACATCAATTTTTTTTGTTGGAGTGCCATCGCAGCCTATCCCTACCACATCACCTATATCCTTACTTCCTATTACCTTACTAACCTCTTTTTTAACAGCCTCACCAACATTCCTCGCAAGTTCAAGTGCTTCTTTAGGAGTCATGCAATGAAGGTAAATGAGGTAGGACTTTTCTAAGTTTCTATATCAGTTTAACACTCAACTCCTTAGATATTTTATTCAAGTTAGATATATTGATTAAGAGGGGAGTCAGACTTTCAACAACCCTCGAATTGGATAGAGGGCCACCATCCAAAGCTCTTAAGTTCTTAATACTGTTTACAATTTCCATAACAATACTTTTAGAGTCTAAATTATCTCCACAAACAATTACATCGAATTCAGGAGTCTCGTTTAAGTTGGAAAACCTCTTAGCAGGAACATTTTGAAATGCTGAAACTACTTTTTCGTTTCCTAAAATGCTGGCTATTTCTTCAGCCATAGAATTGTTTGGGGGATTATACACCATCATATTATTCCGTTTGATCATCGGAACCACTGGTGATACAACTATCTTATCCCCAAGTAAGTCCTTATGTTTACGTACAAAATCTAGAACCTCATTCCAAGGTATAGTTAGTATAGCGACATCACAACGCTCAGCAGCATCTCTGTTCGTAAAACCTTTTATTGTACAACCACAAGTGTCACTATACTCTTTAGCTTTTGATTGAGCCTTGCTTTCATCTCGGGAACCAATTATCACATTATAGCCAGCCAAAGCCAATCGCAAGGCTAAACCCTTACCAAGCTTACCAGTTCCGCCTAATATAGCAATTATCATTGAAGGCTAATACATAAACTCATTTTTAATTCTTTCTAAATGTGACATGTGCTAACACATTAAGTACCCACCCCTTTATTTCCTGTGGAAAGTT
>CAZFVO010000058.1:0-6895 GCA_964522325.1 uncultured archaeon | reverse complement strand
TTCCTAAACGGAACTATTACTTTCTCTCCATTCATTGTAATTTCTCCAACCTTTAATTTGCCATTTTTCCATTCTTCGATGAACTTTCTCTGGTATTCTCCGTATTTGAGATGAATGTAGATAAATTGTCTTGGTCTAATTGATATTCTCAATCTATCTCCTTCGAACTTGACAAGTTGAGGGTCAAACCTTATGAACAGTTTCTTAGCTCTTGGCGGTTTATCAGGATTGGTTTCTCCCTTCCTTACCTTCCTCCTCCAAGATTTAAGCATAGATGATGCTATTTTGCATGCTGAATGACAAAAATGTGTAGAATAATCCCATCTCCTCTTCCATTCTTCGTAAACCAATTTCCTTAGCTTTGCATAAGAAGTTACGTTGTTTTCAATAGCTTTTTCAATGCAAAAGTTAATCATGTCTCTAAAATCCTCTAACAACTTCTGTACGATTTCATTCCTCTCGTAGCTGAATGGTACTGCTAACACAACATCAACCACAATAGGGTAGTAACCTAAATAGTTTATAAAGGTTTTGATGTGCTTAAAATTTCTTAACGTTACTTGATACTACTTGAATCAAAAACTGTTGCGAACCCAATTGTACTTATTGAGAATTTATCTCAGAGATAGTACCGACTGCCTCCGACCAGCCCCCCTCATCGCTTAACGCTCGGTCTCTGCTGGCCGGAGCTAAAGTACGGATTTTATAACATCTTCTGAAACTCTGATGTACTTCTTGACAACCGAGATAAATATCTCCCTTTGTCTAGTAAAAGTTACCCACCAAGTATCATCAAAACCTTCAATTTCACTTAACTCCTTCATAATCAATCTAACTTGAGCCTCGGAAATCTTGTATCCCTTTTTCTCAAGAATCTTTCTCAGCTTTGATAAAGAAGATACAAAATAACTTATTTTCTTCCCCCTATCTGACGAGACATTTTTTAGAGTGCCACACATCCCACAGTATGGATGTAGCTTGAGAATACCGTTCTGCATCGGAGCCCAATCCTTCCTGCCAGTTCTGTGAACGCACTGCACGGTAATATCATTCTTTAAAGAGTTCTTAAAATTTATGGAATATTTTGCAACTGGACTATTTAATTTTTAATAAAATATCAAAAATAAAAATTTATTTACAATTTCTTGAACAGCTCCACGACGTCCTCGAAGTCTAGTTTATCATCTCTATTAAGATTAACTCTGTCTATTGGATAGTTCTGCCTAATCCAATCCAAGTTCTTGTAAAGTTCAACGACATCATCAAAGTCCAATCTTCCATTTCCGTTGAAATCGTCGATCACGCCATCTTTATCTAAATCTCTTGGAGGTCTTTCGAGTCCTGGAAGTGGTGGCAATGTAACAGCTGAGTTGTCAACTCTCACGAACTCCGTTTTAGTATCACTGTTTCCATAAGAATCCTCGGCGTAGATGTAAATTAGATATTCTCCATCCTTTGCAACCCTTCTCTCAACTTTGAGCGATGATATGCTGAATGCACTACTGTTCTCGACAACTGCTTGTTGACCTAGGGCTGGCATTTTGAATATTCTAAGTTTAGCTTCACCATCACTCGGTTGAACAGCTATCCAGTTTCCAGAGATGTTTAAACTCACGAAATCTATCTTGAGCGTTGATACGTTTAACGCAATTACGGCTTCAGTCCAGTCGAGTGTCGAATTGCGGTAGTATGCAAGGATGTAGAAGTGCCTTGGATCGCTCTGGTTGATCTGAACTGTTACAGGTTCATCATTGGCATAGAACACATGAGTTGTCCATGGGCCAGGGAACGGCTTTACCGAGTAGTGCCCAGATAATCCGCTCTCATTTATAACCAACGCTAAAATGACGTGATCTGACATCACACTGTTGATGTCCACTATACCAATCGTAACACTCTTAATTTCCGTACCGCTCACATCAGCTTCAATATTCAGCGGATTCGTTATGTCAACTGTTTCTGGATAGATTTCGATGTTTAAAATCGACGGTTTACTGTAAGGCAGTTCTTCTACCCTATAGCTACTCCAATGCTTCACTACGACTTTTACGGAGTAGTTTGTGCCTGTTTTTATAATTACAGGTTTAGACTTAAGGAAATCTTCGTTGTATTCTCCAGTCGTGCCGTTGTATACCTCCACCTCACCACCTTCTTCAAGCACGGCATGGATGTTAAAGATCGGCGATGTAACGTTGTAGAATATTACTTCTCCCGTCTTGTTGAGTTCTCTATTGTTACCTGCTGCTTCAAGTATACCTATCATTTTCAAGCTTGAGTTAAATTTCAATGTCCATGTGAGGTTAAAGAGACTTGCAAATAATCTGTCATCCAGCAGGTTAATCGGTCCAAATAGTTTTACCATCCCGGCTTCTCCCTCGAAAACAAGATTCGTTACATTAGAGAAATCATCTATTGTCCTCCATGATGTCGTATTAGGGAACATGACTGGTGGTATATCTTCCTTGGGATCGAAGTTCACTATTGCTTGGGTATATCCAAGCCCCGAAGAGTATAGGATGCCGGTAGAGTTTGAGATTGTAACATTAATGGGTATTGCAAAGGGGATAGGATATGTTATGTAATGTACCTCACTTCCGTCGTAAGATAATTGATATTCTGTAACGTTAACGTTCTTTCCATAGATGTCGTACTGTAGTGTATATTCGTACCAGCCCGTTTCATTCCTGACTCCGGAGCTATTGTATACAACTACTTTCTCATCCTTTAAGATATTCGTGAGATTTGCGCTTACGTTAATCTCTGCATCTTCTGGTATAATCAATTCGTTCAATTTTAGCTTTACATTTATGGTAATTACACTGTTGGTTTTGCTATCGTTGTAGAAATACCATTTATTTGTTGGCTGCTTGGGGAGTTTTTCACTGTAAATGTAAGTCAACGCTTCACAAATATAGATGGTTGGATGAGTATAGAACCACTCCAAGAATTCATCCCAAAGCGTGTCGTTGGCGAATTTTAAGTTTTTGTAGGTGAGAGAGTATTGATCATATTTAGACTTCGAATCTGGGAAGTATATCGACACGCCATGAACATTTGGATGCAAAGAGCCGTGCTTTTCTACAATAACAGATGAGTTTATTGCATCCATTAAGCGTTTGGCAGCATTCTTTACTGTTTCATTGCTTGTGTAATGGCTAACGAGTTCTGCAAAGTTGTACAGATCGATGTATTCTGGATAATAGAATTCTTCCACTTCATATCTCGCGTTTGCAACTGTACAATAATCTTCACAGTTTTCAACAGCTTGCACGAAATCATTTATTGCTTCGTCAATCGTGTTGTTGACGTAAACGGCTGAAAGCGTAAACTCTCGGTACGATCCACTATAGTAGTTGTAGTAATCGTTCACAATTTCAATTGCGAGTTCTTCGGGAGTCATTTCCGCTGTTAGATTTCTCAATATCATATCGTAAGGCCATCCATCAGCGAGCTCAACCTCTTCAGAACCAACTCTTATTGCAGATGGCATTGAAGCGTTTATCAGGTAGTCTATCTCTTCCATCCCCATTAGACATGCATCAAACCCAATTATATCTAAATCTCTACCAATTTTTGACTTTATTTGAGCCAATGCATACTGTAACTCCGAAGAATTAAGATAATCATTCGAATTCGTATAATCCCAGCAGACTCCTTTAGTCGGTGGTAATCTGAACTTCCACCCACTCCCGTGATTCCATAAAATTAAAGCATAGTGTTCGGCAGGATAATTGTTTACACTCCAATTAACAAAATCGATTAGGGTTTGCGGATCTCCCATGTTTACTTCTCCCCAATCTTCCGATGCGTTATTGGCATCAGGTATCATACCTTTCTCGATGTAGAATATCTTAGCAGTGGTCCAATCTCCATATGAGTCATCATAACCTTCTATTCTGTCGAAAAGAACGACTACATTGACATCTTGAGTGGAACCAACACTAGCCATCTCTAGGAAATCATCTATCGCGTATTCCTCTAAGTCGTTATCTCCATCCATGTAGACCATAATCGTCCATTTTGCCGCTTCAACTGGAACTACTGCCAGAATAGTGATCAAAACCAATCCAACTATCAATTTTTTCATCGATTGCACCCCCAAGCTAGTAATCCGAACTACATAAAAAGTTAAAAAAATTTAAGATTTTCCATTTTTCTAAATCATATTAATGTACCTTGACATCAATTGCTTTAATGTACGGTTTTCCATCGATAACTCCCACATAACCCACAACCGTAACGTTTTTTCCAATGTCTTTAACTGGATCTAAATTCGGAATTATTCCAGTTATGTATATCTGTCCAGTTCCGTCGTCTACCACCCAATCGCTCCTAGTGAGAGGGGGAGGTTCGTTACCTTTCCATCCCATATAAGTACCATTTATGACAACAACTTTTCCTATAAATTCATTCGGGTTCGATCTTATCTCCGAGATTGTTACTTCACCGGCATTAGTAACCGAGCTTTGATTCACGTTAGCACCAATGCATCCAAGCAAGAGTACAGCAACCGCTAATAGGATTATTTTCCGCATAGTACTATTTCTGGTAGCATGTGAGATAACTTTTCGCATCATGAAAACTGTGAGTTATAAAAATAGGTAAAAATTACATCAGTATTAGCTCTTTCTTCTCCTTAGTGCGTAGGCAATTATTGCTGCTACGATTACCACTGCAATTACTATTCCCGCAATTAATTCAGCTGATACTCCTGGTGCTGGTGTCGGAGTAGTTGTCACAACTACTGGCGTTGTAACAGTTGGAGTTATGGTTACTACGGGTGTCGTGACGGTTGTTGGGACGGCTGCAGCTTTGACAGCTATTGCGAATATGCTGAACGATCCTGTTTCAGCCTTGTAGTAGTAGTAATTCTCATCCTCGCCTGTCATCTCGGTCTTGAGCTCTTTCCATCCGTTATGGTACTTCATCAATACTACGTTCGAAGGATCGTAACCATTCTCCGCTATCCAGCTCTTCGGTACCTTGAACTCTATGTAACCTGCCGGTTCTACCTCTTCTCCAGTTGAGTAATCAATGAATGATATGTCCAGATATGCGAAGACTGCAGCTACGGCTGGAGCTGGTACACCTGATGGCAGAGTTACCAGCTTCGATACACGTACCTGTATTGTCATTCTTTCGGGCAGCTTAATTGTTATAGCTACTATTCCTGTCCCCTCAGCTTTCTCTACTGGCAACGTTATTTTAACTGGCGTATTTGCTGGGACTGTCCTAACTTCCGAGTAGGTTGCAATCACTCCCGGTGGAGGTGCTACTATAACCGCTCCTCCTCCACCGCCTCCTACAGGTCTTGGGGCCGGTGCAACAGATTTGACTGTCAATACAGCCTTCTGAACGTTTGCGTGGATAGGATCTCCATCATCGTCATCCATTTGGTTGATCTGAACGATTATATCAGTAGTTCCAGCACTCTTTCCTTTGAGCGTTATGCTGAACAGCTTTAAGTTTTCGACGGTACCGTTTATGAGATCATCCAATTCGGTTACCTTAACTATCACAGTACTTGCGGGTAAGCTCGTATGCTCCTCTAACTTCGCCCAGCTTGGTAGGCTTATTGATGTTATCTCAGCAGCGCTCGGGTTCGATAGCTTGACTGTGATATTGTAGCCAGATAATCCGTACAACGTCTTGTTAAGGATTATGTCAAACGTTGCTGTATCTCCAACGTTAATCGTCTTAGAAGAAGGCTTAACGTAAACCAAAGGCTTGGATATTGTTATATCTGCTGAAGTACTAAATGATACTTCATTCCCGCTTCTGTCTTCAACAATTACGGTAAGCTCGAATGAGTATTTCCCAGTCTCGTTGGGTTTCCACTCGATGTCATAAGCTATGTAAGCTGGCGGTGCTCCTATGGCATAATAGCCGTAGCCATAGCCAGGGTAATAGCCATAACCATAACCGTAGCCGTAACCGTATCCCCAGCCGAGATAACCGTAGCCGTAGCTACTTATATATCCGTAACCATAACCATAGCCAAAAACAGCATTGGTCGTTTCATTAACTGTGACGTTGATTAAAGTGCTGTTTGTATTTGGTAGATCTTCGTTACTTATTACAGTGGCTCCAGGGGTCAGCTTCACGGGAATAGATATGGAGTCAACCTTGCCGTCTTTAGTCACGTTTAACCGTATTTCTTTTATATTTACCCATTCACCACTTTGAATTGTTATCCTTGCCGTGAACTTTATGGGTTTTCCAACAAAGCTCTCTCCTGGTAGATTTTCGATTGCGACGAGGAGGCTAGCAACTGGTTGGCTAAGTATGAGCATGGCTATTATTAGCAGAGTTATCGCCACACTTGCTAAGTTCTTCTTTCGGCGGTCTGCCAATTTAATCACCACCTATAATTATCACAGTCGTGGAACGTCTGTAATGGACGACTTACATTATTCTGATGAATCTTTTAATATATATTTTTCGATTTTGACTTAAGAAGAAACGAGAACTCATGGTCTTTAAAAATTGATTAACCCTAGTTCCCACCAAAAGTAATTAAATTAACAATAATCCGGCTGAATTATAGATTTAGTAGATAAATACCTTGAAGAGATAAATGCGGTAAGGGAACTAGTGAGCTGCCCCGCACTAAACAGTAGTTCCGTATATAATATTTGGTAACCAGATAAAAATTCAAGTATTTCAAAATCAAATAAAAATCATCATTTAAGTGGATCTAATTGCCAACTTTCGGAACTACTGTAAAAGGCGAGGTTTTTCAAGCAACGATTTTATAAACAGAGATGAGGAACTTATAACGAAAGATGAAGATTTTCTGGATATAGCTAAGATTTCGAATCTTAGAGTAAAGTTAATTAGCAATCTATAAAAAAATTCAACTTAAAACATTTATCTGCTGTGTTGACTATTCATC
>CAZFVO010000057.1:0-6964 GCA_964522325.1 uncultured archaeon | reverse complement strand
TAATGATCTTGAGAATCGATGACGTTATCGCAGCTAAAGCCTTGGAGAAGGAGAAGGAAAGTAAGACGGAAGAAACTGGAAAGGAAGAGGAGGAGAGTGAGAGCGACTAACAAGTTAAGTGTATAGCTAAAGCAACTTTTTTTCCTTCTTTTAATAGTTTGTTGTAAGTTTCAACAGCCTTTCTTGACTCTTCGCATATCACATTTATTCCCTCTTTTCTAAGCCTTTCAATAACTTCTCTGTCTACCTTTACCACACCGTAGTATCCAGTCCCAATCACGACAATTTCAGGCTTAAGTCTAAATAAATCTTCAACATCTTCAAGGCAAACTCTGTGTCCTTCCTTTCTCCACCACTCCTTTACGAACTTACCATAAACTATTACATCCCTTCTAAACTCCTTTCCATCGAGTTTTATAACTCCAAAGTTGTAATACTCTACTCTCATGTAATGAGGTTCAACAAAAACATCAAATACCTTTTGGGTAAGGTTTATTAAAATCGTTGAAGCGGTGGTGTCATGAGGTTCTTTGTAATAGGGTTTGGCCAAGCTGGAGGAAAAATACTTGACCTTTTCCTTGAGAGGGAAAAGGCGAGTGGATCAAATATCACGATAAAGCCCTTAGCTGTTAATACTGCAAGAACTGACCTAATGGGTTTGAAGAATGTTCCGAAAGATTGTAGACTTCTGATTGGACAAACAGTAGTCAAAGGACATGGGGTTGGAACTGACAACAAGCTTGGAGCCAAGATAGCCCAGGATGAAATAGACACAATATTGAATGCCATAGATAAGATGGGTACACATGACATAGATGCCTTTCTAATTGTGGCTGGGTTGGGTGGTGGAACTGGAAGTGGTGGTTCGCCTGTTTTGGCTAAATATCTCTCTGAAACGTACTCTGAGCCTGTATATGCTATTGGAGTTCTACCTGCTCCTGAAGAGGGTAAACTTTACTCTTTAAATGCTGCGAGGAGTATGATTTCTCTACTAAAGTATGTTGATAATTTGATACTTGTTGATAACGGAGCTTGGAAGTTTGAAGGGATGAGTTTAAGGGAGAGCTTTACAAAGATAAATGAGGAGATAGTTAAAAGGTTATCTATACTTGCTAAGGCTGGAGAGCCAGTTGAATCTGGATTGGTTGGTGAAATGGTTGTTGATAGCAGTGAGGTAATAAATACGTTGAGAGGTGGTGGAATATCGTCAATAGGCTATGCTACTACCCTTGTTGAGGATAAAAAAGCGAAAAGATTTTCGTTCTTCCGCAGAAAAAAGGATGTTGATGAGTTTACTGAGAACGATAAAGCCACTAAGATTGCTTCACTCGTAAGAAGGGCTGCATTAGGCAGATTAACAATACCTTGCAATATAAGGAGTGCTGAAAGGGCGCTTATACTAGTTGCTGGTCCACCAGAGCATTTAGATAGGAAGGGATTAGAGAAGGCAAAACTCTGGCTTGAAGAGCAGATTGCTGGTGTTGAAGTTAGAGCTGGTGATTATCCAACGAGAAGAACGAAGCATGTGGCAGCTTTGGTTGTTTTGGCGAACGTTACAGATGTTCCAAGGGTTAAGCAGTTGCAGAGACTTGCAGCTGAGGCAAAGGAAGAAATTGAAAGCGTTGAGAAGGAAAGAATCGAAAAGACTATAGAAATATTCGATGAGGACATAGAACCCCTCATATGAGGGATCACAAATGAGGACACTTATTATCTCTTTTCTTGTGCTACTGTTAATAACTACGCCAGTTCTGGGTAAATACTTAACATTAAACGATTTTAATATAGATGTAAAAGGTTTAAAAGATTACTATACACAGAACGAAAAGGTATCGTTAAAGATCACCGTTTCTTCGAAAAGCGAAGACATCGCTAAGGAGATGGCAAATAGAAAATATACATTCTATAACAACCTGAATACACCGAGAGAGATCACGGTTAGGATATATTTTAAAAATGGTCCCATCTATTCGCGAAGCACGAACGATAAAGTCTTAATGATCGATAGAGACTATACGAACTGGGATGAAGGTATAGACAGCGTTGAGATCAACGTATCTGGTATTACTCCACCGATCGAATCGGGTGTTAAGAATTTTGCGGCCTTCGAGCTCGAAATCGAAAATTCTGAACCTATCAAGGTCAATATAACAATCGTAAATCCACCGAAGATCGAGAGCGAAATATCGGATTTAAAGAGTACCCTTTCGAAGATTGAAAACGAAATAAACGAGCTCGCGAAAAAGACAGATGTTGACGATTTAAAGGATAGATTGGACAAGGTTAAGCAAGATTTGAACAACCTTGAAGTCCTTTACAGAAACAAACACTACGAGGAGGTCTGTAAAAATATCGATACCGTCAAAGAAGAGATAAATTCACTGAAATTAGACGTCAAAAAGGCTCATGCGAGGTATTACATCGATACTGCGGAAGACTTACTGGACAGAATTGATGTAAACATAACGAAAGCGGAGAGCTTGATAGATTTACTCAAGGCGAAGGGTAAAGACGTTTTAAACTATACTCTTGCACTGACAGATTTGAAGGCTGATGAGGACAGAATTAAGGACGAAATAAACGATTTGAGAAGTTTGTACGACGACGGCAATTACGACGGTGTAATCAGTAGAGGAGAGAACGTTTTAGAGGACGAAAACACTTTGCTTGGAAAAGTAACGTCGATTATCAACGATTTAAAGAGCCTTTTAACTCCGACCTCAACGACTCAACCAACTCAGACTACTACGTTCATATCCTTACCGAAAATAAATGTAGACTGGAAGGTCGTAGGGTTTTACGGGGGAATAACGGTTGGAGCAATTGTAGTGGTCGCTTTAGTTGTAATTAGCATAAAGAGATATTTGAAGAGGAGGAGATGGGACGAACTCAAATGAGGTTTGTGGTAGCCTTAACTGGAGCAAGTGGTCAGATATACGGATTTAGAATTGTTGAAGAGCTTGCAAAGAGGTGTGAAGTTTACGTTATTCTTTCAAAGAATGCTAAGCTCATAGCAGATTTGGAAGGTTTAGATGTTAATAAACTCAAGAAGATTGCAGATAGATTTTACAGAGAGGATGAGATAACTGCTCCGATCTCAAGTGGCAGCTTTAAGCATGATGGGATGGTTATAGCTCCTTGCAGTGTAAAAACAGCTTCAAGCATAGCTTACGGTATTACCGATAACCTCATAACGAGAAGTGCCGATGTGACTCTCAAGGAGAGGAGAAAGTTAATTATACTCTTTAGGGAGTCTCCTTTACATTTGGGACATCTAAAAACACTCGTTAGGCTTGCTGAAATGGGAGCCGTTGTAATGCCCCCAGTTCCATCATTTTACATTAAACCGAAGACTATTGAAGATGTTGTTAATTACACCGTTTACAGGATTCTTGACCTCTTAGGTGTTGAGGTAGATTACCAGAGATGGACTGGATGTTTAGGAAAACCGAAAAATTAATATTGTAGTATTAAAATTAGCAATATGCTCAAGGTTGGTATTATTAGATGTGCCATAGTGGCAGAATTTTGTCCAGCGACAAGCTGTATAAAGGCTGTTAAGGAAAAGAAGGGTGCCTTTGAAGGCTTGAATGAGGTTGAGTTGGTAGGTTTTATGACATGTGGAGGTTGCCCAGGTAAGAAGGTTAGTGCAAGTGTGAAAACTCTTTTAGAAAAGGGGGCCAATGCCATAGCTCTATCATCTTGTATGACGAAGGGATATCCGGTTGGGTCAAATGCTTTTGTTTGTCCAAATCTTGAGAACATTAAGAAGGCTGTAGAGGAATTTTTGAAGAAGAATGCGCCCGAAGTTAAGATTTTGGAGTGGACTCATTAATTTTAAATACTCGTTTGGCAACAAGACGATATGATCTTTAAGCTCTTTAAGAAGAGCGAAAAGGTAGAAGTGGAAGATTATGAGGAATTGGATCTAAGTGAGTATGAAGCTGAAATTGCTGATGAGGGTGTCACGTACATAAAAGTTGCCGAAGTGACAGGTATAAACGAGATTCCAGAAATAAGGAGGCAAGTTTACAATGGAAATATAGTCATAGTGGATATTGCCTTTATAAAGCATGACAAGTGGACCTATGAAAGGGTTTTGAAGGATCTTAAGCAGTTGGCTGTGGATGTGAAGGGTGACATAGTTGGTTTAGGTGAAGATTACATCATCGTAACTCCGACAGGAATAAGGGTTGACAGAGTTAAGATAAGGGGTAGCAAAGTTGAAAACCCATAAGCATGACTTATGATCAAGTGTCCAGTATGTGGTAAGGAGTTGAAGCTAATTACAACACTGTACGACACACCTTTTTTCGGTAAAGTCCTACTTACTACAATAGTTTGTGAATGTGGTTTCAAACATTCCGATGCGATTGTATCTGAGATAAAGGAGCCAACGAGGTTTACAATCAAGATAAACAAGGATACTTTGTACACCAAGGTTATAAGATCCACATCGGGAACGATAAGGATTCCTGAGATCGGTGTTGAGATAGAGCCTGGACCGGCATCTCAAGCGTTCATAACGAACTTGGAGGGAATTTTAATGAGAGTTTCTGAGATAGTTGAGATGGCTAAGAAATGGAATGCAGATGATGAGGAGAAGGTTAGAAGGTGTGAGAGGATACTTAAAAGGATAGAAGACACGCTCGAAGGTAAGGATGAATTAACACTTATACTCGAAGATCCGTTTGGAAATAGCTTAATCCTTTCAGATTTCGCCTTTAAAGAGAGGATGAAAGAGGAAGAGGTAAAACACCTTAAAACTGGTATGACAGTCATGGATGTCACGGGGATGAGTGAGGATGAACTTTTCAGGCTATGAGTTCTACATTGAGAAGAACATTAGAGGTGAAGATTTAAGTTTTGAGGAGGCACTCAAACTTTTCGAATTACCTTTACCAATTTTAGGAAGAATTGCAGATGAGATAAGGAAAAAGAAGTGTGGAGATCTTGTAACGTTCGTTATAGATAGGAACATAAACTACACGAATGTATGTGTATCAAGGTGTAAGTTCTGTGCTTTTTATGCCAGAAGTGAGGAAGAGGGTTACGTTTTAAGTAAAGAAGATATCTTAAAGAAGGTTGGTGAGGCTGTAAAGTTTGGAGCAACTCAGATTTTAATGCAAGGTGGTTTGAATCCAAATTTAGGTATAGAGTGGTTTGAAGATGTTTTTAGGGCTATAAAGAAAAAGTTTCCAAACATTCACCTTCATAGTCTATCTGCACCGGAGATATACTTCCTAGCTAAGAAAGAAGGGATGAGTATTAAAGAAGTTATAGAAAGGCTTAGATCTGCTGGGCTGGATTCGATACCGGGAGGAGGCGCTGAAATTCTTGTTGACAGAGTTAGAAAGAAAATCAGCCCCAACAAGGTCGATAGCAAAGGTTGGCTTAATGTCATGGAGACTGCTCACAAGATGGGTATGAAAACTACAGCGACGATGATGTTTGGGCACATTGAAACAAATGAGGACATAATCGAACATCTCTTTAAAATAAGGGATCTGCAATCAAAGACTAAAGGCTTCACAGCATTTATACCTTGGACATTTCAACCTAACAGAACTGAGCTTTACAATGTTGTGAAGGAGCCTGTCCCCCCAACAAGATACCTTCAGGTTTTGGCAATTTCAAGAATAGTTCTTCACAACATAAGGAACATTCAAACCTCATGGCTTACTCAAGGTTTTGATGTAGCCACTTTGGGTTTGATATTTGGTGCAAACGACTTTGGAGGAGTTATGCTTGAGGAGAACGTTGTTAGAGCTACTGGAAAACCTTTTAAACCTGCGAAGGTTGAGGAAATCTGTAGGGCTGTTAAATCAATTGGAAGACCAGTTGCAATCAGAGATACTTACTACAACATACTCAGGTACCTATGAGAGAGTTAACACCACTACATCTTAGGCTTTTAATTGGCGTTGGTGTCAAGTCATTGGGCTATCTCATAGTAGCGGCAGGAATTTTCTTAAGTTTAAAGGATAAGGCTTTGGCTTTGAAGGTCGTTTACATTGGTGTATCTTTCGTCATATTTGGATGGTTTTTGGTCTTTAGGGCTTTAAGACTTGCAAAAGCTGTAAGATTGAAAAAGCACCCAAAATTTTTTGAAAGAAGGTTTAAGATTTCGGCTCACGTTTCGAGTGGATTTTTAGGAGTAAAGGAGGGAGATTCTGTTGAGATAAGTGGATGTGTAATGGGTAAGTTTGATAAGAGTTGGAAGTATGTAGATGGGAACGTACTCATTGTTTTAGACGGAATCCCTATTGGAAAGGTTAGACTAAACGATGGAAAGTTTTCATTTGTAATCCCCAACTTAAGGAGGGGAACTTACGATGTACATGTGAGGTTTGTTGAAGGTTGTGAAGAGAAGAGATTAAGAATTAAGGTTTTGAGTAGAAGGGAGTGGAAGAGAAACATTCTAACGTTTGTCTTAGCTGTTTTAATTCTCATCTTGATATCGTTTGCCGTAGTGATTCCAATTTTTATGAGTTAAATATTAAAAAATATATGTATGTAAACTGAATATGGCTACTTGGTCATTTCGACAGCTAATTTTATGTCATCAACCTTTACGGTCTTTCTACCAGCGTGTTTAGCAATGTCGACAGCCTTCTTAGCGACAGAAATTGCGTAGTCCTCCAACACTTCCCTCAACTTCTCCACAGCCTCAGCACTTACTCTCTCGGCACCAGCCTTCCTAACCAACCTGTCAATTGGTGCCAACGGCAACTCCGCCATTTATACCACCTCAATATACTGGGGTATCAATAGTATATAAACATTTTCTTTGTTTGTTATTCTAAACTACATCAAGTGTACTCATGTTAAGGTAAACATCTAATGTTTTAGAAACTCATAATCCTATGGATAAAAGTGAATAAATGTTTATATTTTAATATTCATAAAAATTATCAAAAAATTTAGCTAAAGAATTGAAGAATTGAGAATCGATAAGGATTAA
>CAZFVO010000056.1:0-7327 GCA_964522325.1 uncultured archaeon | reverse complement strand
AATACTTCTTTTTATTTGCCTTTACAACTGTTTCATCAATTGCTATAAGATTTCTTTGTTTTTTCTCCGTTGAAATCGGTAGCTTTTCCTCAAACTTCTTTACCCACTTGTGAATAGCATTATGGGAAACGAGATCAATTTCTGATAAGATCCTGGCAGTTCTTCTCGTCGAAGAAGTTTGAATGTAAGTAGCTATGCCAAGTATCTTGATCTCAAGCGGAACTTTGTTCCTCTCAAAGACTTTTAGTTCCTCCACGATCTCCTTGATAAATTTTATAATTTAAAATTATGGCTAAGATTTATTAATTTTGATTATTATTACAGTTCTTCCATAATTCTTCAGAGCAATAAAACCGAAAACTTTAAATATTTTTATAATCTTTAAAATATATTATATAAGATATAATAGATGATATAAAATGATAAGCAAATACTGTGGCTTAGAAAAGATATTCACGAACCCCAAACACAAGAGGACTAGAAGATTTTTAAGTATGATCCTGTGAGCTTCACTACATTAAAATGTGAAGCTTCTTGTTCCATCCGCCTTCGTGGTAAAGCTTCATACGGGAGTTAGAGGCTAGCTCACAACAGCTCTCGTTAAGAAGTGGGCTATCTACCTAATCTCTTCTCCTTAGCGGCTCCTCATAAATATTTTAAACCTTTCTTAACCTCCGCTCTCCTTGCATATCCACGCTTTGAGATTTAATAATTTTATATAAAATTTTAAAGGAATTCTCTAGGGTCTGCAATTTCACCTTTTATTGCTGACGCCGCTGCTGTTGCAGGCGATGCTAAATAAATTTCAGCATTTGGATTGCCCATTCTTCCCTTAAAGTTCCTGTTCTGAGTAGATATGCAAACATCATTATCCGCTAAAACACCCATGTGAATTCCTACGCAAGGTCCACATCCTGGTGGTAAAATAACACCACCAGCTTCAACTATCGTCCTAAGGTAACCTAACTCCAGAGCCTTTAGATAGACGAATCTGCTTGCTGGACAAACCAACAGTCTAACATCTCTGTGCACCTTCCTTCCTTTCAAAATCCTTGCAACCACTTCAATGTCCGAAAGCCTTCCGTTTGTGCAAGTTCCAATGTAAACCTGATCAACCTTTACCCCTTCAACCTCGCTAACTGGAACAACGTTATCGACGTTATGTGGCTTTGCGACCATCGGTTCTATGTCAGCGGAGAAGTAAAGCTCCTTCTCATAACTTGCATTCTCATCTGCCTTGATTTCTCTAAAGCAGCTTTCTCTCCCAACTTCAGCCAAGAATTTTCTCGTAACTTCATCTGTTTCAAAAAGTCCCACCTTAGCTCCACACTCAACAACCATGTTAGCAATCGTCAGGCGAGAATCCATATCCAACGCTTTGACAGTTTCGCCATGAAACTCCAAAGCTTTGTAAGTAGCACCATCAACACCCAACTTACCAATGATGTGCAAAATTAAATCTTTAGCAAAAACTCCTTTTGGTAACTTCCCATCTATCTGTACTCTAAATGTCTCTGGTACTCTGAACCAATTCTTACCCAAAACTATTGCTATTGCTATGTCAGTTGAACCCATTCCAGTTGCAAAACAACCTAGAGCTCCATAGGTACACGTATGTGAATCCGCTCCAACGGCCAGATCTCCTGGACAAATGTACCTTTCGACCATCACCTGATGTATCACACCATCACCAACATCGCTCATATCCGCCCCTATCTCCCTGGCAAAGCTCCTTATCAACTTCTGATCGTTAGCTAGTTCCTTGCGAGGTGGTGGGGAAGCATGGTCTATGAAGAAGTGAGTTATTTTTCCGGCCTTCACTTCCATTCCAAGTTCTCTTATTCTCCTTATTGCTAAGGGTGCAGTTCCATCTTGAAGTGCAATTCTATCTATCTTAGCTACAATTAAGTCACCAGCATAAACTTCTCTTCCACTCTTTTCGCTCAAAATCTTCTCTGCAATCGTTTTGTCCATGCAACAAGTTCATAAATGTACTATTAAACTTTCGATGGACTTATCTATTCCAACGTTTAACAAAACTTATGAGGAATTTTATGCTGTTAATGGTTGGGGTATCTCTAGTGGTTGGGTCATTTCTGATATCCAACGCAGTCGTAGGATCAATCGTTAGCCTTATAGGTGTAATAATCACGGCTATAGCTATCTTTAGAAAAATATAGTAACGTTTTATACATGCTTTTACCAATTAAACTTTTATCCTCGAAAACCTACTTGCATTTACAATGGTTAGCAGCATTGAAGTCTGGAGAGAATTCATTGAAAATTATTGTAAAGATAAGATTAATGAACTTATAACTAAGTTCAGTGAAGATGGCCATGTTAAACCTTCAATAGAGATTGATGTTAAGAATAGACTTAGAAACTTTTTACTCTCAAGAAATCTTGAGGGATTGTTTGAGAATAAACCTGATATGGTTATCAATCTCATAAAGGCTGCTGTTAAGGACGTATGCAAGGCTTACGATGTAAATATTCAAGATCTCAATGTTCGATTCGTAAATCTGCCAAAGAGACTACTGATAAAGAGCATAAATCATAGGTACATAAACAAGTTCGTTTCCGTTGAAGGGATTGTTAGGAAAGTTTATGAGCCAAAACCCGTTTTAAGATATGCCGTTTTTGAATGTCCAAGCTGTGGAGCGAAGTATGGGAGGGAAGAAGAGGGAGGATTTATCCAGAAACCGTTTAAATGTGAGCAGTGTGGTGAGAAAAACTTGATCTTAAACGTCGATGAGAGTGAACTTACAGATATTCAGAAAATTCAAATTCAAGATTTGCCTGAAAATCTTGAAAGTTCTGAACCTCCAAAGCTTTTAGACGTTTACCTCTATGACGATTTGGCTGGAAAGGTATTGCCTGGTGACAAGGTTATAATAAACGGTATAATTAGAATTAAAGGTACAAAGAAGTTTAAAGCGGAGTTGGACGTTTACTTGGAAGCAAATTCAATTGAATTCATTGATCAGGACGTTAGGAATATCCAGATAACTGAGAGGGATAAGGAGGAGATTAAAAAGTTGGCTAAAAGGCCAGATATATACGATCTCTTGATTCAGTCCATAGCTCCCTCCATTCAGGGTTACGAAACGATTAAGGAGGCTATAGTGCTTCAGCTCTTTGGAGGTGTAACAAGGATAAATCCCGACGGAACTAAGCAGAGAGGTGACATTCACATCTTACTTGTAGGAGATCCCGCTACATCTAAATCCCAACTTCTTAGAGCTGTAAAGCAGGTAGCTCCTCGTGCAATCTTAGCTACTGGCTATGCGTCAACTGGTGCTGGATTGTGTGTAGCACCGAACTCTATCGTATTCACTGACAGTTGTGCATTGGAAATTGAGAAGCTCGTGGAGGAAAATATGAACTCTCCAGTAAAGTACAACGAAATTGCAGAGTACTCAGAAGTCAAGGGTGTTAGAGTACAAACCCTTAACGATGCAAAAGTTTCTGAAAAAGCTGTTGAGAAGGTTTGGAGACTAAAAGCACCTGCAAAGTTAGTGAAGATAACAACTCAAACTGGTAAGGAGCTGATAACAACTCCTGAGACGAAAGTCATGGTTTTGGAATGCGGTAGCATATCTTGGAAACCCGCGAAGGATCTCACTGAGCAAGATTACATTGCTACCGTAAGGAGACTGAAGCATAAGGGTAGAGTCGTTACTACGCTTGAACTACTTTCAGACCTCGACAATTTGATAGTCTACGGTGTGAAAGGTATTGTTAAGAAACTAATCGATGTTGCAAAGTCTAAGCTTGGAATAACCAAGAAAGAGTTATCCAAGATGATAGAAACCTACGAAAATAGCCTAATTCACAACTGGGTCAAGGATAACGCGAGAGGAAACATTAGAATGAAATATCTCAGAAAACTCGTCGAAATTGCAGGGGTTAGCTGGGAAGATGTTGCAAAGGAGGTAAGTGAAATATCTCTAAGGGCTGGAAAGAGGATAAAGATACCAGTTTATGTAGATGAAAGACTTGCATATCTTGCAGGATTGATTGCCGGAGATGGATGTATTGTTGGCAACTCCGATAGATTCGTCATAAGGTTCACCAGTAGTTGCGATGAACTTAGAAGAAAGTTTAAGGAGATAGTACGAGATATTTTCGGTATAGAGGCGAGAGATGTAATTCATAAGAATAAAGTCCCAACGGTTGAATTTAGCTCAAAAATCGTGGCACATTTGCTAAGAAAACTCGGTATTCCTCCCTCACCAAAATCATCAAAGCTTGACATGACACCGATTCTACTATCTTTGCCCAATGAAGTCCTATCCGGGTTCATAAGGGGATTGTTCGACTGTGATGGATGTGTAGTTATAAGGAGAAAAGGTTCTTCAATAGTAGAATTAGACACAACGAGCAAGAATTTAGCCAGAAAGCTACAGTTAGCCCTTCTCAGATTTGGAATAGTTGCACACCTTAAAAGGAGAGATGTAAAGGGTAAAACCAATGTCATTAACGGAAGAGACATTGTTAGCAGACACGATAGGTATTCCTTAATAATCTATGGTGAAAACATCGAGAAGTTTGCAAAACACATCGGATTTGGAAATCCCGAGAAAGCTATGAAGTTGCAGAAACTCTTAGAACTCAGAAGATACAAGAGATCCAATCCAAATTTGGATGTAATTCCGGGAGTGAGTGTAGTCATAGAAGAGATTAAGAAAGCATACGGAGTCTCCATTAAAGGGTTTAATCCGAGAAGAAGGAACGTTTCAAGACGTAAGCTAAGGGAAATTGTTGAAATACTGAGAAAATATGAAGGAGATGAAAGGATAAAGTTACTTGAATTCCTAGCAGATTCGGATATCTTATGGGAAAGGATAAAGGACTTAGAGGTTATAGATTCTCCATTTGATTTCGTTTACGATTTAACTGTTGAGAATACGCACAGTTTCATAGCAAATGGAGTGGTAGTTCATAATACTGTAACTGCAGTAAAGGCTGAAGACGGTAGATGGACGCTTGAAGCCGGTGCTTTAGTCTTGGCTGACAGAGGTATAGCTTTAATAGATGAGGTTGAGAAAATGGACAAGAAGGATAGGAGGTACATGCTTGAGAGCTTAGAACAACAGAGCTATCACAGAGATTTTGAGTTATTACTTGCGGACGGTAAAAAGGTTAAGATTGGTGAGTTCGTGGATAGTCTAATAGAGTCAAACAGGGATAAGGTCATCAGAGGTAGAGATACTGAAATTCTACCCGTAAAGGATGTTTTTGTAATGGGATACGATTTGAACTCAAAGAGTATCGTTATAGTTAGGGCAAACAGAGTAAGTAGACATAGATCACCGAAAAGGTTCGTTAGAATTACATTCAGCAACGGTAGATCTATAACGGTTACTCCTGAACATCCCATTTTAATTTGGAGGGATGGAATTGTAGAAATTCCAGCTGAAAAGCTTAGAGAAGGTTACCTAGTTCCAGCGGTTAGGTGGTATGAAACCTTATCTAAAAACGTCATATCCAAAGAACTATCAAAATTCTTAGGATTCGTTCTATCTGACGGATACACGTACAAGAAGACCTACGAGGTTGGTTTTGCCAACACCAGTAGAGAATTTTTGGAAGAGTTTAAAAGAATCGCTAAAAATCTCAACTTAAAGTTTAAGGTATGCAAAAATTACAGTAACCGCAAATTACCTCTTTCAATCGTAAGAATAAATTCGAAAGCGTTTTACAATAAGTTGAGAAGACTGTGTCCAGAAATTTTCGTCAAGGCTAAGGAGAAGAGGATTCCGCATGTTGTGATGTGCGGTGGAGAAGAGATAAAGAAAGCCTTTATAAACGGTTTCTTCAAAGGCAACGGTTTCGTCGATAGGTTTAGAGTTGGTTTATCAACAACATCAAAGGCGATGGCTGAAGACTTACACGATCTTCTCCTTTCGATCGGTATAAACTCCTACATATACGAGTGGGATGGATGTTACAAGGTTGTGGTTTCAGGTTATGACAGCATTCTGAAGTTTTCTGAAATTGTTAAAGATGATCCAAGATACAACAAAATACTGAAAGTTCTCGAACGCTCGAAGAATCGTAGAAACGACAGGGATATCCTACCAAAGGAACTCGTTAAAACGCTCAGAGATATTTTAAATGTCTTAAGGATAAACGACGGACACCTAACAGGTAACATTTCGAGGGGTTTCAACGCACACAGAGAAACTTTAAGAGACAGATTAAAGCTCGTTGAAAACGTTATTGAGGAAGTTGAAAGAGGTCTTAAATCTAATGATCTCAACGTAAGGATCAAATTCGCTAAGAAAGTAGTTAGGCTGACCGAACTCTCGAAAAAACTCAATGTAAAGTATTCTACTTTGAGATACAGACTCAAAAAAGACCCTACACCACTTATTGAATTTGCAAAGGAAAAACTTGCAGATTTAAAGGCCAAGATTGAGCTGATAAAGAGTTATGTCGAAGGAAATATTAGATTTGTCAGAGTTAAGAGCGTTGAAATAGTTGAGGATAAGTCTGAGTGGGTTTATGATGTTACTGTCGAACCTTACCATCTGTTTGTCTCTCACGGCTTGATCTTACACAACACAATTACAGTAGCTAAGGCTGGAATAAATGCAACACTTAATACGAGATGTTCGGTGTTGGCATGTGCAAATCCCAAGAGGGGTAGATTTGATAGGCATGAGTCGATAGTTGAGCAGATAGATTTAGATCCCCCACTACTTTCAAGGTTTGATCTTATATTTGTCGTATTGGATGAACCAGATGAGGTTAGAGATAAAGAGATTGCCAAGACAATCCTAACGAACGATTTGGAGATGAAAAAACCAAAGATTGATCCAGAGCTTTTCAAGAAGTATGTTCTCTATGCGAGAAATGAGATAAAGGACATAATTCTTGATGAAGAGGCTGAAAAAAGAATAATGGAATACTACATCGACCTTAGGATGAGAAGTAAGGAGCAGGGAGCTATAGCAATTACAGCGAGACAGCTTGAAGCATTGAGAAGGCTTACAGAAGCATCAGCTAAAGTTAGATTAAGCAGGATTGCGACAAAGGAGGATGCTGAAAGAGCAATAAGGATATTTGAGGAGAGTATAAAGCAGATTGCAATAGATCCAGAAACTGGTAAGCTCGACATAGACTTTGCAATAAGCGGAGTCTCAGCAACTCAGAGAGACAGAATAGCTGTTATAAAGAACATAGTCAAGGAACTTGAAAATTCGAGTGCTTGGGGTGCTCCAGAGGAGGAGATACTTGAAAGAGCAGAAAAATCTGGTATTCCAAAGGAGAAAGCGAGAGATACCCTTGAGAGGCTTAAGGAGAAGGGTGAGCTATACTC
>CAZFVO010000055.1:0-7404 GCA_964522325.1 uncultured archaeon | reverse complement strand
CTGATAATCTCTGAACTAAACATAGCCCATGAGCGAAGAGTGAAGACATCTCCACTTATTTCTTCGAAGAATTTTTTTCTCTTTGTCGTATTTCCCTTTTAGGAAATCTATTCGGGTACATGTTAGATTTGATTAGGCTAAGGAATTGCAATTATCCTTATCATCGAGCAAGTGAAGGAAAGATATTGGAGATAATGAGTAGGCTTGAATTGAAATATCCACCTGTAAGATGGAAAGACCTTTACTCATCATTATTCTAAAAGTTTGTGCCCTCATTAGGGAGATTTAGAGAAGTGTTACTAAAGACTCTCGAATCGACTTATTTAACATAATCATATGCAACTATATTACCTGGCCACCTCCTATGAAAGATTCATAAGGACATCTTCTTATGCTCCCAATCCCACATAGCTGTACAATCCTTATTACACCTCCGCTTAAATACCAGAAAACTCTACTAGGCGTATACCTTCATAAACCAAGTACAACCACAGGTAAACCTAACCCAACCCAAAACCCCGTAAAGGTGAAAAAGTCACCAGAAGTGTACGGGTTAGACTTTATAAAAGAAGTGAACAGAAAGACCATGTCGAAGAGGTATATCTTAGGCGACATAGGTTAAATAAAACTAACTCAAGACTACATTATGTAACCTTCCTAAACCTAACTTAACCAAAAACTCCGTAAGGTTGCTGGTGACTTAGGTCGCCCCAAGTCAACCGAGATAACCACAAGTTATCATGAAAGACAACACCTAACCTCCTCCTAAACCTAACCCTAACCTGAGAAACAGTATCCATGAGTCAACCAAGGTTAACCTAAGGCATAATGCCTGCGAACATGAACGTGCGAGGTAGGAAGGTTAGATTCCTAGGAGGGGTTGCAGCTCCGGGTCAAATATGGGGGTTATTTACGGGGAGGTTTCCATCTTTCTTTTAGTTCTGCCTTCATCGCAAGATGAAAGGGTTTATAAGGTTTTCGCTGTTTTGGTTAAATGGAGTTAACTTAGGTATACTTGGGTTACCATATCTTCATGGTGAGCAGGGTTAGATTAAGGTTAGATTGCTTGTGTACATAACTGATGTACTTTGATATTAGGAGCGTGTACATTCGGTAATGTTGAACCCCACGGATATTATTACTCTCATGAATGAAGAGAGCTTTAAAGTTATCGAGGAGACGACGGTAGGGAATGATAAATACTTCAGAGGGATAGAGAACTCACTCGTTAGTGTCAACTCTCCTTCAATATCAATCCTCTCCTTAGGACGAAGCAATATCTCTGATGGTGAACCAATGCTCACGGAGATACCATGTGGTGCTGGAACAAGGCTTAAGTAAACATCTAAGGTTTCACTCCCTTTATTCAGTAAGCTTAACTGGAACCTACCTGACTCCCCTATGTTTATGTCTTCATCTTTTTCGACTATCCAGCAGTCAATATTGAGCTTATTAAGCCTAAGCCTTACGTCGCCTATTCTAGGCATCGTACCGCCCTTCAATGGTTGCCCTGGTTGTCCTTTGATGAAGACTTCCAGGCTGTTGTCGGATATAGGATCGATCCATGTCATTGAGTAGAGGGATAGTCCGTGAAAACTCTTAATCCCTCTGGAAACTGAGAACTCAGCAAAGGGATGCTCGTGTAGGAATTCCCTCACGAAGGAGCCTTCGCCAAAGTAGTATAGCCACATGCATCCATGGGGCATGCTGGGATCGCCTAGTATGGCGGGGAGAAATCCTAGCTTAGCGTAGAACCTGTGTATGCCTCGGTCTAGGGGATCACACATTAAGTAAATGATATTATGGCCAGCTTGAATAGCTCTACTGATACACTCCTTGACAAGCATCGAACCTATACCTTTTCCTTGATAGTCTGGGTGTACTATCACGTTTACTATTTCTGCATAAGGCTGAAAAACTGTATCGAGCGTGACCTTGCCAACAATCTTTCCATTAAGGTCAGCTACAAGTACTTTACTATAGCCGCTACTCATGGAATACCTGATAATCTCAGTGGCATGCTCCATATCAAGCCTCCAGCCGACTAATGTGTACAATTCAACAAGACTTTCGGCATCGCCCTCCTTCACCTCTCTAATGTCTATGGAATTCGCCACGTGCTTCAAATCCTCCTATTACAGAATATCAGGATTACGAATGATTTTCATTATTTCATTGAAATCACGAATAAAGAACTGAATAACTTCCTTGCTTGCTTTAATGATGGATTCGAGAGGAATATCTGTTAGCCTCAGGTAATTATAGTAGCTGAAATCCTGTTTCATAACAAAGTCTAATCTTTTATCTTTAGCCAATTTAGAAACACTATTAATCATATGGCGAGCACCGCAGAACTTAATCCATGCTATTACCCTCCACAGTACTTCTTCATCTGAAAACCCACATCTTAAAAGCTGATCAGCATAATCTAATGCTCCATGCAATAACATCGCTTTTACCCCGTCTATCCCAAATTCTTGATAGAATAGTTCTATAGCTAGCGTAAACCTTCCTATACTCCCCCTAATCCAGTCATGGCCAATCTTATAACCTTTAAACTCTTCTTCAAGATCTATGATTCTATCTACTTTTTCTGCGATATCTGGTTTTATACCTAACTTATTACTGAAGTATCTGTGCACTTTCCACTTAGGCATGATAACTCCGATATACTGTAATTTTACTAATTTATTTTAAGGTATATTACCTCTTACATCAGCATAAAACCTATGGTATATAGACTTTAGTACAGGACAACGCTCTCTATTAAGTTTATGGCCCTCTTAACTTCCTCTCTGGCTTTCTCCTCATCTATAATAATGAAAGCAGGTGACTCAGGATCTCCTGTCTCATTATACCTAGATGTCACACCTTGCTGATACATAACCTCTAAAGCTATCTTAACCTCCTCCTCCGATGTACCTAGCTTACTTAGGGCTGTAAGGAGCTCACGCTTAGCTACCTTCTCCCTTAAAGCTCTCATTATTAGCTCAACAGCTAAGAACATCTTCCTAACCTCACTAAGGTCAACACTAGCTGAATATTCTTCTAGGGCATATGCTATCTCTGGTGGAGCTCTATATTCATCTCCAATGTACTCCCCCTTACTGGCGTACACTTGAACTTTTCTAGCTAATCCTAGAGCGGATAGTTCCTCCATTAGGCTTAATGTCCTCTCGTGAACCTTACCATTGTATTCCACTAAGACCTTTGATATGAACATATCATAAACCTGCGGCTCGTACATCTTAGCTCTAGCCTTTCTTAGCCTTTCGAAGACAAGTCTTAAGTCTCCATAAGCCCTCTTAGAATCCCTATATGCTCTAATCAGCTCTTCAGGTCTCATCATTAACATCTCAAATTCTGAAGTGATCCTGGAGAAGGCGGTATCTAAATTTAAGCCGTTTACTTTGATGGTTAACCATGTGGCCCTTCCATCTCTTGGGCTTATAGCACTTAGGGCAATGATCCTAATGAGTTTTTGAGGGTACCTACCTAATACGTCTACTAACCTACCAACTACATCTTGTAGGTATTTCTGAAAGATCTGTGAGCCTAATTGAAGGCCTCTCTCAGTAAGCTTATAATATCTGACATTTGCAATCTCCCCATAAGTTGTCGTCTCACTTATACCACTAGGAATGAGATCGTACTTACGTAGCAACTTCACTATCCAATCCTCAACCTCGAAGAGAGTTTCAGTAGAATAGGGCTGTTGTCGTGAGATCTTGATCTCTCTTTCATAGGGTAATTCTCTAGCCGTATAGAGTATCCTAATAAAGTCTAATACCGGTTTTGTAGGGAGTCCAAGAGATGTGATTTCATTAATGAATCGCTCAAGCTTCATCTATGCCCCTTTTAAAGAATGAGCTCATATACGATATAAGCATTCTAAGCACTTAATGAAAGCCTATCGTTCAACTTCAATTACCATCTATGGATCGTCTTAACTGGCTCAGTATTTCCTTCCATTTCTCTCTTAAGAACTGGTAAAAGCTTCTTATAATTTCGAGTTTTATAGCTAGACTAAGTCGCTCATATTGGTCGAGTGTTGTATAGTGAGGATAGTAAGGATTTAATTCTGAATTTAGGAATTTAACGAAACATCTTTCTATGATATCGCTAGCTCTTGTCAGTATCCTATGACAGTTAGCGCAGACAATCACAATATCTTTCATATCTAAATGGTTGCCACCCGCTGACTTAGGTATCATATGGTGCTCTTCCCATATAGCAGGCGTTATAGATTGCTTGCAAAGGTAACATCGTTCAGGCTCATACGGGAATCCTGGATCGTATAGTGCTCCAAGCAACTTTACTGGATAACCTCTTACAGCATTTCGCATTCTTCTTTCACTTCCTGGATGTAAAAGGTTATGGCAGTTTGCACAAAGAAAGGCATTCACCTCATGACTATACTCTAGTGCATACGGTATATCATATCCACATTTAATGCACTTGTCTCCAGGTTTAGGCTTAGGAGAGCGACCACGACCTCGTTTGATCCTCCTTCTTCGATATTCTCTCCTCTTCTCTCTTTGAGCTCTCTCCCTACATTCATAAGAGCAATATTTCTGACCTGGAGCAGTTGCATAGAATTCCTTTCCGCAATAGGCGCAAATTCTCTTCCTATAATACATTGCGTCCCCCATTGAAAAATGGCGGCTTTAGCTGTTATAAGTATGCATGAAATCACACAGTATTAATAAAATCATAGACATGATTGTTAATTAGGAGAACATGCCTAAGCTGTTAGGTGGGATCCATGAACTTAGATTAAGGTACAGTTCTAAGGTCTAGAGTCCAAGTGCTGCTCGATAGAGAATGGATCATCGCTAAACTTATTACTGAGGCAATAAGATATTATCTGCATATTAAGGGACTACTCTTATCGTAAGCTTAGACTCGCTCTCTATCCTTATCTTCTCCGCCTCTTTGATTACTTCAAAATCGTATGGCCCCTTGTATGCAAGAACACCTATCACTCTCTCCTTAGGACTTTCAGCTTTCCTAAGTTCCTCAGCCATCGCACATGCCTCTTCATAGGGTAAGACTAGGAAAACCTCATTAAATAGCCCAGATGTAACCATTCCTAGCAATTCTCTTTCCGTTCTCTTAATTAATTCCTCTACTTTTCTCTCACTTTTTCCTGCTTGTCTCAATTCTCTTCTAGACTTTATCTCATATCCACTGATGGTGTTATTAATCATTGAGACTAAATCTACTGTTACCGTAGGTGGTGCTAGATCTATTGCGTAAGACCACCATCCTCTAGGCTTTCACTCGATCATGCCTTCTTCTCGGTTTATCACAATTTCATCAGGAGCATAAACCTTACCTTTATGTGATATAGGTATCTCAAAGGCTACTAATGCATTCTTCCTCCATAACCAAACTGCAAGCTCATATTGAATGCGACTATGGAATTCGGGAGATCCCGGTAGTGCACATTCAAGTGTTATATCCTCAGGTGGTCTAGGCCCAGGCTCATAGAGTGATCTAGGTGCCTTTATTAGCCCTGTAATTGGATCTACTTGTACAATCCAATCTCTTACCTGCCTTTCTCCATATGTCGTATTTAATACTCTATCGATCCATTTTGCTCTCCATGTAAATGCGAAGGCTCTCATTCCGAAAATTCGCTCGTATTCATATGGGTGTTTCAAAATGTGGGAAATGTCATCCTTCCAGAAATTCTCAATCTCCCATATTTGCAGATATGGCTCGCCAATTACTATATCTGGGATAAGTCTCGATAATCTCTCCCTCCAAGTAGGTGCGAGGTAACCTCCATAATCATAATAGACTAATTTTGTCTTCCTTACTGGAATTTTAGGCTCTAGAAATGCATTAATGCCCTTCTCCTCAAGCTTGTTATATAATGCGAACTTTAACCATTCCTCGTTAAAGGGGAATAGTACCTTGGGTATGGTAATGGCCCTATCTTCCTCCAGTTCTAATGGAACTCTGATACGTTTGGGAATAGGAAGTTCGTGAGAACGAGCTATAGTACTTCGGCTAATGGAAAGCTTCTCCTGAAACCAAGGTACTCCTGGCTTCCTTATCTTGGGGAGATATGGGCAATTATGACTTTCTGGCAAATGGTGCTCGACACAGAAATAATGACCACAATACCTACACTTAAACGGGAGAGGTGTCTCCTTTTTGCAAAAATGGCAGCGAACCATGTAAATAGGTAGAAATGAAAGATTATTTATCCATTCCACTCCTTAAGCGACTTTCTTAATCAATGACTGATGATCATCATATACTCTATAGCATATGTTACTTTTGCTGAATGACTTGGAGCTTTATGTTTAAGATAAGTGAGACCATGAAATTAGCTAATAATATAATAGACTACTGGAGAGAAGTACTGCGCAAGTATTTTGTAAACTTGACCTACAAGAGCACTCCTCTCTTTAGCTTACTTCGCATATCATATGACTCTCTGCCGATGGTGTAGCTTTAGGTTTACTAATGAGTAATATTTCGACACGCTTTATGCAACTACGCCTAATAGTTAAGCCTATAGCTATAAAATTGAAGCGAGGAATGGATGAAATAAATATCATGTAATAGATTCACGAATGGACGTGACAATGGTTATAAGATAAGGGATGCTTCATGGTACTCTCAGAATAGCTTTTAGAGTTTTCCTTCTCTTAATTATTTCTCTATCATGTGGTAGGAGAGGGTTTCTTACATTATTCCTGCAGTAATTAATCATCCAATTAACTATATAGCCTACGTCTGAGGAGCCGTCTAATTCCCGTAGCTTGAATACGAGAAACTCGCCTTTATCGATTATTTTTGTTGAGAAGTAGGCTATAGGTAGCTTAAGTTTCTCGATCACCTCTCCCACTACATTGCTATATGCTCTTACGGCATCATCATCTATTTCCCTATCGAAGATGTGCCAAAGGACAGCGGAGTCAAAACCATACATATAGTACCTAAGTGCTTGACCTATCTCTCGATAGGCTTCTCTCCAGCGCTTCTTCTCGATTCTCCTGAAGTATTTGAGTTCTACGGCTATTAGAAGCCATTCGTCGATGAGCTTTCTATAGTCCTCGACTACCAGCACTATGTCGGGCTTAGCTATGATCATAGGGGCGTAAGAGCCGAAGTACTTCACAAGAATGTCTTCATAAGGCTTCTTAGGTATTGCATCGCCCGAAAGAATATCCTTAATTAAGCACAGATTGTACGCTTTTATGGTTTTGATAAGCCATTCAGCTAGGCTACGCTCGTTTGGAAACATGCTACTACTCTCCTATGCTTCCCTTAATGGTGTGAGGACTATTTTCCCATCCTCCAATGTTAGCCTGAAGGCTTCAGGTGCTCCAAGAGCCTCGTATATGTGCTTTGGGATGCGGACGTAATACGTGATGTCTCCCTTGC
>CAZFVO010000054.1:0-7702 GCA_964522325.1 uncultured archaeon | reverse complement strand
AATTCGACAAATGCGCATTCTTAACGATTTATTACGACAATAACAGAAAGGCTTAAATTACATGATCTATCATTAACTTTGATGAACCCGTGCATACAGTGTGGAGTCTGCAGTGGGTCATGCCCATACGGAGAATCACTCGACTTTACGCCAAGAATGCTCGTACTGATGTCAAATTTGGGTGATTTGGATTTTACGGACACGATTTGGCTGTGCTCGTCATGTTACCTTTGTACGTACAGATGTCCGAGTGGTATAAAGATAACGGACGAAATTTTGCCTAAGATAAGAGAAATTGCCTTAGAGAGAAATGTTCCAGAAGAACTTTCAAGAACTTTGATGAACATAATGAGGTACGGTAATCCTTTTGGTTTACCTCAGAGGGAGAGGATTGAATGGACAAAGGAACTTGAATTCGACGTTCCAATCTTGGAAGATGTTAAGAAGACTGATGTACTGTTCATCCCGGGATGCTATGGCTCATACCACAGTAGGTGTAAGGAAGTTACAAAGACAATAGCAAGGTTGTTCAAAATGATGGGAGTTGATTTTGCCATCTTGAAGGGTGAGAAGTGCATAGGAGATCACTGTAGACTCTTAGGTGAGTTTGGTCTGTTTGAGAATTTAGCCGCAAAGAATATGAAGCTGTTTAGTAGATACGAATTTAACAAGATCATAACGCCCGATGCTCATGCGTTCAACTCTTTAAAGAATGAATATCCCAGATTTGGATTTACAGCTAAGGTTTTGCATCATTCTCAATTCTTCGCTGAGCATATCGATGAGTTTGAATTCAACGAGCTTGATTACAAGGTTACCTATCACGATCCATGCTTTCTGGGTAGGAAAAATGGTGATTACCACTCCTGTAGGATAATACTCAATAGAATTCCTGGATTGAAGTTTGTGGAGATGAAAAGAAATAAAGAGATGGCCCTATGCTGCGGTGCTGGTGGCGGAGGAATATGGCTTGACAGTCTTGTGAAGAGTAGAGTTAGGGAGAGGTTAGCTGAGAGAAGGGTTAAGGAGGCTTACAAACTTGGAGTTGATGTCATAGTCACAGCGTGTATACTTGACATCCCTATGTTTGAAGATGCCATCAAAGTCCTTGGATTAGATCTTAAGGTTATGGATATATCAGAAATCATGATGGAGGCGTTGAGATGATAGGGGTAATAGTTAGAGCAGTTCCCGATCTTGTTGAAGGCTTAGAGATCGAGGAGGAAGAGGTGAAACCTTACAAGTACATAGCGAATGAACTCGATGAATACGCAGTTGAGCATGCAGTAAATCTCAAAGAGAAGTACGGAGAGACAGTTGAAGTTATAGGGATTGCAAATGAAGATGCTTACGATGAGATCGATGAGGCACTTTACACGGCAATAGCAAAGGGAGCTGATAAGGCTTACAAATTGCTAATTCCAAGAACAACTGGATACAAAGTTGCTGAAGCGCTTTCAGAGTTTTTGAAAAAGTATGATATGATTTTGACAGGAACGTTGGCCGTAGATGAATTTTACGGTGTTTTTGGAGCTACGATAGCAGATCTACTAAACGTACCTTATGTAGGTGGTGTGAAGGGAATAGAATTGGAAGGTGACTACGCTGTCGTTAAGAAGGAGCTCGGTGGTGGAGCATACTTAGTTTTAAAGGTAAAGAAGCCAGCTGTATTTGGAATAGTATCGTTGGAAAAGCCTCCAAAGTACGTTCCGTTCAGCAAGTTGAGAAGTGTCATGCAAAGTGCCGAAATAGAGGAACTTGACTTGGATGTGGAGGAAGATGTTATCAATGTCAGATTTGTCGAGCCTCCAAAGCCAGAGGTCGAGTTCATAGAGGGTTCTCCCGAGGAGGTTGCGGAAAAGCTTGTTGAAATAATTAAGGGGTTGATAAGATGATACTAGTTTATGCGGAGACTTTTGAAGGTAGGATTGAGGACATAACGTACGAATTACTTAGAAAGGCAAGGGAGATTGCTGAAGGTGAAGAGGTTTGGACAGTAGTCATGGGTAAGGATGTCAAGTTGGAGGGATTAGGTGCAAGTGACAAGGTGATATACGTTGAAGATGAGAGGTTAAACAATCCTGCCTTACACAGATACGCCTTGAAGAAGATCATCGAGATGTACAAGCCAAGAAAGGTTCTGATAGGAAACACACCCATCGGAATAGACTTGGCATTGGGAATAATGCCTACAGTTATCTCGTGTGTCGATCTGAACACCAAAGCTAAAGCGATATCGTACGGTGGTAAGGTGTTTGTGGAAGTTGAGCTTGATGGTGGAATATACCTCATAAATAAGGGCTCTTTTGAGCCTTTAAAGGTTGATAAGGATGTTGAAGTTGAAAAAGTTTCTGTAGATATCGAACACGATGTAGAGCTTGTTGAAGTTGTTAAGCCTGAAGTTGATGTTGACATAACAAAGGCTGATGTCGTTGTCGGTGTTGGTAGAGGTGCTCAGAACATAGTTGATCTCGCTGAGGAGCTTGCTGAAGCTTTGGGTGGTGTTGTTGGAGCATCTCGACCCGTCGTTGATCAAGGTATACTACCTCCTTCAAGACAGGTCGGTAGGAGTGGTAAGACGATCGCCCCAAAGCTCTACTTGGCTTTGGGAATAAGTGGTGCAATGGAACATGTTGAAGGAGTTAAGGCAAAGACTGTCATAGCAATAAACAAGGATAAAAACGCTCCAATTTTCAGAATTGCAAGGTATGGAGTTGTTGGAGATGTTGAAGAGATAGTTCCTCTACTTTTAGAGAAATTAGAGGGGTGACGATCATGGATGAGGCGTTAAGAATAGGGGATTATGCCAAAAGTCTTTCAAAGAATGTGGAGTTCAATGGCCTGATAAAGTGCTATCAGTGTGGAAACTGTACAGCAATATGTCCTGTTTCAGATGGAAGTTTTCCAAGGAAGTTTGTTGGATATCTAAGATGGGGAATAAAAGAGAAGATTGAGAAAGCTGAGGTGGCTTGGCTCTGCTTGCAGTGCAAACTGTGTGATGAGTTCTGTCCAAGGGGAGCAAATCCCAGCAACGCCATGCAAATACTGAAGAGGATTGCAGTTGAGAATGGAGATGTGCCCCCACACATAGGTGAGTTCCTTATGAACATATATAGACGTAGGAATCCTTGGGGGCACAGTAGGGCAAGAAGAGGAGAGTGGATAAAGAGGTTGGACATAGAAGTTCCAACAGTTAAGGAGAAGGAAGACTTCGAGTGGCTATGGTACGTTGGATGCGCAAACAGCTTCGATCCAAGAGTTATGGGTGTTACAGAGAAGATTGCAAGGATCCTTAACGACTGTGGCGTTAACTACGCTGTCCTTGGGAGAGAAGAGGGTTGCTGTGGTAACGATGTGAAGAGAGTTGGAGAAGAAGGTCTCTTCGAGCTTCTAATGGAGGAGAATGTAAAGATCTTTAAAAAGTACGGAGTTAAAAAGCTGATAACTCATTCACCACACTGCTACAATGCATTTAAGAACGATTACCATTATGACATGGAGGTCAAGTTGTTCTTGGAGCTTCTCTACGAACTGATAAAGAAGGGTAAAATAGAGTTGAAGTACAAGGTTGATAGAGTGGTTACATACCATGACTCATGCTTCTTGGGTAGGTACAACAATATCTATGAGCTTCCTAGAGAGATTTTGAAGTTGATACCGGGAGTTAAACTCGTTGAGATGCCTAGCAACAGAAGGATGTCAATCTGCTGTGGCGGTGGCTCTGGAAACATAACCGTCGGATATCAAGGGAAGGTTCAGCCATCGATTCTGAGAATTAAAGAAGCTTTAAGTGTCAAAGCAGAGGTGTTAGCCGTTGCCTGCCCATTCTGTAAGATAATGCTTGAAGAGGGTGTAAAGTCTGTGAATGGGGATGAATTGGAAGTGTTGGACATAGTTGATCTAGTCTATTACTCTGCGTACGGTGAGGGGTAGTATGAGAGTTGGAGTTTACATCTGTCACTGCGGTTTCAACATTGCTGGATTCATAAACATAGATGAGCTTGTTGAGTTTGCAAGGAGTTTGGATGGTGTTGTCGTTGCAAGGGATTACAAGTTTATGTGTTCCAGTCCTGGACAGGAGTTGATAAAGAGAGACATAAAGGAATACAATCTCGACAGAGTAGTAGTTGCCGCATGCTCTCCAAATCTTCATGAAAAAACCTTTAGAAAGGTTTTAAGCGAGGCCGGATTAAATCCATTTTTCCTCCAGATAGCAAACATAAGAGAGCAGTGCTCTTGGGTTCATTCGGATGACAGGGTAAAGGCTACTGAGAAAGCTAAGAAGATAATAAAATCTGCTGTAGAGAGGGTAAAATACCACGAACCCCTCGAATTGAGAAAGATAGAGGTTATTCCAAGGGTTTTGGTTATAGGTGGTGGGATTGCTGGTATTTCAGCATCTCTCCTACTTGCAGAAGCTGGAGTTGAAGTTTACCTAGTTGAAAGAGAACCATCAATTGGAGGAAACATGGCGAAGTTCGATAAAACGTTTCCAACTTTAGATTGTTCAGCCTGCATCTTAACGCCGAAGATGAATGCTGTGAAGGAGCATCCAAACATAAAGCTCTACACGAATTCAGAGATCATCGATGTGAAGGGATCTGTTGGAAACTTCAAGGTTAAAATAAGGATCAAACCAAGATTCATAGATGAAGAGGCCTGTACGGGCTGTATGGAATGTGTAGAGTCCTGTCTTTACTATCCAATGATACCCTCAAGGTTCGATGAAAACATAGGGTACAGAAAGCCTATACACATACCGTTTCCACAGGCTGTTCCTTCATGTCCCATCATAAATCCCGATGAATGTCTACATTTCCTCACGGGAAAGTGTCCGATGTACTGTGAAGAGGTCTGTGAAGCTGATGCAATAGACTTCAATCAGAAAGAGAGAATTGAAGAGGTAGAGGTTGGAGCGATAATAATTGCAACTGGTTTCAAGCTTTTCGATCCTTCCGTCATAAAGGAGTACGGCTTTGGAAGATACAATAACGTCTTCACAGCTTTGCAAGTTGAAAGGATGCTGAATTCTACTGGTCCAACGGGAGGAAGGATTGTCGTAAACGGTAAGGAACCCGAAAAGATTGCTATAATCCACTGCGTTGGGAGTAGGGACGAGAAGTACAAGAAATACTGTTCAAGGGTTTGCTGTATGTACTCTTTAAAGTTGGCTTATCTGATAAAGGAGAGGACTAATGCAGAGGTTTACAACTTCTACATAGACATAAGAGCTTTTGGAAAGGGATACGAGGAGTTTTACAAAAGGGTTCTGGAGGAGATAAAGGCGATCAGAGGGAAAGTTGCAGAGATAACTGATATACCGATTAGCGAGAATGAAGAAAAGGAGATTGAGAAGGGGAGGGTGATAGTTGTAGTTGAAGACACACTCCTGGGTAAGGTTAGAAGAATTCCAGTTGACATGGTCATACTTTCACCAGCTATGGAGCCTTCTGACGGAACTGTCGAACTTGCAAGAATGTTAAAGGTACCTTTAGATGAGAACGGTTTCTTCAAGGAGTTACATCCAAAGTTGGCTCCAACAGTTGTAGCTCCAGGAATATTCGTATGCGGTTGCGCTCAGGGGCCAAAAGACATACAGGATTCAGTTGCTCAAGCTGAGTCCGCAGCAGGACAAGCTCTTTCAATGATAAACAAGGGATATGTCGAGCTTGAACCGACAACAGCTTACGTTGATGAGGAAAAGTGCTCAGGCTGTGGTATCTGCGTACCACTCTGTCCATTCCAAGCGATTGAAATCGTTAGCAAGAATGGGCATGCAAAGGCTAGGATAAATGAGTTACTCTGCATGGGTTGCGGTGTCTGTGCATCGGGTTGTCCAAGTAGAGCGATAAAACACAAGCACTTCGAAGATAATACGATAAGAGCAGAGATACTAAGTCTTCTCAAATAACTTTATCGTGAAATAGATTGTTATGAATATGAATACAAAGGCTAGGATGTAAGCTACTGAAAAGTCTGATGAAGTTACGTACCCTACGTAACCTATACATCGTCCCACAGGTGTTTCATTTTTAACACCACTTGCAATTGCATAGGATAGCAAGCAAGATATCAAAGATGAAACTATGAGCTTAGCGAACTCTCTACCTTTCTCGGTTAGAGCATAGTACACGAACTTGTTTCCATTTTTCAACCTCCTAACAAGACCCTCTGCACTCAACCTCTTGAGATGATAGTAAACACTGGGTTTTGTCAAGTCGAGCTCTTTTGAAAGTTCTGAAAGTGTCTTATTCCTTTCCAGCAGAGCTTTCAGTATCTCTTCTCTCATAGATCAGAATCTTTAGGACGTAGATTGCCAAGACGAGTATTGCAAGATTCAATAGTACCTTGTAGATGGGAGCGTACTTGTAACCTATGAAGACGTCTATCACAGCATTCAGAGCCATATATAATCCGGTAACTGAAACTATTAGCATAACCAATGCTATTATTATTAGAACTTTCTTGACAACATCCTCAAACAAATCGCAACACCTCCAGCAACTATCAAAGCTAAAGCCTCAAATCCCGGAGCCTTTACAGCACTACCGTATGCAATCGGTGTAGGTGTCACGCGTGGAATACCTGTCTCGTACACGTGTGTTGGACTTACGAACTTCTCCACCTCAAACTTCACTTCTTTCTCCACCTCCTCCTTTGGAATCCTCTTTGTTGGAGCTAAATTCAAGGTTTTCTTCCAAATCTTTAGAAGAGATCCACTTCTCCAAGCCTCGAGCTTTATCAAGTAATTGTAGTCTTTAGGAACTGTTAAGTTAGCCTCAACAACTTCTGTTTTACCACTCTCCAGCTTTGCTTTCATCCACATTTCATCAGCCAATACATTCGATTCATACTGAATAGCTTTGATGTGAAAATCGACATCGTAGTTCTTCATAGAATCGAAGTAGAATCTAACAGTTACCGTAACCTTGTCACCCTCAACTGCTACGATCTTGAAGTCAACATCCTTTAGGACTACTTTAAGTTCCTTATCTTTGGGTATGAGTGTATCTAAATACCTTAATCTCAAAGTTCTTGAATCTACTGTCCTGTTATTTTTTTCAACATCTACCTCTACCTTGTAGTCCCTGTCCTTATCGAACGACAAAGTGACGTTTATTTTTCTACCATCTCTTTCAGGTACTGCTACACTCTTTCCTTTTAGCAGTATGTCAGTCTTCAAATCGTAGACGTAGAAATTTAGTGTTGTGTTTTCCAATATATCAGAACGATGTAATTTGATTAAAAACGTCAAATCTACTGAATCATCCCTTACATCCTCAATTTTAACGTCTACTTTTTCAATTGAAACGTATTGAGGAGTTACAACCTCTTCATGAGGTAACATTAAAGCAGATACTATCGATATTGCAAGTATAACAATTATCACCAAAGCTACGATCTTTCCATTATTCATCACGCCTAAAATGGTAAACTAATATTTAAGAGTTATCTATTTGTTAGATTTTATTAAATTATTTCTAACTTTTATGAGCTTTCTAACTCTCTCAACATCAACTCTGCCAGATTCATCCTTGAAGTATGTCCCAACTATTACCCCATCGCATAGACCGAAGTACTTAGGTAAGTTACCCGGGTTGACGCCACTTCCAACGAAGACAGGCAAGTTCGTTTTACTTCTAACCACTCTAAGCTCCTCCAAGCTTATTTCCCTGCCAGTTGCTCTACCAGTAACTATCAA
>CAZFVO010000053.1:0-7856 GCA_964522325.1 uncultured archaeon | reverse complement strand
GTGGTGCGGGGGGCGGGATTTGAACCCGCGGACCCCTTCGGGACGGGGTCTTAAGCCCCGCGCCTTTTCCTGGCTCGGCAACCCCCGCAATTTAAAGTCTTAACAGAAAGCTTATGAATATTACGCTACTTCAAACCCCTTGCATGAGTCAGTATATGCCTTATCTGGGATTTTATGAGCTTAGCTCCAAGTTTTACAGCATTCAGTGAGCCGGGTAGGCAAAAAACAACTCCTTTATTAATTATTCCAGCAAAAGACCTAGTAAGTATAACCCTTTCACCTATCTCCTTGTAGCTGAGGTATCTGAAAAGTTCTCCAAAGCCATCTATCTCCTTTTCAACTAGAGGTTTCAGAGCTTCAATCGTAACATCTCTAGGATTGAGTCCAGTTCCACCAGTAGTTATGACTACATCTACATCTCTCAGCATCTCTAGAACACTCCTCCTTATCTCAAATATGTCATCTGGGATCAACCTGTAGGCCTTAGCATTAAACTCTTCAACCAAAAATCTACCGGATTCATCATCTTTTGGCGGTTCATCGACCAAACCGTACCTCTCAAACCTCGATGTTGATATTGTGATAACTCCAAAGCTAATTTCCATATCAACCTCGTGCATCAGAACCACCTATCTAGGGTAAGCTGATCACTCTTTATACCCTCAAGCTTTTCAACAGCCTTCTCAACCCTCTCCCTGCTGAAATCATGCTCCTCACAGAGGAATTCAATTATCCCTTCAACATCTGGCATCTTGAACTTTATCTCATAGTCGTCAGTTACTGGAGGGTTTATGAAAAATTCTCTTATCTCTTCAATAGGCTCTCCAGTCTGTACCTTCAAAACTCTCAGAACCTTAAACACATCTCCATAAGCCTTTACGTACTTGTAAGCCTTTTTAACTCCGATACCTTCAACACCCTCATTGTAGTCAGTTCCTACAAGTAATGCAATGTCTATCAACTGTTCTCTCGTTATTCCTAGCTTCTTGAGATTGTGTTCAAGATCTATGATTTCTGGCTTTACTTCGACATAAACATTCTTTCCTGGAACCTTTCTCTTTCCAGTTATAGCCAAATTCCTTGCGAGTCTTGGAGATCCAAATAGCAGTGAATCGTAATCTTGACTTCCGGTGTAATCTGCATCCCCCTTCTTAACCATGTAACTTGCCTGAGCCTCCCCTTCCGAAGGAGCCTGAACTATCGGGATCCCCATAAGGTTTAAAAGTTCCTTTGAAGACTCTACTATGTACTCATCAACCTTAATGGCTTGCTGTGCATACTTCCTAGCCTCTTCAATCTCCAAAGCCATCTTCCACTTGATTTCTGCCTCCTCCCTTATTTTTCTTCTTCTCTCAATCTCCTTTCTCTTAAACTCTGGAGGCTTTCCATCAAAGACGAATATAGGCTTTATACCAGCTTCCACCATGTTTGATACTCTGTAGAGGATTCCAGAAAGATGGGAAGTAATCCTTCCTTGTGAATCTCTTAAAGGTGTACCATTTGGCTGTCTTATCGTTGCAAGGAACTGGTAAAGTGTATTGTATGCATCTATTGCAATCTTCTTACCCGAGAAGTACTCTATTTCCACTTCTTCCCTTTCAAGGAGTTCGCCTATGTCGGCGCCCATATATACAGTTATCGCAACGTATTTTTAACTTCTTGCAAAGCAAGAACAATGCTAGAGAAGTACGAGAAGGCTGGAGAAATTCTTAGAAAAGTTAAGGAGGAAGTAGTTAAGCTGGTTAAGCCTGGAGTTAAGCTCCTAGATGTTGCAGAGTTTGTGGAGAAGAGGATAATAGAACTTGGAGGGAAGCCAGCATTTCCTTGTAACATATCTATAAACAGTGATGCTGCTCACTTTACTCCAAAGAAGAATGATGAGAGGATATTTAGGGAAGGTGATGTCGTTAAGATTGATATTGGTGCACATATCGATGGCTACATAGCTGATACGGCTATAACCATAGATTTGGGGGATCATGACGATTTGGTCGAATGTGCTAAGAGGGCACTTGAGAATGCCATAGAGGTTGTTCATGCTGGCGTTAGCACCGCTGAAATAGGTGCCGTAATTGAGGATACAATTAGGGAGTTTGGATTTAAGCCAGTTGTGAATTTAACTGGTCACGGATTGGAGCCTTATTTAGCTCACGCTCCACCTACAATATACAACGTGAGGATGGAGAAGGGTGTCGAACTCAAAGAGGGGATGGTTATAGCCATAGAACCGTTTGCAACTAATGGCGTTGGTAGGGTTGCTGAAAGGGGAGAATGTGAAATCTTCTCACTCATTGCAGTAAAGAAACTTAGGCTTAAGCAGGAGAGAGAGTTTGTCGAGCACATCATCAACGAGTATAGGACACTACCATTTGCGAGGCGCTGGGTAAACGTTTCAGATGTGATCCTTGCAAGGCTTGTGAAACAAGGTGTTTTGAGAGCTTATCCAGTTCTGACTGAGGTTGGTAAGGGTTTGGTTAGTCAGTTTGAGCATACTGTAATCGTTGAGGAGGATAGAGGGAGGGTTATAACTTGATAGCAGTTCTTTCTGGTGGAACTGGTACTCCAAAACTCTTAAGGGGTTTAAAAGAGGATTTTGCCGTGATAGTTAACACGGCTGATGACATCTGGATTTCTGGAAATAGGGTTTGTCCCGATATAGATTCAGTTCTCTACACCTTAGCTGGAATAATTGATGACGAAAGGTGGTGGGGGATTAAGGGAGATACGTTTAAGACACATGAGATGCTCTTAAAGTTGGGTTACGATGAGTTCATGGCAATTGGAGATTTGGATAGAGCCGTTCACATCTTCCGCTCGGAACTCTTAAGAAAGGGTTACACTCTCACAGAAGCTACGAAAGCTTTGAGGAGAGCTTTGGGTGTAAAACAGGAGGTTTTGCCTATGTGTGATGAAGATGTTGAAACTAGAATTGTTACAAGTGAAGGAGACATGCACTTTCAGGAGTTTTGGGTTAGGCGTAAAGGTGAACCCGATGTTTTAGATGTTTACTTCAAGGGTATAGAGAAAGCAAAGGCTACTAAAGATGTTTTGAAGATTTTGAGATCTTGTGACTTCGTGCTAATAGGACCGAGCAATCCCATAACTAGTATAATGCCAATCTTGTCTGTTAGAGGTGTAAGGGAGGTGTTAAGGGAAAAGAAGGTTATTGCTATCTCTCCAATTGTTGGTAACAAAGCTGTGAGTGGTCCTGCTGGAAAGTTTATGAAGGTTAAGGGTTTTGATGTGTCACCTTTGGGTGTTGCAGATGTCTATTCAGACTTTCTGGATATTCTCGTTGTCGATGAGGCCGATAGACATTTAGTCGGTGAATACAAGGGGATTAAGATAGTAGCTACGAACACAATCATGAAGGGTGTTGAAGATTCAAAAAGACTTGCTGAATTTATCTTAAGCCTAGTTTGATCAGCAAACCCAGCCCCTCATCATCAATCAGCAGGTACCGACTTCATCATCTAAAAATTTAACGATTTCTGAAAAAAAACTTGTCCCTCAGCCAGCCATCCTCTCTTCACGAATCAGTAGCTCACCAGCTTCATCATCGGGTAATATTTGAACTCGGCAAAATCCTTATACTTCTCAACATCCAATCTACCTCTCTCGCCCCTTAAAAGTTTCTCAAGCACGTTGATTGCTCCTAAACGGTTCAGCGGTTGATTATTGTTACCGCAGTTATAACTGTAGGTACAACGTGGACAGCCATCGACCCTCTGACATTCGCAGTTCTTCAAAACCTCGTAAGCAATCTCGAAAGCCCTTTCGAGTCTCTTAAACAAAAGCTTACTCAATCCGCTTCCTCCAATAGTAGCATCGTAGACGAATACATCTCCATCTGGCGTTGAGATACCACCCATGTATTGACTACCCCCACCAGTCAGAGCATCGCTTGCTTCAATAAGCACGTGCTCCAAGGCATGAAAGCTTCCAGCGTAGTAATCTTCATAGTCCATCGGATCTGGCATTGGAGCGCTTAGAATAAACCCCTTAGTTGGGAAAGAGTAGTTTATTGGCTCTATTTCAACAACACCCAATTTCTCCCTTGAGAACACATCTCTAATGATGTAAGCGTAGACCGTTATAGTTATCTCAAGGCTACAGTACGCACAACCGTCTTTAACCTCTTCAACACTAACGATCTTGGGAACAGATATGTAGAGGGGATCTGTAACCTCACTACCGTATGGATAATCTTCAAGAATAGCCTTCTTCTCTTCTAAGTCGAGTTCAACACATCTCAACCTTTCTCCATTGTGTATTATGATACTACCAGGGAAGAGCTCCTTTATGGCTATGGGCAGATTTCTCTCACCTATATACTCTCCATCCTTATACATTCTTATACTTTCACCAATTCCCCTCATATTGAAGCTCTTCAAAATTTCTCTTACATTCGAGGAAACCATGTAAATATCGCCCATCTTCGTTATCAGCCTCTTCTCCTCAAGTCTCTTTAAAACGTCTTTCCACTCCTCTCTAACCTCTTCTACCTCCAAAGGTCTCTCCAAACACATCGATAAAAGCTGGTAAAACATGACCTCCTCGTTTAGCTTTTCAGCATAGCAGTAGAAGTCATCCTTGAAGTAGTCTTCAGGTTTAAGTCTGTAATAGTTGCTTATTGCATCCTCATCTCTCAAAAGCAAAATTCCAATACTCTCTTGCCCTTTCCTTCCAGCTCTTCCCACTCTCTGTAAAAATTGAGAATAGCTGACAAGCTCAGATATAACGACATCAACATCTCCTATGTCTATACCGAGTTCGAGAGTTGGTGTAGATATAACCGTCTTTATCTTTCCTTCTCTAAAAGCCTTTTCAACTCCCATTCTAACTTCCTTTGGCAAACCCCCCTTGTGAATTGCAATGTTCAATCCGTCTCTCTTCAGAATCCAACCTATAGTCTCAACAGTCTTGTAGGAATTCCCGAAAACAATTATCTTCCTACCATAAAGGGATTTTACCAAATCCCTAACCGCAGAATAGATTGAATAAGTGTATCTCATTATGAAGTGGAGTGGAGATTTTCTGTGATCTCCACTTACAACTTCAAATTCCCTCTCAAACAGGTATTCCGCAAACTCCTTAGCATTTCCAATAGTTGCAGAGGCACATGCTATCTGAAAGTCCGAAAATCTCTCAAGTCTCTTGACTAGGTAATGCATGTTGGATCCAAGCAAACCGACATAACTGTGAAGTTCGTCAATAACCAAGAATACAAAATCTCTCACAACTCTTCTAAACTCAGGTGTGTTTCTTAGGTGATAATCAACCATATCTGGATTTGTGAGTATGATGTCCGCCTTACCACTTAAAACTTCTCTTCTCTCTCTCCGGCTTGAATCCCCATCGAATCTAACAGCCTTCAAGCCTAGGGATTTGGCATAGAACTTTAACTTTAACTCCTGATCCTTTGCCAGGGCTTTTGTAGGATAGAATATTACACCAATACCCTCTCTCGCAACCCTTTCAAGCAGAGGTACCGTGAAAGCTTCGGTTTTACCAAACCCAGTGGGGGCTGTAATTACTACATTCTTCCCCTCTCTCAACTTCCTTATCGCTTCAAGTTGAAATGGGTAGAGCTTTACAATTCCACGTGATCTTAAAGCCATTTCAAGCGGTTTTAAAATCTCTGCATTTTCTATAGGTATTGTAGGGAGTGGATCTTTAGGTTTGAAAATCTTGTAATAAACTATTTCATCCTCACAGTCAAATATCGGCTTCAAATCCTCCCTTTCACCAGCCACTTTACGAAGTAACTCTAAATTTTTCTTTCTAACATCACTTTCACAGATGCACTTCTTCTTCAACCTTCCACAGATCGGGCAGAACAAATCTGAGTACTCCACCTAATCAAGTTAAATTTGCGATAGAAAACGTTTATCTTACATGGAGTAACTATCGCTATGGATGATCTTTTAAGGATGCTTGAGGGTAACGACGATGAGAGGTGGTTGGCACTTTATAAGATGCTAAATGTAGATTTTAATCTGATAAAATCGCACATTCCAAAAATAATTGAGATCTTAAGGGAGAAGAAGCTTGTGAGACGTATTGCCTTCGATCTACTTCTCAAGATAAGCGAGGAAAAGCCTGAAATCCTTCTAGATTACGTTGAAAATTTGAAGAAGCTCATTGGCACTAAATACGAATCTGTGTATGCCTCACTTATACTCAGTAACTTGGCTTTAAGGTATCCAGATGTGATAGACGATGAAACGATCGAAAGGATTGTTGGAATGCTGGAACATAAAGGTCTGAAGGAGCATGCCTTATCTTCTCTTTCAAAGATATGCTTGGTTAAGCCTGAAGCTTTGGCTGATCACATACCTCGTCTGATCGATCTGATAATGGATAAAGAGTTTGAGGTTAGATGGAACTCTGCCAAAGTGCTCCTAAACATACTATCAAAGAAGCCAGAATTAGTTATAGATTATGTTGAAGATATTCGGAAGATAGCTGAGAATGTTAATCTTAAACCTTCGATAAGGGTTGTTGCCTACGTAATTCTTAATGAACTAAATAAAAAATAAAAATTTTAAAACTCTACATCTTCAGTTCTTATTCTTACGGATTTCTCTACAGGTAGAACGAAAATCTTACCATCGCCGTATATTCCAGTTCTAGCACTCTTAACTATTGTATCAATCACAGTATCAATATCCCCATCCTTGACAACCATCTCTATCTTGACCTTTTGCAGGAGATCTACTTCCATTGTCCTTCCTCTGAATTGTAGTGTTATACCTTTCTGTTCACCCCTCCCCTTGACTTCTGTCTTAGGGGTATGTTGTGTGGTTCAATTGAGTATTCTTCATAACCTATCCTTTTCCCAATTACCAAAGCTAAGGCTAATGCACCAAAGCCAGAGCTTATGTGTACAACTGTTCCACCTGCAAAATCAAGTGCGCTGATTTTGGCAAGTCAACCGTTACCCCAAACTCAGTGTGCAAGTGGATCGTAGAAAAATGTTGTTCAGAATATACCAAATAGAAGGAATGCGGACAACTTCATCCTTTCAGCCATAGTTGATGTAATTATAGCTAGAGTAATCGTTGCAAATACAAGTTGGAACGCTACAAAAGAGTAATCAACCATTTTTAGATTTTTCAAGCCTATGTGTTCCAGGCTACCGATTATCCCATTGATATCGGTGCTAAATGCAAGTGTATAGCCGATTAACCCACTGAATGCTGACCAATGCCAAAGCTAGAAAGCACATTGATATCATTGAAGGCACATTCTTCGATCTAACCATGCCTTCGTAGAACAGACCCAGCCCAGGAGTCATTAGCATCACTAGCGCCGTTGATCTCAGCAACCAAGCTATATCTCCGCTGTTCATGTCCAAAGCAGTTCAATCTTGTTTTTAGAGTCTTTAACAAATACTCATAAACCTTCATAATTTTTCATAGATCGATCAAAAATTTAAAAATCTTAAGTTATATATTTTAATTAATTATTAAATTATATAAAATAATTTAATCTTTTACAAACCTTTATTCACAGTATTTATGAACTATTATGAAAAATTTTAAAAATACATAAACTTTTTAATCAAAAGGTAATAAAAAATTTTATATATCACATTCCCAAACCCCTAACGAGAGCTGACCTCCTCTCTGCCCTAAGGGGGTGAAGGTTCCTGCAGGGAACACCTCTCTCCACAACCTCACGACGGCTTCATGGGGTCGATTGGTGTCATCGGACATAGTCAGAGTACACTCTATAATATTTTCGATTAATCTTTATGAAAAGTTCTGGATGACACGAACTAACCTCTTACCCCTTACCACCTTCCCTAATTCCTCTCCACCCTTCACAGTAGTTCCGAAAGTTCAAGTTTT
>CAZFVO010000052.1:0-9864 GCA_964522325.1 uncultured archaeon | reverse complement strand
TTTATAATTTATTTAATAATCGACATTGAAGTTGTTGGCAACGTACAAAATATCTCAACAATTTTTATTCAGAGCAAAAAGCACTCTTTATACACTCCTTCAAATTACCATAACACACATTAACTCGTCTCAACTTCGGTAGATATGTCAAAGCCTTACCAGAGTTTACCATGACGCATTCGAACTTTTCGGTAGCTGGAGAAACGACCATGCACGTATCTCTGAATACCCTAATCCCCTTACGCTTTAAATAATTCACGACATCCTCCATCTCATTATAAATTTTCCGAGAGGTAAATATCCAGAATTCTCTCTTAACCTTTCCTTCAAACCTCTTTACAAACTCGTAAATTTGCAGAAGTTCTTCCTTAGATAGATGTGGACATCCTAAAGCTATTAAATCTGGCTCACAGTCAAATTTAAGATCTACTTCTTCTATAACAACCTTTTCACTGGGTAACTCAAAGTCTCTCCATTCTGGAGTTTGCTCAATAACATGAAACATTGCAACATTTCCAGTTGAGGCTAAACTTGCACCCAAAGCCTTTAACTCGTCATCACTAAGCTTTCTTTTAAATTTGAATATTGGAATTCCATCCACCTCGTACCCAACCTTATAACCGACGATTGCTGGATCACATTCACACTTTACATTAACCAAGACGTTTGGCACTCTATTCTCCTTGACATGTAATCCGTAATACGGTGTTTTTCCAATAACAGCACTAGCCAAGGCACTTATTCCACTCTCCCTATTTGTCCTTGCACCTAAAACGGAATTGACATAAGCTACAGCTGAGGATTCAGACCAAGCCAGATGATCACCAAATTTAGGTCTGTTTACATAGTAGGGTGTACACGTTAGAGTTAATTCGGCACCCATTTTCTCGAAAATCTTTAAAATTTCCATTTGCTTTGTAAAGAAGTTTTCATCAATTCCCATTTCTCTCCATTTCTCTAAATCCATCCCTGCTGGATTGACAGTAGTTTTAACAGCAAACTTAACTTTTAAACCCTTCAACCATTCCAGTCCCTCATCCCCAATGTTCTGGTATGATATTCCAGAGATATGGGCAGATTTTATGGGAATAAGTCTTTCTGCACCAAATATCTCACCTAAAGCTACGAGTATTTCCATACATTTAGAAAATCCATCTCCTCTTTCAAGTATTTTCTCTTCCTCCTTTGTTAAGAACATGTCATTCGATGAAATCTCTGAGATATAACGGTTTCCTACCTCTCATCTTACTAACCCTCATCTGCGTATATATCTTGTTCGCAAGAGGGCAGTCAATGAAATGGTAAACGGCCTCACTCAAGGCATCCTTTATAGTCTCTTTACCACTTTTAGCTTTCAATTCCTCAACAATTTCAATTGGAAGTGGAACCTGAACGATCCTGAACTTCACACAATTACCTTACCTCCAACACTAAAAACCTTTCTACAGGTTATATTTTCTACGACATTCTTTTCACCCAAATAAACTTGAATTGCTTCAACGATCATCCTTTTCAAACTTTCACTTGGCCTTCCAAGTACTATGTTTGGACAAAATGTGTCTACATATACGTAGAATGTCTCACCATTGTATTCAAACTCAGCGCTTTCATCTCCCTTTTTTCTTATTACAAATGGATAGAGCTTACAAGCTATCGGTTTCAGTTCGCCTTGAAGTATGCATAATCTTCCATGCTGAAAAGGACACTTTCCATTAACCTTTTTGATGTAAAACCTCCCAAATCTCTCCTCAACAAAACCACTCCACCTCAACTTTAGATATTCATACGATCTCAACGGAACAATGTACTCGTTACAGCATAAACCACATGCAGTGCAATGCCAACTGTGAACCTTTCTCCAAGGAACTTTCATGAAAATTAAGTTTAAAAGTCTGATTAAGTCGTTTTCGGTTAAAAAACGTCGTCAAATTCCACAAATTCCTCAGGTAACTCTTCTAAAATCCCCGCTTCATCTAGAACCTTATTATCAACGTATATAGGACAACCTATTCTAACTGCTATAGCTATGCTATCACTTGGCCTTGCATCAATTTCAACCTCATGATCGTTCTGCTTGAGAACTATTCTCGCATAGAACGTGTTATCTATCAAATCGTCTATAATGACTCTCTCAACCTTAGCGTTGAGTTTACCTATTATGTCAACTAGAAGATCGTGCGTCATGGGGCGTGGAGGCACAACGTTCTTCAAGGCGGAATTTATAGCCATGGCCTCAGCTAAACCGATGTAAATAGGTAAAAGTCTACCATCCTCACTTCTTAAAACAACTACTGGCGAAACTCCAAAAAGACTCCTCGCTGCAAATACACCATACACTTCAGCAACTAACTCCATCGAACTTTACTCTATCTAAACTTATTAATTCTTTTGCTTGAACTTTAAATGTGTAAACTTGCCAATAATGTATAAGTTTAGTTCAACATTTGGCTTATAGATTATTTGAGATAAAGATTACAAGCTTGGGAAAGTCTTGTTGAGAAAATTATATATTCAAAGTTAATATCCATGAGTTATGAAGAGATCCATTGAGGAGATTAACGAGAAAATTAGGAGAGGTGACGTATGTGTCGTTACTGCTGAAGAGATGAAAGAGATTGTTGAAGAAATTGGAGCTGAAAAGGCTTTCAAAGAGGTTGATGTTGTTACCACTGGAACCTTTGGAGCTATGTGCTCATCAGGAGCTTTTTTCAATTTTGGTCATTCGGATCCACCTATAAAAATGCAGAAGGTTTGGATGAACGATGTTGAGGCTTACACGGGTATTGCAGCTGTTGACGCTTATCTAGGTGTAACACAACTCTCTGAAACAAGAGAGGATTATGGAGGAGCTCATGTTATTGAAGAGCTTGTAAGTGGTAGGGAAATTGAACTTAAGGCTGTAGGATATGGAACAGATTGTTATCCGAAGAGAAGCATAATTACGGAAATATCCCTCGAAGATATAAATCAAGCTGTGATGGTCAATCCAAGAAATGCTTATCAGAGGTACAAGGCAGCCACAAACTCCTCAGATAGAATTTTAAGAACCTACATGGGTACCCTCTTACCGCACTTCGGAAACGTGACATTTGCTGGCTGTGGTGAAATTTCTCCCTTAAACAACGATCCAGAGTTTAGGACTATAGGTGTAGGAACGAGAATTTTCCTATGCGGTGCAAAGGGATATATAATTGGAGAGGGAACACAGCATTCGCCTCCATTCGGAACTCTCATGGTTAAAGGAAATTTGAAGGAGATGAAACCAGAATTTATGAAAGCTATAGTTATACCGGGTTATGGAGTTACACTCTGCTTGGGGATTGGAATACCCATTCCGATAATAGACGTTGAAATGGCCGAATTTACAGCTGTCAGAGATAAGGACATTTATACTGAGATAATCGATTTTGGTGTTCCAAGAAGAGATAGGCCTGTTGTTAAGAGGGTAAGCTATGCGGAACTTAAGAGTGGTAAGGTAGAGATAAACGGTGAGGAGGTTAGAGTTTCATCTCTCTCAAGCTACTACATGGCTAGGAAGGTTATGATTGAACTTAAAAAGATGATAGAAAGGGGAGAATTTTTGTTAAGTGCACCAGTTGAGAGGTTACCAACTAAAAGTAAACTTAAACCCATGAGACAGAAGGAGATTAAAGTTGTAAAGAGTGTCATGACGAAAGCTATAACAGTTACACCAGATACAAGTGTTGAGGAGGTTGCGAGGATAATAATTCAAAAGAACGTAAATCATCTACCCGTTGTGGATAAAAGTGGAAGACTTGTGGGAATAGTTACATCTTGGGATGTTGCGAAGGCGGTAGCAATGGGTAAACTTGGTAGAGTAAAGGATGTTATGACTAGAAAGGTGATAACAGCTTTACCAGATGAGCCCGTAGAAATCGCTGCAAGGAAGATGGAAAGGTACAATATTTCCGCTCTACCAGTTGTAGATGCCAAGATGAGAGTTCTAGGTTTGGTTACTAGTGAAGACTTGAGTAGACTGTTAGCGAGGTGATGTTTATGATATTAAGATTGAGATTTGATGCAAAAACTAGTAGGAAACCAGTTATATCTATTGCTACGCTTGAAACAAAAGCATTAATAAACATTTTGAGGGCGGATGTCGGTGCAAGGAAAGGAGAGATGATAGTCGAGGTTGAAGATGACAAGGTTAAAGATGTTGAGGAGGTTTTAAAGAGGTTTGGTGTTGAAGTTCAAGAGCTTGGAGAGGGAATAGTTAAAGACGACAGTCTCTGCATACACTGTGGTCTTTGTATAAGTGTTTGTCCAGTCGAAGTCTTCAGATTCAACGAGGAATGGAAGGTCGTAGCAGATACAAAAAAGTGCATACACTGTGGATTCTGTGTTAGCGTATGTGTAACAAAAGCCCTAACTCTCTATACCTGACCTAACAACAATCAGAACACTTGAGAGTGTTAAGATCGCCCCAACTACTTGTTTAATTGTCAAGACTTCGCTGAAAACCAAGTAACCAAATATACCAGCAGAAACTGGCTCAATCAAAGCAATGATTGGAGCTACTTCTCTCTTACAGAACTTTATCCCATAGTTCATTAAAATGAAGGGAATGGCTGTTGGTATCAATCCCAAACCTAAAATCCAAATTGCTTTCGATTTAAAAACATCAAGAACATTAGAGGTTACAGCAAGTGGTATAAGTATTAAAGATGAGAACGTAAGCGTTATAAATGTAGTTTCGATTGAAGAGGCAAAGGATCTGACATCCTTTGCTATTATAAAGTAGAGGGCATAACACAGACCTGAAAGCATACCGAATATGATTCCAACGTTAAGTTCACCGTATGGAGATAAGAGTAAAAATAAGCCTATCAACGCCAAAATCAAAGATATAATCGAACCACTAGAAACTCTTTCACCTTTAAGTATTACAAAGAGCATTACGTAAACTGGAGCCATGTACAATAGGAGTGCTGCAATTGCCATCTCAACGAGTTGAATTGATGATATGTAGAATGAAATTGTCATAAGGCTGACGAAAGACAAGGCAATCATCTTTGGATTTTTAAAAAGATTTAACCTCACAAAACGGATTAGAGGAAGTAGATACAGCAATCCAAATGTCATTCTGAAGAATGTTACAACAATTGGATTAGCGTCAACATTTCTGACAAAGATTGCTAAAGAACCCATCAACACGGCTGAAATAGCTACAGTTAAACATCTCATCGACTTGGAAAAATGAGTAAAGAATATAGACTTTTCTCACTTATCTTCTATACCCCTCTCGGTTATCTTGAAGACAACCTCAGCCTCTGGAAGATGAGGAGAATCTATAAGTCTCGCCACTCTGAGTTCCCCCTTACCTTTTCTCAGGTAAACTCTGTACGTTGCTGTATGAGCCACGATATGTCCACCTATCGGTCTTGTTGGGTCACCGTAAAATGTATCTGGTTTAGCCATGACTTGGTTAGTCACAACAATTGCAGCGTTGAAGATTTCACCGAACCTCATAAGGTCATGGAGATGTCTGTTGAGCTTCTGCTGCCTATCAGCCAATGCACCTCTTCCAACGTATTCAGCTCTAAAGTGTGAAGTTAGAGAGTCCACAATAAGTAACCTTATGGGTCTTCCTTCTTTTGCAAGCTTTTGAGCAAGTTCTTTCGCATTATCTACGAGTAACATCTGATGATTTGAGTTGTAAGCGTGGGCAACGTATATGTTTTTCAAAACCTCTTTGCCATCTAATCCTTTAGCCTCAGCCATCTGAATAATTCTCTCTGGTCTAAATGTCTTTTCAGTGTCGATTACTATCACAGAACCATTCAAACCACCCTCCTCTCTCGGAAGCTGAACATTGACTGCAAGCTGGTGACATATCTGTGTCTTACCACTCCCAAACTCGCCAAAGAATTCTGTTATAGCTTGCGTTTCTATACCTCCTCCCAAGAGAGAATCCAAGGCTTTACTTCCAGTAGTTATCTTACCTATCTCTTGTCTTCTCTGAAATATGATCTCACCACTTTCAAATCCACCCAAATTTGCTAACTTCCTTGCAGCTGTGATTATCTTTAAGGCAGTAGCTTCACCAATATCTGCAACTGCACTCAACTCAGCTGGAGAGCTTACAGCAATCAATTCTATACTATCATATCCAGCCTCTCTCAATTTTTCAGCTATTGCAGGCCCTACTCCTGGCAAGTCCTCCAAATCTATAACCTTATTGTTATTTCCCTTCGCCATCACCATCACCCGCTAACGTTATATACACCCCTCCAAATATTATCTTGACGCTCCGCCCTCACGCCCGATTGATAAGCATGATATCGGGTCGGTTGGCGGAGCGACACTCTATATATACATTTAATCTTTTTGCAACGTGCCAATTTCACTTTCTATCTTTTGCCTATTTCAAATTTTTGATTATCTATTTCAGTATAATTTATAAAATTTTTAAATAATTATAAGAAATTTTTAAACTTTTCAATGTTTAATGAAGTGTTTTACAACATTAAGTCAAAAAGAGTAAAAATTATATAGCGATAGTTTGGCTTTTTATGCATGGATGTTAAGGAAGTTCTTCAGAAGAACGAGGTAAAACAGGTTCTATGCGCCTTCTCAGATGTCAGAGGATATCTAATGACATTCTCAATACCGGCAAGGGAGTTCATTGAAGGAGATGTCCTGGAGGATGGAATAGGATTCGATGGTTCTTCAATAAGAGGATTTAAGACAATTGAGCAGAGTGATATGGTCTGGAAGGCAGATCCAGAAACTTTGAGAGTAGTACCATGGATAAACGATCCGATCCACAAGACGGCAATCATGTTTGGAGACATATATGAAGCTGGTGGTAAGGACTTGGCTGAATGTGATCCGAGGGGATATGTAGCTAAGAGAGTTCAAAAGATGTTGGCCGAAAAAGGTTTATCAGCTATATTTGGTCCAGAGATAGAATTCTTCGTTTTCGAAAGCTTGGATCCTTTGAAGTTAGCTTGGGATCTATGGGTTTCGCCAAATGGTGGTACTGGAGATAGTTGGGGACCGCCAAGGGTGATGCCACAGAGTCCAGAGCTTACACCAGGTAAAAACTTCATAATAAGACCGAAGGAGGGATACTTTAGGGCTCCACCTGAAGATACTACTGTAGAGTATAGAAACGAATTGGTTCACTACTTGGAGCAGATGGATGTTGTTGTTGAATATCATCATCACGAAGTCGCTACAGCTGGACAGATTGAGTTAAACTTCAAGCCAAAGCAGTTGGTACCGGTTGGTGATGCATTCTACATTTACAAATTCGCAGCTAAGAACTTGGCTGCAATGAGGGGATGGATTGCCACTTTCATGCCTAAGCCGTTATATCTGGACAATGCAAGCGGAATGCACACACATCAGTCTCTATGGGAAGGAGAACCTTTCAAGGGTAAGAATATCTTTGCAGATCCAGATGATGAGTTTGGCTTGAGCCAGACAGCTAGATACTACATCGGTGGTCTGCTAGAGCACGCTAAGGCTTTGACTGCCTTATGTTGTCCCACTGTAAACTCTTATAAGAGACTTGTACTAGGATTCGAAGCACCAATATACGTCTGCTGGAGTCCAAGAAACAGATCAGCCTTGGTAAGAGTTCCTGTTTACTTCAAGAAGCCTTCTGCAATCAGAGTTGAGTACAGAGGTGCCGATCCAAGCTGCAACCCATATCTTGCATTTGCTGCAATGGTTGCAGCTGGCTTAGATGGTATCAAGAAGAAGATCGATCCTGGTGACCCAGTAATGAAGGATGTCTATGAACTTTCACCAAGAGAGAAGAAGGAGCTTGGAATAGGCGAATTACCAACTACACTCAGAGATGCTCTGGATCATTTAGCAAGCGATGAAGTACTTCGGAAAGTCTTAGGATCGCACATCTTTGATGCATTCATGAGCATAAAGATAGATGAATGGAACCAATACTGCCTATACATAACTCCTTGGGAATACATGAAGTATATGGATATTTAAATTTTTATAATTTCATAAAATTCTTGATGTTTCAAACTTAGAATTTTGCCTTTGTTAGTATCTACTGAGAGATTTTGAATTTTATATAACAAAACAATTAAGTATGATATTTGACATAAAATATTTTGGAGGTGGTTGAAATGGGAGTTCATAGAATAACAAGTGATGCTGCAAAGTACTATGCTAAAAGAGAAAAGATTTTGGGAAGTGGGATAACACTCTTGGGTACAGCAAGTGAAAAACTTAAGAACTTAAACAATGAACAACTAGAAAAACTTGGAGACTTGGCAGCTATGCTCCTACCTCATGCACCAGGTTATGCAGGTAAAACTATGCCAATCATTGCAAGACTCTTCTGGAGGTTGGCTGGCGTGGATGAGAAGGAATTTAAGTTCGCTGAGCTCGATGAGATTGAAAAATTAATTGATGAACTTAAAAAGGAGATTGAATAAAAATTATTTTTTAAATAATCCATCTCTCTTATTTCAAGCAAAAGATTTAAAATAAATGCTGTAGATTGATTCAGTTGCATGGAGTCGGTTAAGCTTGTAGAGTTACTACTGACTGCAGAGATCTATAACAGATTTGAAGAGCTTACAGAGGATGACATACCAAAAGAAATCAGGAAGGCTTTCTATGGTAAAAACGGAATCACTAGACCTCTTGTGGTAAAGTACGACATAGCTAAGAAAGTTATAAACGATGTTGAATCAGCTTTGAAAAACCTACCGTTTGTAGACTACAATACAATAACCAAACAGATAAAGTTGACGTCCTTCGATTTGGCAATCAGATGGTTCGCTCAAAGAGCTTCGGATAGAATAGAGAGAAATCCAATATTAGCATACTACTATCAGAACTACGACTCTCTCAATGTTTCATATGAGAAGGCCAAGAAGATGAACAAACCGAAGTACAGCGACAAGGAGTGGCTGATGTGTGTCTTAGCCGAGCTTGAGAAGAACAAAGAGACTTCTGAAATGTTGAGTCTTGTAAGAGTTTACTCACCAGAAGATATAAGGGTCGATCTCTCAGAGATTGCGCTAACAGAGGAACAGATAAGAGAAATTAGAAAGATAGAAATTGCTCTTGAAGAGAGAGAATTTTTAAAGGAGATAGGTCTGACTGATGTAGGTAAATTGCTATTCATAGGGCCACCAGGAACTGGAAAGACTACAACTGCAAGAGCTTTAAGCAGAAAACTTGGACTACCACTCATCGAAGTTAAACTATCTATGATTACTTCACAGTACCTTGGTGAAACTTCAAAGAACATAGAGAAGGTTTTTGAATTGTCTAAGATACTCAGTCCTTGCATACTCTTCATAGACGAGTTCGATTATGTTGCAAAGACGAGAACTAGTGATGAACATGCTGCTGTAAAGAGAGCAGTCAACACACTCTTGAAATCCATAGACGAGATAAATCTCGTAGAAGATGGTGTACTACTCATAGCTGCAACTAACCATCCTAACCTGTTAGATCCAGCCGTTTGGAGGAGATTTGACAAAGTCATAGAATTTCCAGAACCATCTGAAAACCTTAGGAAGAGGATATTTGAAATTGTCTTGGCTAGAGTTCCAGGGAATTACGACATAGATGAACTTGTTAAGCTAACGAAAGGATTTACTGGCGCTGAGATAAAGCTTATCGTAAGAGAGGCAGTACTTAAAGCTTTACTTGAAGGTAGAAAGGAAATAACTCAAGAGGATTTAAGATCTGCTGTGGATGAGATCAAAAACAGGCTAAATCTCAGGAAGATCTATTAGTAAAATTTTTATCACACCTCAACCATTATATATAAAAAGCGGGGGTTGCCGAGTCAGGTCAAAGGCGCGGGATTCAGGGTCCCGTCCCGTAGGGGTTCGAGGGTTCAAATCCCTC
>CAZFVO010000051.1:0-10297 GCA_964522325.1 uncultured archaeon | reverse complement strand
AACTCTTTTGTCTCCTCAGCATTCTTAGTCGCAGTTTCGGCAAACTCACTCGATTCTTTTGCCGACTCATTCAAGTTCCTGAATATCTCCTCAGCAGAATTAATTTCAGCCATAGATGCATTCGCAAGTTTGCTTAGATTCTCACTTCCAGTAGCAATCTGCTGAGATGCGGAACTTATCTGCTCCATTCCCGCATTCATTTGATTAACAGCTTCACTTGCCTCCTTAACATGCTCCATCGTATTTCTCATGCTATTGGCAAGTCTTGTGATTATATTCCTCAATTTATCCGCGAACTCGTTGAAGACTTCAAACGTTCTGCCAAATTCATCGTCCTTTATCTTTTCAAGTCTGACGTTCAGATTGCCTGCACTAAGCTCTCTTATACCGTTGCTCAGCTTTTCAAGACACATCTTTGTATAATCGAGCATCTCCTGTATCTCTCTCTCCTTCTCCTTAAGATCGCTGATGTCTATGAAGGTATCGATAACTCCCACAACTTTTCCGTCATCGTAAACGGGGACACATGAAACCAAGACAGGTATCTCTTTACCATCTTTCGTCTCAGTTGTTGCAAACTTGCTCATAACAGCCTTGCCCGTTTCGAGAACTTCATCTACGAGCGTTCTTCTACTGGTTTCAAAGACCTCATTGAGTTTGTGACCTATTATATCATCCACCTTCTCAAATCCGGCAAGCTTTGCAACTTCCAAGTTTGCGTATCTTATCTTACCGTGCTCATCGGCATAGATAACATAAGCTGGGAAGGGTATGTTTTCGAACAGCTTCTTTATAAACTTCTCCTTCTTCTTGACTTCACTTACATCCGTAAATGCTATTATAGATCCGACATACTCGTTATCAATATATACTGGTGATACCGAAAATCTGATCGGTATCTCTTTTCCATTCACCTTAAGAGTTGCTTCAACGTCTCTAAGCTCCATCCCTCTCTCTACAGCCCTCCCTACAACGGTCTTAGCGGTACCTTCAATTTCAAGATCGCATTCAAAATCCATTAGCTCTCCTACCCTCTTACCCACCAAGCTTGTTGGAGAATTGTAGCCAAGAAGTTTTGCGGTATCTCTGTTTGCATACGTTATCCTCCTATCAATATCGACAACCATGATGTATGTGGGATGAGGAACAGATTCAAACAGTGCGTTGATTGTTTTAAACAGTTCCCTTATCTGCTCTTCCCTCTCTTTCAGCTCGGATATGTCTACAAATGCCTCAACATGCGAACCAGTGAAGTTTCCTTCTAAGTCAAGTATGGGTGTGGCATCTATAAACACATCAAGCTCTCCATCTTTAACCTTAGATTCTACTCTCTCCATCTTCTTTAATGTCTTCCTCAGCAACATCTTTCTGCAGTTCTTGGTCTTACATACATCACTTCTCACCACATCGTAGCACTTCTTACCTATAACATCTTCCGGCTTTTCAAAACCGAACATCTTTGCGAACTTCTCGTTTACAAACGTTATGTTGAACTTCTTATCGGAGATCATTATTGGAATCGGAACGGACTTCAGAATTTCCTCCAACTCCCATATTCTCTCCGAAAGATCGTGATGCTCTGATACATCTCTCAAAGCTAAGACTACATTGTCCTTAACGGGATAGGCATTTACAACTATATGCTTCAGCTTACCTTTAAGTTCCAACACCCTCTTGGCATCTCTAACTGTTTTTCCATCCCTAACTTCCCTGATTATGTCCTCAAGCTCCTTCACTATCTTGCTTGTATCATCTCCTATCTCCTCTTTTGCTTTATCGTTCATGTTTACTATTTTGTTTTCCCTATCGACGACTATCACCATGTCCGATACGGCGTTCATTATGGCCTCTATCTCCTCCTTAAGGAATCCTACTTCTCTTTCAATCTCCTCAAACTTCCTGCTTACATCTTCCAATTCAGACTGCAACTTCTTTACCTCTTCACCATCCTCAAGCAATTTTCTCATCATCTCAATATCCTTATCGCCCAAAACTTTCATCACCCCCACACCCCTTTTTTGGTTCAAGAAGAAAAGAGTTCGACATCACAGCAACGCCACCCTTTATTGAAAAGCGGAGTGAGGCTGTGTACGTTCTGTACGATATGTAAGTATCCTTGCTTTCCGTAATTTCTATATAGTAGTCGTGAAAAGGCAGAAGTTTGTCTACAAGTCTGTTGTTCAGCAGAGCGGTAACGAATACGTTTTCACCGTCACAACTTACAATAGCTTCAACAGCCTTGTTTATATCGTAACCGTATATCTCAAGGAAATCGATTCCGAATGATACAACTATTTTGCCGTCTATGGGGAAAGAGTTTAAGAACATGGCTAAATCACTTTGAGCATCTAAATAGTCGACTATATTCAAGCACTTACACTTCTTTCTTGTAAACATGGCTATGGCATCTCCAGAGATAGGAAAACCGTACTTTTTAGAAAAATGCTCAAGTCTCTCTATAGCCGCATCTGTCCAAAGTATCCAGAATATATCGCCGAAAACTTCTGCTATCCACTGTGTAACACCCAAAAAGCTGTATACGTCCGGGAATGTTATAAGTACCCTATCTCCTTTCTCCGCCATTTTGAAAACCATCTTGAGCACATCCACCAGCTAACACCCCCTTGTAATTATTAGTATTATACTTATTTGCTGAAGACATTAAAATAAAATTTTCGTTGTGGAATAAAATTTCACATAAGTAAGTTCAAGATTGTAATTACAGGAAAAGAGGAAACACTTTAAAACGATTTGCTGCAATCCACATTATGGACATGATGGATTTGAGTTTATCGGCATTATCGGTATTTTCAGCAGTTATGCTCGTATATGAATGGCTGTCTTTATACAACAAGGTAGATTACGGCGTGATGTTTTTCGCAGGTCTGCTTGTTGGAGCGATCTCAACGCTTATAATAAAAAATAGAAAAAGTTAGGGTTTGGTTCTAAACGCTTTCAGCTTGGCTAATACCTCCTCAAGCTCGGATTTTAGCTCTTCAACATCAAACTTCTGACCCTTCAGATCCCTAAGCAGATCTATCTCCTCTTCCTTTTCAACCGTGACCTCTTTTGCAAGTGATGATATCAGATCATCCTGCTCATCGAAATCGATTTTTTGATCTTCTTCCTCCCTACTCTCCTCTTTGCTCTCTTCACCTTCAAGGCTGAAGGCAGAATCTATGTCTTCGGTATCAATTTCGAGATCCGAATTGTCTCCCAACTCTGGTAACTCCGGAATATCGGGCTTTTTCTTTTCTTCCCCCTTATTTTCCTCTTCTTTAATTGTTTCAGCAGTCTGCATTTCTTCAAGCAAATTCTCTTCAACCTTGACTTTTTCTGATGTGTCTTCGACGGCCTTTTCTATGTCCGAAGGTGCAACCTCTTCAAGCTTCTCATCGATCTCCCTCATCTTCTCCTCCACCTCCTTCTTTCTTCTAATGTTGAATTTGAACGACGGCAGTTTAAACTCCGAATTACCCTTCAGCTTACTGTATACCATAGGCACACCCAAAGCAACTGCCGTGAAGGCCACACCCAACGCAATTGTTTCCTCCATACTCCATCACCTCTCAACCACCCAAATAGCCCATTTACTCCTAAAAATTTTAAAGAATGACCTTATATCGGCTAAAGAGTTGAAGCAATAGGCAATTTTATAAACGCTACAGTTTTCTGGAACTTCAAAAACTATAATTCCTTCATTGCTATCTCCTCTCTTCAATTCCTTTAAGCTCAACGCGTTTTCAAATGCATGAGTTAATACGTTGTATGAGTATATTCTGTTTTTGTTGTCGACAACTATAAAGTCGTGTGCCGTTGTGTAGAGTGTTCTGTTTCCGTTGTTGACGATTTTAACGTATATAACCATATACTGGTATCCTTCTGGTGCAACACCCTGATATCTATCAAGGGGATAGAATGAACTGAAGTACTTTAAGTCCTTGCAGAACCAAACCTTTTCAACTGTTACGTTTATCCCCTCATACTCCGCCGATTCACCAACATTCAAAATTATCTCGCTATCCAAGTCAGTGTTGTTTAATCTTGAATAGTTATTTAATTTCGAATAGAAGTCGTGCATATACTTAGATATCGTGGAGTTTAGGTCTATCTTATCCAAGCATCCACACAACATTACTGCCACCACAAGTATCACCAACCTCCTCATCATCCTCCCTCCAAGAACGACGGCAGGGCAAACATCCAATCCACCATCGGAGGAACTACTGTCATAAGAACCCCAGATATTATCAGCAGTATTCCACCGTAGAAGTAGATGAAGTAATTTGCTCCTCCTTTGACGATTTTCATGGCGAGAGTGTTTGCAAACGTCAGTATGAGCGAAACGGCTAAAGCATACCTTGTAAGCATATCTATCGGCACACCTCCGAACAACCCCAAATTCAAACCGCTTATAGGGATTTTGCTGAATATGTTTGATGCCCCTCCTAAACTCGACATCTGCGATGCGAACATGGTAGAAACCAATGTAGTAAACCTGTTGAGGACTCTTGTTATGAAAAGCAAAAGACCTATCATAGCTGCATGCAGAGGGATTACAAGATTTACAAAACCGCTCGAAATAAGATTTCTCTTGAGTCTAAGAAGAACCATTTCAAGGTTTGAAGAGCTTACTATTTCTCCTATTTTATCAGTATCACCACCCAAATCTGCAGCATCGACGAATATCTTTGTGAGCTTATTTATTAGATAGCTTCCGCTTTCACCTATAAACTTCTCCCAAGAGAGCTTAGGATCTAAGCCCATCGACAGCCTTCTATGGAGCTTTAAGACTAAATCTTTCAATTCACCTAGATTCTTCTGATCTATTCTGCTTAAAGCTTCGGCTATCGATACACCAGCACCAGCAACTATTGATCCTACACTCCTTATAAATGCAGTAAACGCTTCATCCCTCTTGGATATTTTTTTGTCGTCTATCCATCCAAATATGCCGAGGGGGAGTATTACCAAACCGCTTAATATCAAACCCAATCCGATCATACTTACACCGAAGAGCTTAGCTTCTGGATTAATTACAGCGGGAATTATGGAAAATATAAACAGAACTATGACAAATATCGGCAGTAACAGCTTTTGCAGTCTCGATATTATGGACTGCTCCTTAGATTTGATTTCTAAGTCGTGGGTTTTTGCATCCTTAGGCACGGCTTTGAACAGCATGAAAACACCAAACAGCGAAAATGCTAAGCTTGCTAAGACTGATGAGAATGAGGTCAAAATCGGATCTGTACTGCTGTATATAACAACGGCCAACAGAACTACTACAGATATAAGGGTTGTGGACACCAATATCGATACGTATGCATCGGTCCACTTCCTCAAACTTTCGAGACTTCTCAGATACTCATCCTTCCTAACGGTCTTGAACACCTTCCACTCATTCTCCAAAACCTCTCTATCCGGTTCACCTGCTTCAATCGCATTGGCAAGTCTGTTAAACAGCTTCTTTACTCTCTCATGCTTTATGCTTTCTGCCACAAGCTTACATGCAGTAGCATAATCGTAGTGCCAGTTCTTGGTTAAATTTATAACCTTCTTGAAGTATTTGCTCGGAGCATACTCCTTTCTGCTCGCGGCCATTTCGAAAATCTTATCTCTGTTAAGCTGAGCCGTTGAAAGAGAAGCCATATAAGTTAATATGAACAGAAGATCGTTGTCCATGTATTTATTCTCGGTAAACTCTCTTAGACTGTCAAGTATCTTTTTGAAGAACTTTAATTCACCTATTTTACCGAACTTAAACAGCTTTACATTTTTTGTTACGTTGGCAAAGGCCATTTCAACCACCTACACCTTTATTTTAAGCAATCCGCTCTTCTGGATCTTCGATATTGCCTTGAAGAATTCGTAAAAGTCTGTAATTCCCTGCTCATGCAGTTTCTTCAGAATCTTAGCTCTCTTCTCAACTTCCTGATATATCACCTTCTTCTTGTTCGGAGGAATTCCCAAACGCGTGGCTATCTTATGTTCAAGTAGGTATGAGCTACCGTATCCCGTGAACACATGCGTATCGGTTACGGGATCCCAAGTGAAAACTTCAACGTAAGATACTCCACCCTTCTTGGGATCGTAACCGACTATCTCGTTTACACTCAAAACCCTTCTAACGAGCTTTCCATCAGGCCTTCTAACAGCACTCTGTATAACTACGAAGTTGAGGTTATCAATAAACGTTTTCGGAACGTTGATCGGTGGAGCCGTAAGCCTTTGAATTAACTTCTCAACCGTAGCGGCGTGGAACGTTGCCATAACAGGGTGACCAGTCTGCATAGCTTGAAAGGCTATGTTACCTTCGACACCTCTGATCTCACCGACGAGTATGTAGTTAGGTCTCTGTCTCAATGCAGCCTTGAGCAGATCGAACATCGTAACTTCACTTCCACTTCCCTCACCCAAGTTACTGCTTCTCGTAGAACCCCTCGTAACTTCTCTCGTCCAGTTTTTGTGCGGAACCTGCAACTCGGGAGTATCTTCAATTGAAACTATCTTAGCTTCCGGCCTTATAAATGCAGTAATGGCGTTCAGAAGTGTCGTCTTACCACTCGCAGTCTCACCGCATATAAAACCGCTCATGCCCTCACTTATAAGCAACCACAGATATCCCGCAACCATGTAATCAAGAGTACCGAACTCAATAAGATCGAGAACGCTGAAAGGTGTTTCGTTGAACTTTCTTATCGTAAAGTTACTACCGTTCTTGCTTATATCCGTTCCATACACTATGTTTATTCTCGATCCATCTGGAAGTGTGGCATCGACTATGGGGTCTTTATAGGTTACTGGCTTACCTATCCTTTCGGCAAGCTTTATAACGAACTTGTTAAGCGTTTCTTCATCTCTAAACTCTATCACACTCTTCAAACCCTTGAAAATCTTGTGTTCTATGAATATCGGTCCCAAACCGCTGCATGATATATCTTCGATATACTTGTCCCTTATGTAAGGCTCCAATATGCCCAAACCCACCTTATCTCTAATGAGAGCATATTCCAAAGCTTTATACTGCTGTCTCGTAACAAATATCTTGCCATTTTCACCGTTCTTCTTGTTAAAAAGAAACAGCTTTGTAAGAAATCCGAATTTCGGCTTTTTACCGTTACCGTTGCTACCACTTACAGCTTCTTTTATTTCCTCATCTATCTCCCTACCGTCAACTATAACGCATATCTCCTTCAAAGCTTCCTTCAATATTCTCTTCTTCTCTTCATCATCCTCGGGATTAAATTCAATATCCGCCAAATAATCTACAAGCCTTATTTCCACTTCCCTCAAAAGATCGTCCACACCCGTTAGAAGAGTTGGCTCTATAGGTATGTAGTAGTTCCTGACATCGTTTTTATCGGGAAATATGTGGATGTATATCTGCTCATCGGCAGGATATATCAGATTGGGGTTTTCAAGCTCTCCATGCTTCTTCCTATCAAGCTTCGGAACGAATTTTGGGATTCCGACTTTGTCTATGGGCAGTATGTGAAGGTATTCAAGAAGGTGCAGATTCTTCTCCACCTCCCTCTTCATCTCCTTCGGAAGTATCCTGTATATTCCACAGCTCTTCAGATTAATATGATCGTGTTCCTCCTCTATCTTTCTTGGTTTGAAGGGGAAATTGGCGACTACCCCTTTCACCCCCTTCGGCTTCAACGTCTGCTCGAGTCTCTGTACGGCCGTTGCCATCGCTGATCACCTCTACCTTCGATCTTGTTCTGATTATTATCTTAATAATCATTATGCGAATGGTAAAAATAAAACTTTCGTCAGGCCTGTGCAGACTGTATCGGAATTATCTTCAATCCAAATCCTGGATGGACTTCGAAGCTCACAATATTTCCAGTCGTCTTCTTAGCTCCTCTTATCTTTGCAACTTCCAAAACACATACATATCTATCTCCAAGCTGTTCCTTTCTGAGAAAGAGGTGACAATCACATGCGGACCTTATTCTGACAAGGGTGTCCTCCTTGAAAGCATGCTGATGCAACGTAATGAGTATCGTTTTTCCTCTGTCGCACAAGTTTTTGAGCCTCGTAAGGAATTCTAAAACGTCATCTTCCGTTGAGTAGGTTGTAAACATAGTTAGTGAATCTATTATTACTACGTTCTCTCTTATGGCCTTTATGTGATCGGAAAGTAGTTGCAGAACTCTCTTCATCTGCTCCGGGTTCCATTCAACGCCTTCAAGGTGTATGGGGAATATTCTTAGGTATCCCCAAGCGTAAAAGTCTGATACATCTAAGCTCAGCGATTCCATCTGAGTTAGTAAGCTCTTTATGGTGTTTTCCGTTGTGTAGTACGCTATCCTATGCCCCTGCATTAAACCGCCGTATGTGAACTGTTGGCATAGAACGCTTTTACCCGTATCGTTCTCTCCTTCTATCAAAGTCAGAGAGCCGAGTGGTATTCCACCTCCTAAACGTTTGTCTATCTCCGCATTACCGCTTGAAAGGATGTTCTTTTTCTGCTCTTTTTCAAGCTCCTCCAACTCCATCACCATCTCCCATCACCCCCCTACGGTAAATTCACCACTAAAACAAACACCATTGGGTGTGCATACCAAAAGAACGTAAGTTCCGTTAGGTAAGGAATTTGCAAGCCTAACATCCAATCTAACTATTTCATGAGGATCGAATATGCCCGGATTTGTAAGTTCGGCTACTATGTCAAAAGTGACCCTCTCGATTGTGGGATAGTACGTTTCAGTCCAGCCTTCAGGTTTACCATATACAAACACATCAAACTTTGAAAATTCCTTAAATCTCGTCATACCACTATTTTTTATATCAGCAATAACCGATTGAGTCGAATTATCGTAATAGACATTCAAAATCGTCATCTTCGTGTTGATTATATCTACAGCCCTATCTACAGCTTTCTTATACTGCATGCTCGCAATTTCAGCTAAGGTGTAGCTACCGGATGCAAATACGTATGCTACGGCAATTATTAAAGCTATTGAGATTATGGATGCTATAACAGTATCGAACCCCATGGCATCACCTCGAGAATATTTCCGAATCTTCAACACCGTTGTATAGGACGAACGTCAGTGTGTAGTCACCGCTTTCGAGGCTAACACTAATATCTACCTTCAGAGTTTCTCCATCTTCCCAGTAATTGTCGCCGTCACCGTTTTCTATCGTATAGCTGACACTCGAACTCGATAACGTGAAGTGGTAAGATGTCGTGTTTGAAACTATGAAAACATCACTGAGATTTAAAAGAGGGACAGCAATTCTGCTTGAACCGATGTTCTTAACCCAAAACGTGAGGTGGGTATCATCAACTTCTACAAAAATTATCTTTATATCCGTCCCAACCCTTTCCCCCAACTTGCTCGTTAAGGAGTAGTATGTGTTTGACATATCCCTTACAGAGGGTATCATAGCGGTGGTAAATATGGAGACAGCAACCACAGTAGCGATCACAAGCAAGGCATTCGTTATCACCTCTCTTGTCATGCCCCTTCACCTTAGATCGCCCCTCTTTTCTAAGAGTATTTTCAGCAGTTCAGAATCCATGCTTCTGTCGTTCGGATTTACTGTTTTATGCAGTTTGTAGAGATCTATCAGCAGTTCATCCAGTCCATCACCAACAACGCTCACTATGTCCACCATCTTACTTGTAAAGTCCTTTAATTCCTCAGATATATAGCCAGCAGTTTCAAAGAGGTCGAGCAATTCTTTTATTGTGTTCATGTCGTATTTTTCAAGCATCCTCCTTACCCATTCCATCATACTGTAAAACGTCAAAACACTCATCCTTTTGGGCATCACCTCCTCTATCTTTTTTTCTTCCTCCTTCACAACTAATTTAGGAGCTTGAAACACATTATCAACCTCCTCAACTTCTTTAACAACATCCTCTTCTTCTTTCTCAACCTCTTTTTTCTCAACTTCTTCCTCAACTTTCTTCTCAAATTCTTCCTTCTTTTCTTCTTTCTTTTCCTCCACCTTTTCCTCAACTTTTTTCTCTTCCTTCTCCTCTTTCTTTCCTTCTTTTTCCTCCTCTTCTTTTTCCTCTTCCTTAGGTGGCGGTGTCGGTATCACTTGAACGGGTTGAGGTTGCAGTGGTTTGTTTATGACTTGTGCAAGATTCTGCAAACTCTGGAATGGGTTCTCAAGGTTGTTCATAGCCTCTCTTATATCCATAAGAAGGCGTTTTATGGCACCCTTAAGGGTTTCAACTTCCTTTTCAAGCTTTGCTATCTTGCTTTCGGGAGTATCTGCTTCAGCAGTAGCCACAAGTTGATCGATCATCGATTGATCTATTTCCGTCAAC
>CAZFVO010000050.1:0-11385 GCA_964522325.1 uncultured archaeon | reverse complement strand
TATACCAGTAGCGATTGCACTGATTCTGATGGGTTGCATGAGTAATGAAGGGCCGAGTTTACCATCAGGTGTCTCAATAAACGCAACTATATTGAAGATAAATGACTCTTACATTCTCTACGTAACTTTTACACTACCAAACCCTTGCCACAATGTGAGTTATAAGGGTATGAAAGCTTACGGGAAGGAAGTAGACCTATACTTCAAGTATGTACCTCCAAAACCCGATGAGGTTTGTACTCAGAAGGTTGAAATTTACAAACATGAGGTCAATTTAGGTAGGTTGGTAGAGGGAAATTACACAATAAAAATATATGTTAATAATAAAATTGCTAAAGAACTTAAGTTTCAGGTGAAGGAGTAGGTTATCTTTACACTTGCCGAAACCTCAACCTCTCTTGGTATTATTGGTGTTTCAGCTTTGTATACAATTGGTACTGGAGTGGAATATTTAACCTCAATCATACTGGGTTTAACATCCTTCAATCCTAAAAACTCTGCGACAACCTTAGTCTTCTTCTCTGCATCCTCTACAGCGAGTTGAAGAGCTTTTAAGTAAAGTTCCTTTTTGAGTTCATCGGAGAGTGTGAAGGAAATTGAGTCGATCCTATTTGCACCAGCCAAAACAGCTTTATCTACAACCTTACCGACAACTTTTGGCGAGCATTCAATTTTTAGACTGTTCACAACTCTGTAAGCGTAGATCGTGTTATTCTTGTAGATAGGATGAACTGAGTAGTATTCAGTAGTCACATTTCCCAAGTCTTTGACACTCTCAATGACCTTGCTTGTAATCTCAGCATTCATTCTAACAGCATTTTCACAGCTGATATCTTGAGTGACAACCGAGAGCCTTATTATCGCCAGGTTCGGATCTGTAGAGATTACACCATATCCGTAAACGATCAACGTCCCATTGTAAGCTTCATTCTTAGCTAAACTGTTTACTGCAATAAAACTTACCGCTACAACAGTTAATAAGATCGCAATCACCTTTTTCATGGTGGTAGTAGAATTGACGATTTAAGCAATTTTTTGTTTTGTTAGATTTTATCAAATTCGTTGGTAGTCGAATGAAAATTTTTATTTAATCGAAGTTGTTTTTGGAGCATGGATGTAGTCGTGATGGGCGTTGGACAGACTAAATTTGGCTCGCATCCTGACAAAAGTCTTCCAGAACTTTTCGCTCAAGCGTTTTTCGAAGCTTTTGACTCATCTAATATAGAACTCAAAGATATTGAAGCTCTTTACATAGGAAACTTTGTGGGAGAGATTACAGATGGTTCAGCTAACTTAGGTGGTTTCATTGCTGATGAAATTGGGTTGAAAGGTATTCCCGCAATGAGGTACGAATCGGCTTGCTGCTCATCGGCAGTAGCTTTTAAAGAGGCTTACTTGGCAATAAAACATGGTGTTTATGATTGTGTTGTAGTTGGTGGCGTTGAGAAGTTAAAATCCGCTGGAACTTCTATAGGAACCAGAGCTTTAGCTACAGCGGTTGATGGCGTTTATGAAATGAATACAGGCTTAACATTTCCAGGAGTTTTTGCATTGGTGGCAAGACTTTACGCAGAAACTTATGGAATTCCACTCGATAAGCTTAGGGAGATGATGGCATGCGTCTCAATTAAAAATCACAAGTATGGAGCTAAAAATCCAAAAGCACAGTTTTACAATAAACTTGGCAATCTAAAGGTTGAGGATGTGCTAAATTCGAGGATGATATGCTCTCCACTTACACTTTTGGATTGCTGTCCAATGACTGACGGAGCTTCAGCTGTAATTTTAGCCAGCGAAGAGTTTGCAAGGGGTAGAATAGATGAACTGATTTACGTCAGGGGTGTTGGACAGAGTTCCGCTGGGAGCTTATTTAGACAGAAAAGGGATATAGTTAAGGCTTTGCCAAGAAGAATTTCTTCACAACAAGCTTACAAGATGGCTGGATTGGAGCCAAAGGATATAGATGTTGCCTTGGTTCATGACTGCTTTACGATTGCTGAGATAGTTGCTTTGGAGGCTATGGGGTTTTTTGAACATGGAGAAGGTGCTAAGGCAACGGCTGAAGGTCTAACCGATGTAGGTGGCAAGGTGGCTGTGAACATCGATGGCGGTTTGATTGGAAAGGGACATCCAGTAGGAGCGACTGGTACTGCACAAATCTACTCAGCTGTGAAACTGCTGAGAGATGAGCTGGATTTTGTGAAGGTTGATGCTGAAAATGTTATTACAGACACATTAGGAGGAGACTTTGGTGTAATAGTAAACATAATTTTGAGCGTTCACAAGAGGTGATGTCGATGTTTGTCGAGTTTTTTGAGGAGCTTTTAAAGGGCGATTTGATAGGTTTAAAGTGTAAAGATTGCGGAGCTATAATTTGCCCACCAAAGTCAACATGTGACAATTGCAAAGGTAGAAACCTCGAAAGAATTAAGCTTTCAGGCTACGGGAGGGTTACAAGTTATACTGTGACGTACGTTGCACCTATGGGATATGAGAATGAGGTGCCATATGTTGTAGCCTTAGTTGAGCTTGATGAAGGACCTTGGATCATTGGCAGACTTGATGTAGATGCAGAGAGGGCTGAAAATGAAAATCTAATCGGTAAGAGAGTAAGGGTGTATGGTAAGGAATATCCAAGCGAGCTATTCTATCCAAATAGGGAGAAAAGAGTAGTACCGATGTTTGAAATAGTGGAATGACATGAAATCAAAGCAGGAGATAAGAGAGTACATTTGGAAGGCTATAAAGCCTTACTCAACCTTTCCTCCACCCTACGGAAGGATTCCAAATTTTATAGGAGCTGAAAAAGCATGTGAAAAGCTCAGAGAGCTTGAAGAGTATAGAAAAGCAAAGGTAATCTTTTCAGCTCCAGATTCACCTTTAAGGCGAGCGAGAGAAATTACTCTTGAAGATCACAAGATCTTACTCGCCGTAAAACCCAAGATGACAGGATTTTTGCTGATAGAGAAGGGTAAGGCTGGAACCATAAAAGAGATGATGATGTATGGAAAGGATAGTAGCTTAGATAACCTCAACCTTAAAGTCGATTTGTTTGTACAGGGTTGCGTTGCAGTCGATAAGAAGGGAAACAGGATAGGAAAGGGTAGCGGTTTTGGGGATAAGGAGTATAAGGTCTTGAAGGAGAAAGGGATGATAACAGATAAAACTCTGTACATTGTTATAGCACACCCTATTCAGGTTTTTGACGATTTTAGCCATGTGATGGATGAGCACGATGTTAAGGTTGACGTTATCTTAACGCCAAAAGAGATAATATGGACAGAACATCACTTTAAAAGGTTTAGATAAGTTTTGATGTGTCTAGATGCCATCCTCAGCCACTGAGTTCGTGCTGCGTAGCTGTAGACTTCTGTCATGTAGGCTAAAGCGTAGTCGTAGTTATTCACTAACCACCTTATCTTATCAGCCAAGGCCTTTGGGTTTGTCGGTGGGACTGTTAAGCGGGGTGCATGTTGATAAAACTCGATCAACCTCGGAACCCTCGTACCAACTATTGGCTTTAAACTACCCATCGATAAGTGTAGGATCCCACTTACAGCGTAGGATTTCTTGTCCCTATAGGGTAAGATTATCGCATCCGCCAATGCAACTGTCTTGAGAATTTCATCGCTTGACAGATACCTTTCTATTAGAATCGTCTTAAACTCTGAAGTCTCTATCAGCCTAACCATCTCCTCATCCTGTGGTTCTCCGGCAATCACAAGTGTAAACTTGAGATCGCTCAAAATTCTTAGGGCATCGAGGAGAACGTCAATCCCCTTGTCCTTTCTCAAGAACCCTGGTACGGTCAATATGACTCCTTCAAACTCTCCCTCTATTCTCAAACTCCTACAGAGTTCATCTCTTGTCTTACAGAGGTAGGGATTTATCAGAGTTCCGTGGGGTATCCTGTAAACCTTTGATGGATCTATCCCCTGTATATGTAACTCGAACTCTTGAAGTGGACTGTGAACTATTACGAAGTCTAACTCATCTATCCATGTCTGAAACTTCAAGGTGACGTTGGCTCTCGGCGAATAAGGATGATCGACTGTGTGCATCGTAATACCAATTATCTTAGCCAGTCCATCCCTCTTAGCTTCGATAAGAGCATCGATCAACTCCCTGTTACTCCCGTAAATTCCATACTCGTGCTGAACGTGTAGAACGTCAACTCCTCCAACATCCTTAAGTGCTTCAATCAACTTAGAGTAATCTCTCTCAAATCTCGAGTAGCAAGGATAAACTTTGGCAACGTTATCCTCGTAAAACTCTTTGTACGCTTCGTTTGTCGAGAAAACGATAATATCAACCTTGTGACTTAAGGATATTAAAGCTGATGAGAGCATCTTGGTATATTCTGCAATTCCGCAATGAACTGGAGGATATCTTGAAACAAAACCTATTCTCATTGCTTAAGCTATCTATGGATTTGGCTTAAATATTTTGTTTAGTAAAACTTTATATACTAAAGACAAAATGGTTGCATGCTCAAGAGGATACTCTATGCAACTGATCTCTCTGAAAAGAGTTTGGTGATACTAAATTCACTGCCTGAATTTAAGTGTTTGGGTGTTAAGGATTTCGTTATCCTGAGGGTCATAAATCTTACAAGGATTTTGGGTGTTGCAAGGGGGATAGACATAGAGTCGTATATTAGAGAGATTGAAAAGGAAAGTATGCCAAAGCTTGAGGAAATAGCCAAGGAAATTGAAAGAGTTGGCTACAGAGCTAAGGTTTATCCTCCTCCAGCTGGTGAGCCAGTGAGTGAGATTGTGAGAGTTGCTGAAGAGGAGAAAGTTGACATGATCGTTATGGGCAGTAGAGGTAGAAGTTCGCTGAAGGCAATTCTGTTGGGAAGTACGGCTGAGGGCGTCGTTAGGAGGGCAAAGATTCCTGTTATGGTTTTCAAAGATCACACACCTAGTGTATTTTCGAAACTACTTTACTCTCACGATCTATCGGAAAAGGCTGAAAAGCTTGGAAGTTATGTCAAGTTCATTGCTAAGGCTTGCAATTCAAGTGTAGTCGTGGCGCATATACTCGAAAAGGGGGAGGTTTTGGAGGAGGATAGGCTAGATGAGATTGAGAGGGATTTCAGGGGGGAGGGGATAGATGTTAAGGTTGTGGTGGGAGAAGGAAATCCTCCAAAGGAGATAGTGAAAATAGCTGAAATTGAAAATGCTACGTGTATATTCGTTGGTAGATCTGGTAAGGGTTTGAGAAGCATACTAGGTAGCACAGCTGACTTTATAATCAGGTATTCGAAGGTTCCAGTCTTCGTCGCTTAACTTTTTTAACGTGAGTTGAAGGTTGTTTAGATGACAATAAAGAAGCTCACGAGCGAACTTGAAAAAGCAGTTAAAACTGCCTTAGAGAATAGGCACAGATTCATGATTATCCTATGCTCCAAAGATCTCGAGAAACTACTTAAAACTGCAAAAAAGCTATACAAAAAGTACGAAAAACTTAGAGATGTTGAGGGGGAGTTGCTTGTAGTAGGAAGGAGTGAGTTTCTTGAGAAGGCTAAGGATTACTTTGAAGGTAAGTTTGTTCACTATAAAGACGTTCAAAACGTTTTGGGTGAAACTTATCCCTCTCTAATACTTGACATAACGAACGGCTTTCACCCAAACGATTTGGGAATTGTCATTGAGACCATTGCTGAAGGGGGAATGATACTAGCATTATCTCCTCCCATCCCAGACTGGCAGAATTTGAAGAGCAAGTGGCATGAGGAGCTTGTGAGTGAGCCCTACACGATAGACGATGTAGTTCCAAGGTTCTACAGGCGTTTCATTAAGAGAACACTTCTGACAAAGGGAATAATAATTTATGATCTCGACAAGAAGGTTCTGATCAAACCTTACGAGTTTGAGAAGGTAGAGGAATCAAGAGAAGAGATAGTTCTACCGGAGGAAGAGAGAGAGATCAGTAGAAAGCTCTACAAGCTTTGTGCAACGCAGGATCAGGTTAGAGTTTTAGAGCTTTTTGAGCACTACTTCGACAGGAAAAAGGATAGGAAGGCTGTCGTGATTACGGCTGATAGAGGTAGGGGAAAGTCGGCTGTTTTGGGAATCGTTACTCCTTACCTGATTTGGAGGATGTTTAAGGTTCTAAAGAGACCTGTAAGGATAATGGTTGTAGCTCCAACCCCATATGCTGTTCAAACGTACTTCAAGTTTCTGCTAAAAGCAATGGTAAGAGTTGGGATGAACTTTAGAGTTAAGGAGAGTGGTAGGCTCATAACTGTTGTGAACAGTAAATATGCGAGGGTTGAGTACGTTGTTCCAAGGAGGGCAATGGTTGAGAAAGATTATGCTGACATAATAATAGTTGATGAAGCTGCAGGCATAGATGTACCAGTTTTGTGGAAGATTACTGAGGGAGTTAGATGGATGATATTCTCAACTACCATACACGGCTACGAGGGGGCTGGTAGAGGGTTCAGTATAAGGTTCCTTAAGAGACTTGAAGGTTGTGAAGATGTTGAGATTGAAAAGATCCACCTTAAAGAACCGATAAGGTATGGAAAGGGAGATCCAATTGAAAAATGGCTTTATGACGTGTTACTTTTGGATGCTCAACCAGCAGAGATCACTGAAGATGATTTGAAGGCTATAAAGGACGGAAATCTCGAATTTGAGGAGATAGACAAGGATAAGCTCATCGACGATGAAAAACTTTTGAGGGAATTCTTTGGAATATACGTCCTAGCTCACTACAGAAACAGACCTTCAGATCTTGTTATTCTGTTGGATATGCCCAATCACAAACCTTTCGCTGTGAAGGTTAATGGTAAGGTTGTCTGCTCGTTGCATGTGGCAATAGAAGGTAAGATGGATGATGAAACTATAAAAAAGATCTCAAAAGGATACAAGCCGAAGGGACAGATAATACCAGATCTCATGCTGAAGCACTATTGGGACTACGACTTCCCCAAGTACGTTGGTTTGAGAGTCGTTAGAATTGCAACACATCCATCTGTGATGAGAATGGGTATAGGGAGCTATGCTCTGAATAAAATTGTTGAGTGGGCTAAAGAAAAGGATATGGACTGGGTCGGAAGCGGATTTGGCGTTTCACCTGAGCTCTTAAGGTTCTGGCTTAGGAACGGCTTTATTCCCGTTCACATAACACCCCAAAGAAATGAAATATCTGGTGAGCATACGGTGATAGTATTAAATCCTTTGAAGATGCATGTTGAGGAGAAGGTTGATTTGATAAATGTGGACTTTACAAGGAGATTGATAGAATATTTGGCAGATGAGTTGAGAGATTTGGAGACTGAAACGGCTATAAGTCTACTTAAGAGTCTCAGAAGGGATTTGGAGGTTGATAAACCGTACTTTGGTAAGGTTGAAAGGAGAAGGATAAAGAAGTACTTCCAAGGTCAAAGCTTATACGAATACGTTTCGGATCTGATAAGACCCCTCGTAAGGTACTACTACTCGAAGACAAATAAGCTCGATTTGAGCAATGAAGAGGAGGAAATTCTAGTTGCTAAATGTTTACAGCTTAAGAGCTGGAGGGAGCTTGGTGAGAACTTCAGAGTTTATAAAACTCTTGTCAAGGCAGTTCAAAAGATTTGGAAAACACTTTACGGAGAGGAGGGTGGTTGAATGGAGAGGATAAACTTCGATGCTGAGTATGTTGAGAGTATACTTCAAGGGAGAAAGATCACAACGGTTAGAAAGGGTGTGAAGAGCTATCCAGTCGGTAAAACTGTGGAGCTAACGGTGAACTACAAACCGTTTGCGAAAGCAAAGGTTACGAAGGTTGTTGTGAAGAGAGTTAAGGAGTTGACGGATGATGATGCTATTAGAGATGGGTTTGAAAGTAGGGAACAACTTTTGAATGCCCTCAAAAGGATATACGGCGAGGTCGACGAGAACGACTTAGTAACCATAGTTCACTTTGAGGTTTTGGAAAGCTACGTTTAAAAGAAATCACTTAACTTCCTGTTTTTTGAAATGTTTGCCAAGTTGTGTGCTAACCTAATTGGTTCTGGCAGCTTATGTCCCTTCAAACAAGCTTTTACAATACTTAAAGCGGTCTCTGGAGTTATGTAGTTACCTGGGGAAATGTATATCGGGTTGCAGTTCTTACAAGGCTTTAGTGCATATCCTATCACTTCAGAATCGTCGTAGATAGGTTTAGCTTCCATTACCTCCTTAGGCTCTTCAACCTTACCGTAAAGTTTCTTCTTCGTTACACCTATCGATGGTATTCCCGTTTCAATTGCTACGTAGGTTGCCAACCCACACCTCCTAGGATGAGCTATTCCACTTCCATCTACAAGCAGAATTACATCTTCAACATTATCAACAACCTTCCTAACAACGTTAACTGCTGGTTTTCCCTCTCTAAACATCAGAAATGTAGGTATGTACGGAAAGTTGACATCCTCAATCTCAACACCATCCTTTACAAGCTTTAAATCTGGAAACGTTAGAAGGACACACGCTGATATAACCTTGTTACCAATAAATGCTTGATCTACACCAGCCACGAACCTTACTTCCGATATTTTATCCTTAAGAACAACCCTTTTAGCAAGCATCCTTTGATACTCCTCAAGCTCCTTCAATTTCACGTTTGAACACCTCAACTTCGTGATCGTATTCAGTCTTTATACCAACTTCGTGTAGCTTATTGTTTGCTTCATCTATACTTTTGGTACCTTCAACAACCTTAGCAAAGGATAGTTCATAAGCTACTTTGAGATCGATGTAAAAGATTAGAGCATTCAGAATTGAAACTTCTATGATCGCTTTATCCCATACCTTAACTCTGCCGTTGAAACCTTGAGATGCTATGATTGGGATCCTCGATGCAGTTGTATACACTTCATTGACAAAGTTTGCAACCTTATCTGCAAAGTCCCTAGTTATCAAACTTGCTCCCAAAATACCGTTCCTCTTTGCTATATCACTCAAGTAGAGTTCTAACTCATCTCTCGTAAGTTCTCCATCGCTACCAAATCCAACTACGGCTAAAATTGAATTGAGCTTGTTGAGGGATGAGAGCATTATGGCATCGGCCAACGGGCTATGTAAACCCCTCTCGTATCCTCTCGCTAGGGAATCTCCCCCAGCATCGACACCAACGATTAGATCAATTTCTTCTATCTTAACGAACTCCTTTAAACATCTCGTTAGATTGGACTCACCTTTGGTTATATCTACTCCAACAACGTTGCAACCTAAGAACTCTGCAACCTGAGCTACTATCAGTTTGAGTCCCTTGTAATTCGATTTGGGATTTATCCATGCCAAGCAGTCATTTATAACTTTACAATTGTCAATCTCTTCAATCGACATTGGACCGGGCTTTTTGTCCCTTGTAACTCTCTCCCACACGACACCACCGTAGATACATTCAACGTCAAAGAGCTTGAAGAAGTCTCCAACGGCTAATGTACTAACTATATCCCCACCGCCACCCATTCCTATCAGTAGAACCCTATCAACATCTTTAAGCATCTTTACTATCCTCACAGCTTAACGTGAACGAGTGGTTCTATAAGCTATGCGATATTCATTAATACAGATTGAAGACTCTAAACATGGACTACTCATCCCTCGGCTTAAAGGTTGGTATCGAGATTCATCAACAGCTTAATACAAAACACAAGCTGTTCTGTTACTGTCCTACGGAGCTTAGAGATGTTGATGAGTCGAACTTCGAGTTCTTCCGCTACTTAAGGCTTAAGAGGAGTGAAATCGGTGAAGAAGACAGGGCAGCGAAGGAAGAGGTGTTAAGGAGTAAAAGGTTTATTTATAAGAGCTACGACACGACTTGTTTGGTTGAGGCAGATGAGGAACCGCCGAGGGAATTGAACAGAGAGGCTTTGCAGATAGCTATAATGATTGCAAAGATGCTGAATATGGAGTTTGTGGATGAGGTTCACGTGATGCGTAAGATAGTGATAGACGGTAGCAATACCACTGGCTTTCAAAGAACAGCGTTGATAGCATTCGATGGCTACATAGAAGTTGATGGACGTAAAATCGGTATTGCAACACTCTGCTTGGAGGAAGAGGCTTGCAAGAAGGTTGAAGATAAGGGTGAGGTTGTTGTGTACTCCTTGGATAGACTTGGCATTCCTCTTGTTGAGATTGGTACAAAACCCGATATTGATTCACCAGAACTTGCAAAGAAGGTTGCAAAGAAGTTGGGAATGATTTTACGTTCGACTGGTAAGGTTAAGAGGGGATTGGGAACGATAAGGCAGGATGTGAACATAAGCATAGCCAACGGAGCGAGGGTTGAGATAAAAGGTGTTCAGGAGCTTGAGATATTGGATAAGGTTGTAGAGTATGAGGTTTTGAGGCAGTTAAACCTTCTCAAGATTAGGGATGAGCTTAGGCAGAGGAATGCTTACGTCGTTAATGAGATATATGATGTAACAGACATATTTGCAAACACAAAGTGTAAGGTAATTGCAAGGGCTTTGAAGAAGAACGGCAAGGTTTTAGCCATACTGCTTAAGGGCTTTGGTGGTTTGGTCGGTAGGGAGATTCAGCCAAATAGAAGGCTTGGAACCGAATTCGCCGATATTGCAAAAACATTTGGCTTAGGAGGGATTTTCCACACGGATGAATTACCGAATTACGGTATAAGTTCTGAAGAGGTTGCAAAGCTTAAGGAGAGACTCAAAGCTGGAGATGAAGATGCAATAGTATTTACTTGCGGTGAGGAGCTTAGAGTTAGGAGGGCTTTACAGAGAATTGCTGAAAGGGCTGAATACTGCTTGATTGGTGTGCCTGAAGAGACGAGGAAGGCAAATGAAGACGGAACAACCTCTTATCTAAGACCTCTGCCTGGCTCAGCTAGAATGTATCCCGAGACAGATGTTCCTCCAGTAAAGATTACCGAAGAAATGCTAAATATTGAGATACCAGAGCTAATTGAAGATAGAGCTAAGAGATACGTCGAAATGGGTTTAAGTGAGGATTTGGCTTGGGCTATTGCAGACAGCGAGTACTACGATCTGTTTGAGAGTTACGCTGAAAAGATTACACCGACTGTCGTTGCAAGGGTTCTGCACATAATTCCAGCACAGCTTAAGAAAGAGGGCTTTAACACCGATGTACTTGAAAAAGAGCACTTCAAAATTACACTTGAGTTGATAGCAAATGGTAGAATTGCGAAAGAGGGTGCTGAAGAAGTCTTAAAGGAATTCTGTATCAATCCAAATGCCAACGTTGAGAACATACTGGCTAAGATGAAGGCTGGCGAGGACTTAGACGACTTTATATCTAAGCTTGTTGATGAGAAGGTTGATCTGATTAGGGAGAGGGGTGAGAAGGCTTTCAAGCCTTTGATGGGTTTGGTCATGAAGGAGTTCAGAGGTAAGGTTGATGGAAAAGTTGTTGCAGA
>CAZFVO010000049.1:0-11461 GCA_964522325.1 uncultured archaeon | reverse complement strand
TGGGCCCGGAGGGATTTGAACCCTCGACCGCCCGGTTATGAGCCGGGCGCTCTGACCTGGCTAAGCTACGGGCCCTTATGCTTAGTTGTCATCACTAAATTTAAACTTTTCTCTACCTTGTTGAGTCTCATAAAAGCCTCCAACTCCTCCTTAGTCGGATTTAGACTCTTGAAGATCTTCAGAAATTCTTCGGGTATACAAGTTGGCTCTAACTCTCCTTCAACAACCTTAAATTCAACCCTTTTAGCCTTAAAAGCGTTTAAGAATCTTTTAAAAGACTTTAAAGCTGGGCAGTTGACTCCCAAATCACCTGTCAGAAGTGGATATTCTCTACAACTCTTTGGTCTGATTTGATAGATCGTGCATTTGTTGTCCTTCAAAAATGGACAGACGATCCTTATTGGGTGTTGAAAATCCTTATACTCTTCGACTCCTTCAATGTAATCAAACTCCAAATCCTCAATATAAACCTTTCCTGTTCTCGGATCATAGATAACCTTGCTCAACTTTCTACAACACTCTCCACACATCCTACATACAAACGGGATCCTCAACCTAAACTCTTCAAAATCCAATTCGGCAAACATCATGCGTAACCTTTCTTAATCTCCTCTTCAGCATAAGTCTCCTCGAGTATCTCCTTTTCAAGAGTTTTTACGAGTTCATCTCTTCCCTTCTCTTCAAGTATCCTCATTAACCTTGAGAAGTCAGCAACTATCATCTTAGCCTTCTCAACATCCTGCAAAGCTAAACTCATACCTGTAAGTCTTCCAATCATCAGGACAGCAAAGATTAGCTTGTCACCGCTGTACCTATTCTTTAGATACTCAACTGCCTTCTCGTCATCGAGTTTCCTTCGGATTATCTCAACGACATCTGCTGTAATCTCTGCTGCATCCCTTGCACTTAGACCAAACTGCTTGTAAAGTATCATGCTCAAAACAACATTCAGAAATATTAAGATTTTTTGAAATTGTATCAACAAAACATTTTCAACTCCTAGTGTATGTTAGGTTATGATGAAAGTTCTGACAGTTGAACTCGATGCGCATGGGGATATGGCGGATATAACCGATGAGGTTAGGAAGTTTGTTAGGGAGAGTGGAAAGAGGGAAGGAGCGGTTTTAGTCTTTGCAAAGGGATCTACGGGGGCAATAACGACGATCGAATATGAACCGGGCTTAAAGAAGGATTTTCCAAGGGTCATGGATAAGATAGCTCCATACAACGACTACTACGAACATCACAAGACTTGGGGTGACGATAACGGTTCAAGCCACGTTAAGGCTTCAATAGTTGGGCCAAGCATAGTTGTGCCGTTTAAGGATGGTGAGCTTTTGCTTGGAACTTGGCAGCAGATAGTCGTCATAAACTTCGATACGAGGAGAAGGAAAAGAGAAGTAATATTACAGATTCTTTAGGTATTCGAAGAATTTTTCCAAAGCTTTCCTCCTATGGGAAACTTCATTTTTCTCCTCACCCATCTCTGCAAAAGTCTTCCCGTTGTATTCGAATATTGGATCGAATCCAAAGCCCTTGTCTCCCCTCATTTCCTTGGTTATCATTCCATCTACTCTACCTTTAAACGTTAGAACCTTTTCCCCATCCCAGAAGGCTACAACAGCTAGGAAGTAAGCTCTTCTGTCTTCAACTCCTTCCATCAGTTTTAGAATCCCCTCGTTACCTATCGTTTTAAAAACATAAGATGAGTAGGGACCTGGAAATCCTTTGAGCGCTGGTATGAACAGTCCACTGTCCTCTAAGAAGAAGGGTTTCTCAATCTCTTTAGCCAAGAGTTCAGCACTTAACCTCGCAATTTCCTCCAAGTCATTTCCTTGTGGTTCCAAATACTCCTTCCTTAACCATTTGACCTCTACTCCATACTTACTTCCTATTTCTCTTGCCTCCTTAAATTTACCCTCATTTGAGGTTACAAAGTATACTTTCATGCCTAAATATCCAATTATCGTTTTATAGACTTTTGCAAATATCCAATATGCTCGTCATAATCCCTTTCAAGCCCACAGATCCAAAATCGAGATTGAGTATTGTTTTGAGTAGGAAAGAGAGAGAAGAACTTGCTAGGGCTATGCTTCTTGACGTTTTAACAGCTTTAGATAGCTTCGACTGTAAAATAAAGATCTTATCTACACATCCCTTTAACTTGGAAGGTTATGAAGTCGAAGTTGATGATAGAGAGCTTGATGTAGCGATAAATTCGAGGATAAAGGGGGAGACAGCGGTTATAATGTCTGACCTACCACTTCTCAATAAAAAAACTCTGGAGAAATTCTTTGAAACTGAAGGTGACGTGATAATTGCACCTGGAAGGAGAGGGGGAACAAACATGATTCTTGTAAGGAATCCGAATTTTAAGGTGAGCTATTATTACTGTAGCTTTTTAAAGCACATTGAAATAGCGAGACGTTTAAACCTCAAAGTCGAGATATTTGATTCATTCTATGCCAGCGTGGATGTTGATACGCCAGATGATCTTCTCGAAATTCTGATACACGGAAGAGGTAAAAAATCTTACAGCTACTTACAATCCTTAGGCTTTAGAATATTATTTGAAAAGGAACCTAAACTCGTCAGGATCTCGAATACTTCCCCATGATTTCTCCATACTGAATCACATGCCCTTCAATAGCTTTTAAAAGATCATCCTTACTATACTCCTTCCATTCGAGTGTTGTGTCGAGGACGTAAACCTTGAAGTAATAGCTGTGAACACCGTAGGGTGGGCAAGGACCACCGTAGCCGTAAAATCCAAAGTCGTTTTTACCCTGCATGGCTTTAAACGGTCTTTCAACGACCTTACTTTTAGGAATCCCTTCAGGTATCTCTTCAATCGGTGGGATGTTGTAAATTATCCAGTGCGTAAAGGTTCCCGCAGGTGCATCTGGATCCTCAACGATCACGACTATACTCTTGGCATTCTTCGCAAGGTTTTTGAACTTCAAAGGGGGATTTACGTTTTCACCGTCGCACGTGTACTTTTTGGGTATGAATCCTCCATCCTCAAATACCGATTCAACGCTCAGCTTTGGCTTTTCAACCCTTTCAGCACATCCCAAAATTAAAGTTGAGAGTAGGATTATCAAAAGCCACCTCATAAACTTAATTAAATGAACGGAGATAAAGCTTTCGATGTTCGTTGAGAGGAAGGTAAAGGATTTCATAAACATAGATCCACTACAGACAGGGGGAAAGCTTACGGAAGATGCCAAAAAGATGTTGCTGGAATGGGGTGATGGTTACAGCATATGCGACTTTTGTCAGGGAAATCTGCATGAGATAAAGACACCACCAATTGCAGATTTCGTTGAAGATCTCGCCAACTTTTTGGGTTGTGATGTTGCAAGGATTACGGGTGGTGCAAGGGAAGGAAAATTCATAGTTATGCACGGTTTGGCAAAGAAGGATGGTGTAGTCGTTGTTGACTCGAATGCACACTACTCAACATACCTCTCGGCTGAAAGGGCGGGATTGAATATCGTTGAGGTTCCAAATAGTGGTCATCCAGAGTATAAAGTTTTGGAGGAGAGATATGAGGATGCAATAGTTGAGGGTAAAAAGAAGGGAGAGGTTTTGTTGGCAGTTTTAACTTATCCAGATGGAAATTACGGAAATTTGCCAGACGTTAAGGCTGTTGTAGATGTATGTCACGATAGAGGTGTACCCGTACTTCTAAACTGTGCATACTCGATAGGTAGAATGGAGATCAATGCTGGAAAGCTTGGAGTAGATTTTGTGGTGGGAAGTGGACACAAATCCATGGCTTCTGCTGGGCCAGTTGGAGTTTTGGGTATGTTTGAGGATTATGCAAAGGTTGTTCTAAGGAAGTCTGAGAGGTTTAGGAATAAGGAGGTAGAGCTCTTGGGATGTAGCGTTAGAGGTGTACCACTCATGACACTGATGGCCTCATTCGACCACGTCAAGGAGAGGGTTAAGTGGTGGGATGAAGAAGTTGCTAAGGCGAGATGGTTTGTCGATAAGTTTGAATCTCTTGGATTTGAGCTTCTTGGAGAAAAGCCACATAACCACGACCTGTTACACTTTAAGACCGACAAACTTTACGAGATTTCTAAAAGGGTTAAGAAAGGTGGTTACTTCCTCTACAACGAGCTTAAGAAGAGGAAAATTCACGGAATAAAGCCTGGTAGAACTAAGAGTATAAAGCTTTCAACTTATCTCGTTCCAAAGGATGATCTGAAAAAGGTTATCGAAGCTTTCGAAGAAATTTTGGAAAAGTTTAACATCCAACAATAAGCCAAAACCCATGAGCACGAACATAGAAGCCAAGAACAGCCAGAACGAATTGAAATACCACCAAAGTGCAAAAACCGATTCCCATACCGATTAATGTGAACGCCTTCTTATATTTGTTCATCCAAGCCTCTTTCTCAAAAATCTCAAGACATCTTGAAATTCCTCCTCTTTATCAAAGTATAGAGTCTTTACGGCAAAAAGCTTTGGTTTCTTTAACTTCAACCTAATTACCCTATTAACCTCATCGACCTCGTAACTAGCAATTTCATCAAGTGATGTCTTAAATGGTTTGTATATTATCCTATCATCCTCAATAAAGTAGTATCTAACCTTCCCTAACGTTATTATCGTGTAGAGGAAGACCATCGCTGCGAAGAGTGTGAATATTGCCAGAGATGAGACTAGTTTACCCGTAATTAAAATTCTATAAGTTGTATAAATAATACCTAAAACTATTAGAGATAAGCCAAAGACTGTCCACTTCTTCCTTGCAATCCTGTTGTTTACAGCCCTGTAGCTCCAAATCATAACAATCCTAGGGTTTCAAGCTCTTCGGCAATCCTTTCCACAGCCCTCCTCGCATCGTCTGGCGTCTTTCCACCTGTGACAACCATTTTACCCGATCCGAAGATCAAAACGACAACCCTTGGATCTCTTAACCTGTAAACTAAACCTGGAAACTGCTCTGGCTCATATTCAACGTTTTCTAAACCTAAACCTATAGCTATAGCATTCAGATTTAAATCTGTTCCCAAATCGGCAGAAGCGACTATGTTCTGAACCTTCACTTCTGGTTCTTCAATTACTGGAATACCCAAACTTCCAACGATTTTGACTATCTGCTTCACAGCCCTCCTCGCATCTTCAACCGACTTTGAACCCGTACAAACAACCTTACCACTCCTAAATATCAGCGCAGCAGCTTTTGGTTCTTTTGTTCTCAAAACTAAACCTGGAAATTGCTTAGGTTTATAATCTGCATCTGGTATTTCCCTTGCAATCTTATTTAAATCGATGTTTTCTCCAATCTGCGTTGATGCTACTACATTTTCAATTTTTATCTTAAAGTCCCTCTTCATAACCATCCCTTTTAAAATGTTTTTAAACCCTATATATACTTTGCCCGCAAAAAGCGTTTATACTTCTCCGTAGTTGAGAGTTTGTGAAGTTTGCCCATCTTGCGGATGCACATTTAGGATACGAACAATATCATCTTCCCTTCAGAGCTGAGGACTTTGCAAGATCATTTAAAATGACTGTTGAGAGGGCTATAGAGGAAGATGTTGATTTTGCAGTAATGTCTGGAGACCTCTTTCACAGAAGTTCTCCAAACCCCAAGACGATAAAGCAGGCTATAGACATACTTTCTATGTTCAAGAGAGAGAACATTCCAGTTTTCGCAATAGAGGGAAATCACGATAAGACTATAAAGGAAGTTTCGATATACGACCTGCTTGAATCATTAAAACTGTTACACAAGTTGGGCTTGAGGAGAAAGTTTGTTAAGGATGAGTTTGTTGAATCTAAGAAGATTGGTGATGTTTATCTTGTCTATGGTAAGTTTGGAGATTTAAAAATCGTTGGAGATACACATCGCTCCTCCTATCACTTCAAACAGCTGATGGAGAGTAGATACTTACCGAGTGGAGATATAGTCGTTTTGCACGGATCGATTAAGGAGATAGTTGATGTTGAAATAAAAGACGATTACATACCAATGAGTTTACTTCCAAAGGCGAAATACTACGCTTTGGGACACGTTCACATTCCCATAGCCAAGGAAGTTAACGGCTCTTGGTATGTCTATCCTGGTTGCCCCGAGAGAAGTGATGCTAAGGAATATTCTCTCAAGTTAAATTACTTTGAAAGTTTGGAGATTGTTAAAGGAATTTCTAAGGGGTTTTTCATAGTTAAGGACTTTAAGCCTAAGTTTATCGATGTTCAGAGCAGAGATATGGTTTTGGCAAATGTTTATGCTGTGGATCAAAAAGATGCAGAAGTTAGGGTTAAGGAGATACTGAATCATGTTGATTCTGAATCCATTCTAATTCTGAAAATTTTCAGTGAAAGAGGTATAGATGTTGAGGGGATAATGAAGTTGACTGAAGGCAAGGTGAAACACGTTAGAATTAGCTTTGAAAGGATTTCAAAGGATAGGGACATAAAGTTTGTTAAGCCAAATGAATTCTTTACCGAGTTCGAACTAAGTCTATTTGAGTACCTTAGGAGAAGCGATTTTGAAGATTTGATTGGTATTGTTATAAACTTAGTTGAGAAGGAGTTTGGTTTGAGAGATGTTAAGACCATAGAAGATTACTCCAAGCTGAGCAAGGTTGAAAGAGAGACTGCTGAGGTGGCACAACCACTTAAGAAGGAGGTTAAATCTAAAAGGCCGAGAACTCTTTTAGACTTCTTGGAGGGTTGACTATGTTCATAAAGTCCATTGAGATCGAGAACTTTAAATCTCACAGATATTCGCGTGTAGTCTTTGATAGGGGCATCAATCTGATTGTTGGAAGGAACGGTGCTGGAAAATCCTCTATTCTAGATGCAATAGCCATTGCCCTCTACGGTGTGAAGCCGATTGGTGTTAGGAAAGATGATTTGATAAGGGATTCCGCAAGTAGGTACGAGATAAAGCTACAATTTGTCCTGAACGGATGTGAGTACACCATTGTTAGGAGTAGTGATGGTTATTCTTACCTCAGAGGAGATAGACTTATCGAGGGGGATGAGAGGGTTAAGGACTGGGTTGAAAAGAATGTGACACCTTCTCACGTCTGGCTTAATGCAATTTATGTTAGGCAGGGGGAGATCGATGATATTGTCAGAAACGAGGAGAGTAGAGAGAGGATAATAAAGAGAGTTACGCAGATAGAGGATTACGAGAGGGCGTGGGAAAACATGGGGAAACTAATAAGGCAATTTGAAAATGAAGCTAAGAGATTGGAAGAAGATGTTAAGTTAGGGGCTGAGATAGAAAAGAAGCTTAAGATAGAGAGAGAGGAGCTTGAAAGTAAAAGGAAGGAGCTTGAAATTAAGGAAAAAGAGCTTGAAGAGCTTGAGAGTGAGCTTGGAAAAGTTAAAACCCGTAAGGAGGAATTAGATAAAATTAAGACAAGGTTCGATGAGTTGAGTTCGAAAAAGAGAGATCTTGAAAGGCAATTGGGCATTCTCAACGAGAAGTTGAAAATTCTTGAGAATCAAAGGGTTAGACTTGAGAAGGAGGTCGAAAAGCTTAGAGAGAAGGTCGGTAGGCTTAAGGAGATTGAAAGCCTCGCCAAAGAATACCTAAGACTCAAGAGGATTTATGAGTATTCGGTTAGTAGGGAGAGGGAGATTGAAAGGAAGATAATAAACCTGAGAGCGGAGAAGGAGAGGATTGAAAGAGATCTGGAAAGGGTAAGGAGAAGTAAGAGGGAGCTAGAAGGTTTGGAGAGAGATATCGAGGAACTCAAAATTCAGAGAGAAAAGCTTAGAGGTAGTGCTGAAGCTTACGAAGTTGCAAGAGGAAAGTTTGAAAGGCTAAGAGAGCTTGAGAAAAAATTGAAGAGATCAGTTGGAGAGATTGAGGGAGAACTTGATAGGATAAAGAGAGCTAAGCTGGAATTTGAAAGTTTGGAAAAAGTAGAGAAAGATTTGATTGAAAGGCAGGGTAAAGTTGAAGGTGAACTTGAAAGATTAAAAGAGTCCATTAACCTTTTGGAATCCGCTAAGGGTGTTTGTCCGACGTGTGGAAGGCTGCTGAGCGAAGAACACAAGATCAGCTTGATCAAAAGTTACAGGAGAAAGTTATCAACTCTTGAAGGTAGCTTAAGAGAGCTTTCTGAAAAGATTGCTGAGGTTAGAAACAGAAAGGAGAAAATCAAAGCTTTAATTGAAAGAGAAAAGGAAGTTTTGAAAGAACTGGAACTCGCAAAGGAAGTTGAAGATCTTAGGAGATCGCTTGAGGACTTTGAAGAGCTTGAGAGAAGCTGGAGAATGTACAGAGAGATTGAGGAAAAGATCAGCAAGTTTACAGCTATAGCTTCCACATTGAGGCGAGATGTTGAAGCTGAGAATGAACTTAAGAGAAAGTTAGACGAGATTGAAAGATCTCTTAGGAATCTTGAGGCTGAGATGGATAAGATTGAGAGAGTTGATGAAAATACCTTGAGAGAGCTTGAGAAACACTATGAGGAGTATCTGACACTGCAGAATGCAAAGGAGGAGCTTGAAAAGAGAGCTAGAGAGATTGAAATCTGTAAGAGTACGATTGAGGATGTTATTGAAAGTAGGAACAGAATTCTCAGGGATATTGAGAGTGTGGAGAAGGAGATTGAAAGTTTGGGCTACAGCGATGAGGAGTATGAATATATTTTAAGGAGGTATCAGGATCTCATTGGCAAATTTTCATCCGTGAAAGCTGAGATTGAAGGATTGAGGAGTTTGATTGAGAGGATAGAGAAGCATGTTAACGAGCTTGAAGTGAGTTACGAGAAGATTAAGGAGAAAAAGAGTAGACTTGAAAGGATAAAGAACGATGTTATTCCGGTCCTTGAGGAGATAAGGGAAAAGATTAGGAAGTACAAGGTTTTACTTACAGAGTTTGCCTTTAAGGAGGTAGAGAAGATTGCTAGTGAAATTTTTGAGGAGATGACCGATGGAAAGTATTCAAGGGTAGTTTTAAAGAGGGAAGTTAAGAGGAAAGAGAAGGTTACAGTCAAAGTAATCTATCAGGGTAAGGAAAAGGATATAAGCTTTTTAAGTGGTGGCGAGCTAATAGCATTGGGGTTGGCCTTCAGATTGGCTCTGTCAATGTTCATGATAAGAGGAAACGTTCCCATACTCATATTGGATGAACCTACTCCCTTCTTAGATGAGGAGAGAAGGAAAAAACTCATTGAGATTATGAACAGCTACTTAAAAAAGATTCCACAGGTAATCGTAGTTACTCACGATGAGGAGTTAAAGGATGTAGCTGACAAGGTTATAAGGGTTGAGTTACGGGGAGGAACTTCGAGAGTCTTGGAGGGGTTAGAATGAGAAGACTGAGTGATCTAATAGCTTTTGAATTTCCAAAGAAGCTTGAAGAAATATTGAGTAATGTTGAGAGGAGTATATCAGCTTTGAGCGATCATTTTGATTGGAAAGAACTACCAAAGCCGAAGGTCTGTAAAGCTTTTGGTGTTGATGGTAGCAGGAGTGTGGAGAAGAGATGTGGAGCTGTTGTTTATGCAGTTTCAAGCGTGGGGGTTGGTGATAAGATCTTAGAACTTCACGATCTATCTGTTGTAGAACCCTTTAAGCATATCGAGAAGAGGGTTGAACTTCACATGCAGACGAATGAGGCTAGGATAGGGTTGTTTGCTGATGGATTGGTGATCTTAGATGGAGCTTTAAGCAACCTACTTTTCCTTATTAAGAAACCAAAGGTTACAGAGTTGTATCAGGTAGAGGTAGCTCAAAATCTTAACGACCGAAATTTGAAAATCATGAAGGATTTCAAAAATGAGCTTGACGATTGGGTAGAGAGTTTGAGAGAGGATGTAATAAGGGGTCTTTCTCAAAGGAAGACTCTGCTTAGTAGAGATAAAGAGAGTGATGTTAGAATCCTGCTTGAGTTTGTCGAATTTCTTCATGCTTACGATAAACTACTTGAAAAAGATGTTGTTTCTATCGCGAAGAACGTTTATGAGAGCAGGCTTTTTAAAGATATGGAGTACATGATGTCTGATCAGGCTGTAGTTGATTACTTCGTTGCTAAGGAGTTTGGGTTTGAAAAAGCTGGATACTTTGAGTTTTCCTACGAAATTAAGGAGGGGGACAGTAAGATAAGAATGTTAATAGATGAGCTAGGGTTTAAAAATCTCAAAAAGTTAAAAGTTAATCCTTGTTACATCAGATTCAGAGATTATGGGAATGTCTACCTTGTAGAATCCAACGTCGAGCTGAGAGAGGTTTTACCTAAGATAATGAGTTTGGAAGCTGAAGGCTATGTCTTCCCATTGATTCACGCACATAGATATGCTGAGATAAAGAGGAGAGAAATGAGAGCTATGATGATAGCTCTAATGAACTCCTTGGCAGACAGGCCAGAATTTAGAATTCTATTAAAGCATCCAAGAAGTCCGTTAAATGAATAAAATCAGTTTATTATACTCTTTTCATCGGTGGATTTGGAACTACGAAAGAATGACTGGTAGTAACTCATCTTTCAATCATCTTTTTGTCAAGCTACGGTACGTGGATCTTTAGACTCATTTTGACGGAAATGAGTCCATGGGAATGGAGAGAATTACTATATGGCGATGATTCTGGCATTTTCACTTATTCTTTCTTGTTTAGACACTTTCTGTAAAACTCAAGCACGTCTTTCTTAGCGCATCTAAAATTATCTCAATCCTTCATCGTCCCCCAAGCTATAGTTCCGATTAACTCAGTGTAATCAGGAATTGGGATCTCGACTGGGAGATTTTCAGGTAATTTGGCAGGAAAAAATGTTGGCTTGATAGGGGGTGACTTATTAAGCGCTCAAACAGGCGGGTAAGATTATCTTCCACAGATTGCTTAGCTGAATTCACTCCAGTTTGCGTTACAGTCTTTCCAATACATCCTATCATGCTTAGAGTAAAGAGTAGCAGAAATAATGAAACGACAAATCTCTTGCTCGACTTCATGAATTGATTATATCCTTTAAGATTGATTAAGTATTGCCCTAATTCAACGAAATTTAGAGTTTTTGACCTAGTGATGATTGTGGTATCGTAGATAGTAGGTAAGCTTAAGCTAGATATTCAAAGGACTCGAAGGAGAGAGGCCAATTCCAGGAACGGTATATTTCGAAGTTGTCATTAAGGGTAGGAAGAGAGGGAAGATCGACGCTTTTATAGTTGATGAGCTAATAGATAAGGGTGTTTTTAAGGTAGCTAAAGTTAAATCAGTGGATTGGTTAAAAGAGGTTAAAGAACTACATAGGATAGAGGTTTTTATCATTGGCAAAAGAAAAAATGGAGTTGTAATAACCGATGACAGTATAGCGAGAGAAGTCGGAGAAATATTGGGTGTAAAGGTTCACGGAACACTCTATTTGATTTTTCTCATGCTGAAAAGGGGTAAAATGAATAAGAAAAGAGCTGTAAATAAAGTTAATGAGATGATCAAAAGAGTTTAAGCTAAGTGCCAATATGTATTCCAAATTCCTAAAGCT
>CAZFVO010000048.1:0-11556 GCA_964522325.1 uncultured archaeon | reverse complement strand
CCGATGCGGATCTAACCTATGTCTGGAATACCACGGATGCCGCGGGGTGGGGCGACGGTGTCTACAACATTACTGCTGTCGCCTTTGATCTTGCTGGTAACCGTAATACTACTACTATCTGGGTTTCTGTGGATAATGCTCCTCCTGTGGTGCGGTTCTTCTCGGTGGATGGTTTCGATGCTACGGGGCGCCTGTGGGACGGGGAGACGTACTATGTTGTTGTTCCTCTCGGATTCGTGTTCTCCTTGGAGCTCGTTGTTGATGATCCGCATTTCGCTGCGAACATGTCGTGGATCCGTATAAACTCTTCTGCTCTTACTAATCTTGGTTCCTCTGTGTTTTCGTCGGATAGGACTCTCTTTGTGCTTAATGCGAGTGGGGTTGGCTCGGCTCTCGTACGGGTATACCTCGTGGACGCTGTGGGGAACGCGGTTAACAGGACGCTGAACTTTGTGTTCTATGTTTTTGTGCCTATGTACGGTGTTTCCTTCGTGCTTAGGGATCCCCTCGGGGTTGGGGGCGGGGTCTCTGGGTACTATGATTTTCCTAGTCAGGTCGTCACGATTACTGTTTCGTGGAATAGTACTGGTTTTTATCCTCTCGGGGGTGTGCTCCTCGTAGCTAATCGTACCGAATACTTGCTTGAGAATTCTTCTAATGTTATGTTCCTCGGGGAGAACGTAGCGGTATTGACCCCTGAGGATTTCGGCAGGTACAGTGGCGGTGGAAGCCTCAGGTTCGATGTGAACATCTCAAGATTCGCTACGGATCCTGGATGCTATTATGCCTATGTCACTATCTTCTATACGAACAGCTCATCGGTAAGCTCCAGCGGCGTCATCATACACTATGATCCCAGCCCACCACTGATAGGTGTCTGGTTCGACGGCACATACGCTGATTTAGGAGGACTCTACGCTGTTTCTAGAAACTCAACATACATCCTCGTCAACGTCTCCGACGACATGTCTCACGAAGCCTACAGGGTGGTTGTCAGCATTGAGGAGTTCGGCGTAATCCTCTACAACATAACCTCGGCCCCAAACATAACGCTTCTATTGGACTTCTCGGACTATGATTATCTGTGGAACCGGGAGGTAACGTTGCGTGTGGAGGTTGTGGATCCCTGCGGTAATGTTGCTGGGTATGGTGTAGCGATATTTGTGGATACGGAGCCGCCGGTGATCTGTGTCTCCATACGAAATGGGACTGTTTTCGGAGTGGGGAACGTTTCGGTGCTTTGGAATGTTTCGGATATGTGCCCCTGTGTTACTGAGGTCTATGTTTTTGGTGCTTCCTATGGTTTTGTGACCAATGGGACTTCTGGTAATATGAGCCTCCACCTTGAGGATGGTGTCTATACCCTAATAATCCTATCTCGTGACCTGATAGGCAACACCGCTGAGCTTGAGGTATCCTTCGAAGTTGATACTGCTCCCCCAACCATCGAGATTTTCGATCCCGTTGACAATGAGACCTGGGTTTCTTCTGGTGTCCACCTGAACTTTAGCTTCTACGCTTTCGACTCGCACCTCCGTAGTGTTTCCCTCTCGATAAATGGTAGTGTTGTGTACTACTGTGAGGGATGCAACGAGTCCCTCAGGGATGGGTGCATAGCATACTTCGGCTCCGACGGCGTGTACATTGTTGTTCTGAGGGCTTCCGATTCCGTTGGGAACACCGCCGAAGTAACATACATTGTTTATGTTGATTCTGAGTCGCCAGAGATACTGATCTACTCGCCCCTGGATAATGCTACGTATGGTAAGGACGTGGTGATTAATGTTAGTGTGGCTGATGACTATCTTGACCAAGTAGTGGTTATGCTTGATGGCGGGGAGCTGGACTCCCTATTTTTGAATGTCTCTTTGGATTCTGGTGCCCATACGCTCTACGTCTTTGCGTGTGATAGGAGCGGGAACACCGCGGAGAGGGCTGCGGTTTTCTATGTTGATGCCGACGCCCCAAGCGTTGATCTTGATCTCAACTCAACCGAGAACATAATCAACTGGATCCCAGAGAACCTAACGATTAGTGTTGATGAGTCCTGCACAATCAGGGTTTTCGTGGATGGGGAGCTCGTATATGAGGAGAATGTCACGGAGCCCTCAAACATAACTATAGAGGCGCTAACACAAAACATAACGCTGAGTGAGGGAGAACACACAATCACCATTGTGGTATCGGACTCATACGGGAACACAGCAACATACACATACCACGTAGTAATCGACCTTACACCTCCAAGGATAGACGTTAGAGGTCTTAGCGGCATGGCCGAACCAAATACCATTGTGAATATCACCGTTTATGAGAGGTACCTAGACAACATAACCGTGCTTGTCGATGGCGAAGTATACGCTGTGCTCGAGGGCAACGAAACACTAACCCTAACACTCACGGAGGGAACACACAGAGTGGTTTTCATAGCCTACGACATCGCAGGGAACAAAGCTGAGAAGAACTACAAGGTAACCGTCGCCGTGGAGGAGGGCAAGGAGAATGATGCAGGTAGCGTGGAGAACGCGGAACCGTACCCAGAGGAAGAAGAAGTGAGAGCCCCAGAGGAGGTAAGGGAGGAACACAAACCGATAATCGTGCTTAGGGACCCACTAGCATGGATCTCAGCAACGATGATTGTGGTAAGCCTCATATCACTTTGCGGAGCAGCGGTGTTCAAGAATAGAAACAGGAAACTGTCGGGGCTCCTACTAGCAATGGCGGTTGGGCTAGGGATACACATGTTCCTAACATGGAGCATCGTGGCGAAGGAGGATAGGGGTGGAAGTGCTCTGGCCGACGCGGTTAGGAAGAACGGAACCCTTAAGATTCTCGAGGAGAAAGGCGAGATTATTCATGTTTCCAGCATCCCCGGCATTCTCAGTAATGCTACTCTTGGTGGCGACGGGGACTACCCAACGGATCCCTCCCTGATCTACCCGCTGAGCGATAAGATTCGCGGTTGGAGGGGAGGCCTCGCTGTTTGGTGCCCCGGCATCAGGATTTCCAATGAGACCATAGCGAAGTATCTTTTAAGCATACTCTACCAGTTCGCATCGACAACATTTGTTAGCTCCCTGTTCCTTTTCGGCGAGTATGCCACAGTGATGAATCTCATTTATGTTCTATCTAGGGCCGACTACGTGATCATTATTACTCACTCCACCAGCAATGGGATATTCGCGAAGGACTCTGGGGGATTCATACTAAACGCTACGGTTCTCGAATCACTAATTAGGGAATACAAGGATATCTACGGCGGGATAAGGGCCCATATCATAGAAATATTCTGTGGCGCTGAGGAGCACCCAGTAACAAGAATTCTCAGAGAATACACCAGGGTTTATCCATTTGGCGGCACCCATGGAGGGTTGGAGCTACTAACAACGCTGGTCAATGTGCTGTTCTGCGGGAAGTGGATCCTAGAGGAGAGGAGGGAGGTGGGCGCGGTAAGCATCGATGGTGAGCTATTCGAGTTGGTATACGAAGCGAAAGACGAGTTGAGGAGAATAGAAATACCTATCGCGAATAGGTCATCGATAACAATGCTGACAATCCAGAGGAAACACAGGATATACCTAATAGACCCAAAGACAAACATAACACGCGAACTCGAATACGGAACAGCGGTAGATCTGATGAGGGAAGCAGAGCAGCTGAGGGATGAGAAGAGGGAACTCGTAGAGAGCGTCGAAGGGCCGCTCGAATGGATCCACAAACCACTAGCATTTGGAAAAGTCCGAATCCTAGGAAACCTCGTATACCACGTGGACATGGGGAGGCGAGCTGGGGAAATAATCGGATGGCTGCAGAAGAATGTCAACACTGCCGAGGAGAAGTACAGGGTTTTGATGACCCACAGAAACAGCACCCTTGCCGATGTTAGGGACGCCGTAGCGTTCTTCGAGGAGGCCAACAGCAAACTTAGGGAGCTATTCTTATTGAGAGACAGAGCGAATGGGGATGATAGGAGGGAGATAAACTACATCATAAGGAAATCACTACCAATAATAATCAGGTACAAGATGCGGATTTCTCGAGCACTTAGAGCGTCGAAATACGTGGACTCCGCGGAGTCCCTAGTAAGGCAGATAGGGGAGATATCGGGGAGAATCCCAGAGATCATGGAGGCCTTCGAGAGGATAGAGAGCGGAGAATACCGGGATTCGGAGACTCTTGCTGGAGACCTATCGCTCCTAGGATTCGCCCTCAGGGTCAGCATGAGGGCCATAGCATTTAGGGCTAGGGCCAAGATAATATCTATGGTGGTCCCAGGTCTCAGGGCACTACTCAATAGGTACGTGGAGAAGCTCAAGCCAATAGCTCATGTGAGCAGGATAGTTAGGCTGATGATCAGGGGCAGGATCCTCAGCAATCTCCTACCCCACGCATTGGTCGCTGAGTCCCTCATATCGGATCTATCGGAGGACTGGGAGAACATAACGGTGCTGTTCGATAGGATTGGGGCTGGGGATTATAATGTTAGTGATAATGTAACTATGGTTGTTAGGAGGGATATTAGGCGTGCCGAGGAGGTCTTAGGTGGGCTGAAGCTCCTGTATATGCTCTCATTCAGACTCTCCATTCTCGAATCCTTCTTCGCCAGATACCAAGAAATGTATGAGGAAGCGAAAGAGCTGACCAGCAAGTACTTCGAGTTTTTGAGAGTGCTTATGCAAGCAAAAACCCTGGTTAGGGTCGCGGAGAGGGTCGAGGAGCTTCTGAGGAAATATAATGAGTATGTAAACCTAACATCATCAACAAGCATAGGAGAACTCCTAGAACTATACGATAGACTCAACATAAGCATTACGGATAGCAACACCACTGATCCGAACACACCACCGATAATCACTAACTGCAGCGAAAACGCGTCAGAGATCCTGGAGAAGATGAGGGAGGCCGCAAGAACAATAAACCTGGAGCTCAGAAGAACAATCACCGCATACAACAAGATGGTGGCACTCAGATACGCACTAAGACCATTCACAAAGTATAGGCTAGCGGAAAGGGCAATGAGAATAACGGCTAACGAAACATGGGTAGGAATACTGACGGAGTACGCAAGCACAGCGGACGACCTGATCGAGCTCGCAGAAATACAGATAAGGTTAGTAGAGGCAAACAGGAGAGGGCTCAGAGCATGGGAAAACGCATCGAACATAATAGAGGAACTAGAAAAATTCGACACAAACAACATAACGGAAGCCCAAGAGAGGATCCAGGAGCTCAGCGAGGAGGCAAGAGAAAACCTAGAAACATTCGTGGAGACCATGGGGGAGATAATCGGGCTCATACACAGGATAGAGCCTCTAGTGCACTCACCAAACTACGGATACGGAGCAGAGATAGTTCCCATAGCCGAAGACACAAAGAGAAAGGTGAGCAAGCTCATAGACTGGTACGAATACCAGTACGGGAGACTGTCAACACTCATCAAGGCAGCCCTACTCACCAACATCTACGCATTCTCAGTAGCCCCCAGGTTCTATGTGCTGTGGGTTAACGCTACTGCCCCTAGAAATGTTACTGCTGATACTGCCGAGTACTGGGAGATGTATGCCCAGGATGCTGTCAGTATGATGATCGGCCTTCACGAGGAGGCCAATGATGTTCTCTGTGATTCGAGGGGCGAGGACTACGAGGATGAGGTTAGGGACTACCTCTGGTGGGTAAATCCGCTATACGAGATGATAGATTTCGCAACCTGGATCCACAATACCTACTCTATGCTCGGAAGGCTTATCGGCATGACTATTGCGATCAACGAAACCATAGGCGAGATCATGCGTGTTGAGGATGAAATCATAGGCTACATCGATAATAAGACCCAAGCTATCTGGGGTGGGGAGTACGACTACTTGGTTTGGGAGGACCATCTGAATGTTAGTTGGGATGGTGCGTATTGGGAGGAGAGGTTCACCAACGTTTCTAGGCCCCTAACCCCACTACTGCGCTGTGCTGATAGTGTTTATGGGCAGCTACTAGGCATGAAGCACAAAACAGAACTCATGCTCAATGAGAGCTCTACGGGGTGGAAGTACAGATTCTATGTTGGTGATGAGGAAAGAGTATTCACAGTGATCCCCATCCTCAAGGCGTCCAGAGAATACCTAGGAATAGTTTACAACACGAGTACCTGGTGTGTTGAGTATAACGACAATGTGGATAGGATACTCACAGACATAGAGCATTCGCATAGGACTGGGGAGGCAATAAGCTCCGTGCTGAGCACAGTGCTATACGCGAGACTCGAAACCATATCATACGACGTGGTGAGAGAGGAAGCATCAAAGCCCCTCGATGAGTGGGAAGCATGGAAGATAGGCTACATGTACGAAAAACTGAATGAGATAATAATCCTGCACAGAAACATCGGGATCTCAACAGAATCAGGGTTGCTGAGGAGAATAGCGGAGAAAGCAATGAGCATCAACCCCAACGCAGAAAAGCTCGCAAAAAGCAACATAGTGGAGATCACACAAAACCTGATAGACATGTGGAAAAAACTATCCCTACTGGAGGAGGAGATAGGGAGAGGAGAGATACACTACTATAGAGCCATAAGACAGAACACAACATGGAAACTCGCAGAAATAATCGTAGACCCAGACAAACCAGAGGAAAGAAAACTCCTACACGCAGAATACTGGGAGCTGGTAAGGGCGAACACAGAAAAAGTAGAATTCCTAGACCCAAAAACAACACTAGAAACACTAGACCACATTGAGTACCTAGTAATGCTGTACGAGGAAGCAGAGATAAGGAAGGAGCTCACGGGAATAGAGGAGATAGACACAATCCTAGAGCAGAGATACGGCGAGCTGTCCGAGCGGAGAAACGCATACGCGGGATGGTACAGCATGGCTAGAGAAGTACTGAGCATGAGGGGAGAGCTGACACACAGAATAGAGACCGAGGACCCATCAGCGATGAGCACCGAAGCACAAAGCGTACTCGGAGGATTCGTATTTGTGGACGAGATAGTAGATAGGTTCGCCAAGGGCGCAGCACAATTCGTACAAAACCTAAAAGAAAAACTCGACAAATTCTTCTCATGGGTACCATGGCCATTCCATGACCCACTAATAGCAGCGATACTCGCACCGATAGCATCGCCCGTCCTAACATTCATATCGATAATACGGAGCGACGCCGGAAAAGCAGTACTAACAGCAATATACCAGCTAATACAGATGGGCGCATCACTACTCGAAATAGCAGCTGCAGGGCTAGCATGGGCAATATTCAAGGCCATAGAGGCATTCGCGTGGCTATTTAGCAATATCGTTGAGACAATGCTCAATCTACTCGGTGTGCCAGAACCGGCGAGGAGTGTGATAAGAGGGATATTCGTGGAGGGATCTAGGAGCTTGGCGAATTGGGCTGGAGAGCAGGCTCTCTACATGGAGAGTGTTATTGCTGGTGCGCTGGAGAATCTAGTGAGATCCGCTCTTGGGTTCTTATCCCCCATACTCGGTACGCTTAATATGTGTTTAGATGCTGTGCGGAGTACTTTTGGGGATCTTCTTTGGAATGTGTATTCGGCGTACATGTGGGGTCTGATAGAGAGCTGTGGAAAGGAAAGGATCGTTGAGGAAATTATGAGTGAGGATTGGGGGCCGGGGCTGAGATTCGCGTCGAAGCTGGGCCGTTTTGCTCTCTCCGTGATGCCGTTAGGGGAGAGGATCCCCATAATAATGAGGGCAATCAGTTTGTGGCTGAATTCGACATTTATGCCGTATAGGGAGACTCTGAGCTCCTATTATACTGGCAGGAAACTACTTTCGATGTTGGGAATAGGATTTGTTGGTTCAGAGGATTCTCAACGAACGGGCTCTGACGAAGAGACAAGCAATGCTGTGGAGGATTTGAAGATGAGTATAAGTGAGGAGGATATCAACGCGTATGTTGCTGTTGCTCCAAACTCAGAGTTCATCTTAGTTCCTGGAGAAATGCTGTACTCTGGCTTTGCAATAAAAGTTTGGGAGGATAGTGTCTGGGCGGAAAAGAAAGATCCCGCTGAGAAGTTTGGAGATTTCCTGACAGATTTGAGCATTCTCCTTGGCCTACAGATGGCCTATAGGGAGTCTGGGGAATCAGAGATAAGATTTAGTATGCATTTTCCCCGGGACATCCTATATCTCGTTCTACAACTCTTAGGTGTTAATAGTGCCGATGAACTCATGAATGACATAGAAAAATTGGAGATGCTCTCGGAAAGCATCGTGTACATATTGTCGAGGTTTGTAGATGTTGATGACCATGAGAAGGAAGCGATTAAGAGAGCTGTTTTGGATCCCCAAGGTTTAGGGGACGAAGATAGGGTTGTTGAATCCATTGTTGAACGATTTATAGAGCATCTTGCATCCATTGCAAATATAGATGCTAGCAATGTCGCTTTGTTGAGAGATTTCATATTGACGGTGCTTCTCCATCCAGAGAGAATTAGTAGTGGCTACAGTGAGCATGTTAGTGGTGATATGCTTAGATTTATGGGTGTTGCATGTGTTCTATATATGCTGGCGACGATAGACCATATGTTCGATATGATGTCATCCACAAAGCCTTTCGATACGTACTTGAGCTACTACGATACTTTCGAGAGGAAGGTTAGGGGGAGTATGTGTTGTGATTCTGTGGAGGATTTGTGGTGGAGTCTCAGGGCTTTCCTCGCAATTTCCCCACTATACCCCGTTACCATACATATTAGGGATGAGAATAACAATATTATATATTCCTCGGAGTTCCTGAAGGAGTATTTCTTTGCTAATAAGGCCATGTTTGCCCCCTCGGAACTTGCGAATTCCGTATCATTCCTCGTGGCCACATGTCAAAACAAGATCACTAGGGAGTTCTTTGTCCAGCTCGGATCCGAAGGCGGGAATATGAGGAGAATAGTATCCTTCATGAGGCACTATGTCCATGCTGAGAGATACCTAGCAATACTGAGGAACCAAAGGATATCAATACCAGGTATAGGGGAGATGCATATCGACCAGATAGTAATACCGATGCTCTTAATGGGTAGTGATGAAGCATTCTATGGGAGGCAGGACCCATCAAAGTTTGGTATAAGGATAGAGACAAAGTATGGAAAAGGCGAGAATGCGCCAGGCTGGTTCAGCGACATATATCTGTGCGATATTATACCAACGATACCCTACCCAACGGATGAGAATGGAAATCTCGTTGATAGATACATAGCAAAGTTTAGAATTGTTAGAGAGAACGGCGAAATAAAAGCCATGCTGATAAATGTGTACCCGTCGGTAACCACGGGGCCAGAAAGATCGAGAGTGGTGAGATATTCATCCACTAGGGACTGGAGGAGCGTAGTAGAATCCTTATACAGGTATGGATTAATTAATGTCGAGGGCGAAATGGAGGGGCTTAGTGAGAGGGAGATAGTGGATCTGCTTACAGAGGAGCTGAGAGCCCATATATATGTGGGGAGAGGCGAGGATACGGATTCTGGGAGGTGGAGGATTGGGACTGGAAAGCTGGCATCGCTTCTCCTCGCATACGACTTTATAGCGCAAATAGAGAGGCTTCTAGCACAATCGGGTATTGATATATCCGGGCTTTCGAATGATCAAAGGCGAGGGCTCATATATAGCATTGCGGAGAAAATAAGGGGTATTCTGAAAGAGAAACTCTCAAGATTCCAAAACATCCTGTGGAAGTATTCCCTGTTGGGCGAGGAGGCACATTATGAGGATTTCCTAAACGATGTAGCTCTCGTATCTAAAGACATATCCATAATACCCACACCATACGCCCTAGAATCCATAGTGCTAAGCAACATTTTGACGATCTCCGCAGACAAGATATTGCCTAGGAAAGTTGGCGACGGAAGAGAATACCTATCCCTAATAAGATTTCTGAAGAGCAGAGGACCAATAACCACAGCGACAATAGCGAATATGGTACTCTCCGAGAGCATCGGACTCGCGAAGAGACTTACTAGAGCCATATTTGATGCCTACCGTGAAGCACTTCTAAATGGCGAAATAGATCCAAACAATATTAATGAAGAAGCCAGAAAGGGCCTTGCCGAGAAGATAGTAAATAAGTTACATGAAGATGATGTTAAGATACTGTACGAGGCACTCCTCAAGCGTCCATCGCCCCAAGATCCTCGTGGAGATTCTCAACTCATGGAAAAAATAGCTAGAGTACTACCAAAGAGTCTGACGAGGAGTAAAAAAATTCAGTTACTGAGAACACTCTTTGGAATAGGAGTATATATAAGCAGAAGCACTCTTGAGGCTTCACCAAACACATACAAGGCAAAGTTGCAAGAACGCATGAGGAATGTTGAGAAATCCCTAGCAAGCATGTTTCTGAAAATCCAGGAAGGAAGACTACGTGGAGATGAAACAATAGGCCTGTTCTCTCTCGCAAGCATAATGCTGAGGAGAGGATGGACACAGCTTCGAAGGTTCAGCCAGACATTCATGAGAAACATGGCGAAGAAGTTTGTGGCGACAAAGTGGGGTACGGGGATGACGCTCCATAGCCTCCCCGCAATAATGATACTCTCAATGCTAACCGGGATAAGTGGCTGGCCGGTGTTGGAGACAAGGATGTTGCTGGAGGCATTATCAATAATTAGCACATACGGAGACATAACACAACTGCGTGTAATATCAGACCCACAGGAAGTTCTGAATAATATACTCAGCCAATTAGAGACCATAGAGGCGAACCTACCACCGAAAAGAAGAAACATTAGGGCGGCCATATCGAGAATAGTAAGTACACTGGAAAGAGAGGGACACAGAATGGTGGCTCAGAGAATCGTTGAGCCTCTGACGGGCCTATGGATGGAAACGGTGGATATGGTGCACGAAATTGCCAGCGGGGCAGGAAATCATCTGGAAGTACTTGAGAATTATCTTGATGGTGCAAGGAGCTACATAGCGGGGATCATTGGAGACGAAGGTGAAATAGTGTGGGCTAAGGAGCCAAGCGTGGAGGAGATAAAAGACGACGGAGGAAGAACAATAGGGTATAGACTCGAGGCTGGAGGACTCAGCATCGAGAATATCGGACAAAAACTATATGTGAAAGGAAATGTGGCATATCTATTCGAAATGAAGAAGGATAGAAAAACATTCACACTACTGCTGGGAAACATAATGGGAATAGCGAAACTAGAAGCATTCATACTGAGGGACATAGAAAAACTACACATAATGGCATCAGAACTTGGAAGCGACGCATTGGCGATACTCCCCAAGATCCATGTTGGCTTCGAGATAGAGTACAGGAATGGAAAAATAGTGAAGAAGAGGAGAACACTGGAGTTCGCACTGGACTACATGGTTTATGGGGCGGACAAAAACGCGGTGAGAAGCGGAAAAACAGTGGATATAGGGGAGGGATTAGAAGCCATCGGAAAACTATTCCTAGAATACGCCGAAGGAAGGAAGATAAAGAGAATAGAGCAACTAGAGGAACAGGTCAACAAAATATTCGACAAAATCAAAGACGACACATCAAAAATAATGAAATACTCAATAGAGAACGCACTGAGAAGAGTGAGGGAAG
>CAZFVO010000047.1:0-12526 GCA_964522325.1 uncultured archaeon | reverse complement strand
GCGGCTAAAGGCTGAAAGCATCTAAGCCTGAAGCCGTCCCCGAAAAGAGCCGCCCTTGAGGGCGCGGGTAGAAGACCCGTTTGATAGGACCGGGGTGTAAGCGGCGAGCCCGTAAGGGCGAGCCGTTCAGCCCGCGGTCACTAAAGCCCGAAGGGATAGCCAGTTCCAGGCATAAGCTGGGGACGACCTCTACACGGTTGAAGACAATTCTATTATTTAAACCTCAATTGCTATATACTTTGTTAACCATAGTATTTTGTGTATCGTATCACGGTTAGGGGTATAGTTCAGGGTGTTGGATTTAGACCGTTCGTTTACAGATTAGCTAAGTCGATGAACCTTAGAGGTTACGTTAAAAATACTGGAACGGGTTGTGTGGAAATAGTAATAGATAAGAATGTTGATGAGTTTTTAAGACGTTTAAAGGATGAAAAACCTCCCATTGCTGAGATACACGATGTATATGTTGAGAAAATACCGGATCAGCACTTTGAGGATTTTGTGATTGAAAAGAGTGGTGGTAAGAAAGGGGGATTATCTCTACCACCACCTGATGTGGCAATTTGCAAGTTCTGCTTAGATGAACTGTTCGATCCAAATAACAGAAGGTATCTTTACCCCTTCATCTCATGCACAGATTGTGGACCTAGATTTTCTGTAGCTATTAAATTGCCCTACGATAGGGAGAACACCACCTTTAACGAGTTTCCTTTATGTGAGGAATGTTTGGAGGAGTATTGGAACATCTTGGATAGGAGGTATTATGCTCAGTCTATAGCCTGTCCAAAATGTGGCCCTCATTACGAGTTGGTCTACAACAATCGAACATTTAAAGGACTTGAAGCAATTATCAAAACAGCAGAATTGATAGATGAGGGTAACCTTGTGGCGATAAAGGGAATAGGAGGTTATCACATCGCCTGCAAGACAGAAGATGACATAGTCTTCAAGCTCAGAGAGAAGTTGAGAAGACCACAGCAACCCTTTGCTGTAATGGCAAGAAACTTGGATGTTGTCAAAAAAGTTGCTTACGTCAGTGAGAAGGAGGAAAAGGAGATGATGAGCTACATAAGGCCCATAACCGTGCTTAAGAAGAGAAATTCCCGTGATTTCTTTGCAGTAGCTCCCTACCTTGACACAATTGGTGTCATGCTACCGTACTCTCCTTTACACTACATACTCTTCAGTCACCTTAAATCGGATTTCATTGTGATGACTTCTGCAAACAAACCGGGTGAGCCAATGTTCATAGATGACGGTGTTTTCAGCTTGGAGCTCGATGCTTACTTGAGACACAACCTTAAGATACACAACAGAGTTGATGATTCTGTTATAAAGTTTGTTGGCGGAAGAAGACTAATAATTAGGAGGTCAAGAGGCTACGTTCCAAAAATTATAGAGCTTAAGGACTGTTTGGATGGACTGGCTGTTGGAGCTGAACTTTACAATTCTATAACTCTCGTTAAAGAGGGAAAGGCGATAGTTTCTCAGTATATAGGTAATACTGCAAACTTCAGGACATTCAACGAGTTCTTCAAGAGGACTGTAAACTTCTTTATGAACTTCGTCGATTTAAAACCCAAGTTCATAGCTTGTGATCTACATCCGCTCTATAATACTACGAACTTTGCGGAAAAGCTTGCAGATAAGTTGAACGTTCCTCTATACAAGGTTCAGCATCACTTTGCCCATGCAATGTCTGTGATGGCTGAAAACGGCTTTAACAAGGCTATTGCAATTACAGTCGATGGTGTGGGCTATGGATTTGATGGTACAATATGGGGAGGAGAAGTTTTGCTTATAGACTTCGAGAAAGGTGTTTTTAAGAGGGTGGGGAGGCTTGAGAGGTTTAGACTCATAGGTGGTGATCTTGCAACAGAATATCCACTGAGGGTTCTCTTCTCGTTACTCTACAAGGCTAAGAGACTTGATTTACTTGAAGGATACGAGAAATATCTGAGAAAGGGTGAAAGCTTTGACCTTTTCGAGAAGGTGCACGATATGAGCATCACTACAACTTCGATGGGTAGAATTTTGGATGCTGTTTCTGCAATGCTTGAAGTGTGCTTCAAGAGAACGTATGAAGGTGAGCCTGCGATGAAGCTTGAGAGTATCGTTGAACCTTGGGACTGCGAAGTTAAGCCGAAGATAGATACCGTTACAGAGGACAGTGTCTATTCAAAGCCCTACGTTGATGAAAACTTTGAGGTTAAATCTGGGAATGTTAAGGTGCTTAGAGTTTCAGATTTCATAGCAGAATGTATGGAGGAGTATTTGAGTGGTGAGAGCAGAGGTAAAATAGCGTTTAAAGTTTTGAAGTATTTAGCTGAAGGATTTGCCAAGATCGTTGAAAGTTATGACTATCCTGTGGTTGCAAGTGGTGGGGTTTGCTTTAACTCATACTTCATCCCTCTGATAGAGAAGCGTGTTAAGATTTACTTGAATGAGAAGGTTGCGTGTGGCGATAACGGTATAAGTTTTGGTCAGGCTTATATAGGGAAATTTCTGAACGATTCATAGCCAATGATGAACCGTCGGACTGCTGAGATGTGATGACGCATACCTGGTCTGAGGTAAACTTTAAACTTTCAGCTTACACTTACAGATATGATTATCCGCAGAGAGGATGGTGCTGGCGGTAAATACATGAGTGAATTCTTGAAGAAACACGTGATGTCAAGGTTTGGTAGCTGCAAAGTTGGTGAAATATCTTTAGCGGATATGGACGACTCCTCTGACTTTGATGGCTATGTATTTACGACGGACTCTTACGTCGTATCGCCACCCATCTTTAGGGGTGGTAGCATTGGTAGCTTAGCGATCTGTGGTACGGCAAACGACTTGGCTGTGATGGGCGCTAAACCCTATGTATTTTCTTTAGCTTTGATAATTCAGGAGGGGTTTGAGATTGATGCATTCAAAAAGATTATGGACGACATCGAGTATTGGATTTCAAAGCTCGAAGCCAAGCTTATTACTGGTGACACGAAAGTTGTTTCAGCCAATATAGAGATTGCTGTAAACACTTCGGGAATTGGCGTAAGGAACGAATATCTTGAGAAAAACCTAGAAGTGGTTAGGGAGTACAGGGACTATCCCTATAAGTGGATTAGGGATTGCGGTTTGAGGGAGGGTGATGCGATAATAGTGAGCGGTTGCATAGCCGATCATGCTGTGGCTGTAATGCTCTCGAGAGAGTTTGAGTTTGAAATGGATGTTCAGTCTGATGTTTATCCAGTCTGGCTATTCGTAAAGGAAGCTTTAGAGGTTGGAGGAGTCACAGCAATGAAAGATCCTACAAGGGGTGGACTGGCAAACGCCTTAAATGAGCTTGCAGAGAAGAGTGGTGTTGGAATATTCATAGAAGAGGAGAGAGTGCCGATAAGAGATGAGGTAAAGGGATTCTGTGAAGTGTTGGGGTTGGATCCTTTGAGTATGGCCAACGAGGGTAAGGTCGTGATGGGAGTTGTTGAAGATTTGGCAGAGGATGTGTTGAAGGCTTTGCATAAAGCGGGTCAGAAAGATGCTGAGATAATTGGCTATGCTACATCAGAGTTTGAGGAGGTAGTAATTGAGACAGAAATTGGAACTAGAAAGGTGTTACCACCGCCGACAGCTGATCCAATTCCGAGAGTGTGTTAATTGATTATAATATATATTTATGATATATTTAGATTATATAATTAATCATTAATATTTGATTTAGTATTGTAAGGTGAGTCACAATGCGCAGATCAAAAGTATTATTTCTTGAAGATGCTTGGTTCAGTTATTCCCTAATAGCGGTAATATTAGGAGCTTATAGAAGTAGTATGGCAACAATAGCAGATTATACACAATATATAATACTAAGCTTTGCATTACTAGCTTTTTTGGCATATGTAGAGCCAATAGATTTTTTGATGTTTCTGTATATACTATTTCAAGATAGACGATTATTGGATCAACCTAATTCACAATTTTTACTGAGGGGTGCTTTTGAGTCTTCTTATTTAGATTATACTAGATTTAGACTTAGATCGGCTCTTTATCTTGTTACTTTACTATTTACTATTGCAATACTGTATAATACATTAACTATAATAAAAGTTATAGCAATAATTATTTTAATTATAATATTATTTAGACTATTTACTAAAGATTTAAGAGAGTTACCAATGAAAGTTTACGCTGTAGCTGGATATATTGGTGCCATATCAAGTGCTGGAAGTATAAGGAGCAAAGCAGAGGAATATCTAAATTACGCTAAACAAGCATTAGAATCAGGTAACTGGATAGAAGCATTTAAATGGTTAGCTATTTCAGGTACTTCAGGTGATGTAAGAATTCCTAAGCAAATTTTAGAAAGAGTTTGGCAATTTAAATGAAATTAATAAATCACTTCAGCCAAAGCATCCTTTTCTATCGCTACTTTTATTTCTCTCGCTATCCTTCTACCCATGTACATATTCTCTCCCCAGAGTACGTATGAGTAAAGTGAGTTTGGAACCCCAACATTCGTTCCAGCTACAATCCTTGCAGATATTTCGAATACGTACATATCTGCATTTTCATCAAACACGGTTTCCAAGCAAAATGGACCGACCATTCCCGGATATGCAATCTCCTTTGAAACTTCTACTACAGCTTTGGCAGATTCCAAAGCCTTTGTAAGTAAACTCTCCCTTAATATGATTGGAAAGTTTCCAATTACAGTATAGCTCGTGAAGACACCCGATTTAATCTGAATCTCTGCAGGAATTCTCCCAATTCCATCGATAGCTTCGTATCTCCTATCTATGGCTATTAACTCTACTCTCTCGTTCATTGGTGAATAGAAGAATGAAAAGTATATGTTCGCTCCGACTATGTACTCCTGAATCTCTATATCATCCAAACTCTCTACTAAACCCTCAGCTTTTAACTTTTCGAACTTCTCGTAGAAATCATCCTTATTTGCAACCAAAAAGTAACCCTTTCCACCCATAGCACCGTGATACTTTACTATAGCGATTCTGTCTATTTCCTCTGGTTTCAAACTCCTTGGCATTCTTAAACCTGCCATTTCAAGCCACTTTCTCTGCTTGAACCTGTCAGTTTCCCAAATCATAAGCTCTCTGTTCCCGAAAAATGGAACTCTTATCTTATCTAACTGACCTATATAAGCGTTAAAAGAGCCATGAGGAATGAGAATGACATTCTCTTTTATAAGTCTCTCTTGAAAACTGTCGTTTAGGAGTTCTTTAAAATCATCAACTTCGATTATCTCATCTGCAACACCGAAACTCTCGTATATTATCCTCTCCCTTGGTCTGCAGATGCAAACAGTTTCAAAACCTTCATCTTTAGCTCCCTTAAGGATGTTTAAGGCAGAGTGACTTCCTAGCGTTCCAATTTTTACCTTATCGAGATCGTAATCTCTCAACACTCTGAGAATCTTTTCCCTCATGATGCTCTGTGGGGTTGACATTTTATATTGGCTTAACGGTGTTATTCATATGAAGGTCGATCAATCGTCAGATGTTGTTGTGGTGATAAATGGCGACTTTTACGAGGTTTATGAAAAAGGAGAGCTTGTTGCGAAGTTTTCAACAAAGTTTAACGTTCTGGAAGTTCTATCTTCGATGGGATACAATGAAGTTGCTTTGGATGTTGAAGGTATTAATAATTACGAGAACATCTTAACAATCTTCAACAAGCTCATGAGAGAAAACGACGGAACGTATGGTGCTTTGGCAATCTTTACGGGCATCGTAAAAGGTTTCTCGGATGGAAAGAAAGTCAAGTACGTTAAAGTTAATGTTAATGTTGAGGAACTTGAGAAGAAAATTAAAAGTCTGTCGGGTGATGCAAAAGTTGTGTTATTCCATAGAAACGGTTCGCTAAAACCAAAGGAACCGATACTGCACTTAGGAATCATGACCAAAACTAGGTTTGAGCTTTTTAATCTCTTGAGTAGGGCAGTCGAAGTTATTAAAGATGAGCATAGCAAGAGATTCATAGAAATTTATGAAAGCTAAGCTCTATGCTTTACTTTGTATTGCCGTATTGGCTGTATCTTCAGCTTCAATCCTCGTAGTGTTAGCTTCAGCACCAGGAGTAGTTTCTGCGTTCTGGAGATTGACTTTTTCACTACCAATAGTCCTGCTACTTTACAGACCAAGGCTGAGAATAGCTAATATAAAACTACCATTGATCGCCGGTTTCGCTCTCTCAGCGCATTTTGCCCTGTGGATGGAGTCTTTATTTCACGCTTCCGTTGCAGTCAGCACGGCGATAGTCTGTATGCACTCAATATTTTCGGGAATATTTTCAAGTTTTTTCGGTGAGAAACCGAAGCTGAATCACGTAATCGGCGTTATCATTGCGATATTGGGTGTTTACCTTTTAAGCGGAGCGGATTTTAGGGCTGACATTATTGGTATAGCGTTTGCACTCTTAGGGGCGGTATTCGGAGGGTTGTATTTCGCAATTGGAAGGCTTGCAAGGTTTGAAGATTTTTCATCTTATGTATTTCTAACGTACCTTTTTGCAACTGTGTTTTCTCTCTTTATCTGTCTTTTGACTGGAGTAGATCTCGTTGGATACCCGCTAATGACATGGTTCTTCTTCGTACTGCTTGCTGTTATTCCGATGATGCTCGGACATACCCTGCTAAACTACGTACTCAGGTACATGCATGTTGTTCCAGTGACTGCAAGCGTGATAGGTGAAGTAGTAGGTTCTGCTATACTGGCTTATCTAATACTTGGTCAAGCTTTGAGTGTAGTTGCTTACTTGTATATAGTCATGATCCTCTTAGGTATTGCTATCACACTTTTCAGAATGTAATTATTTTTAAAATTTCGTAAATTCTTCAATAATGGAAACAATCAAGCTAATTCCTTGGAGACTCGTAAAGCGTTGGGAGTGTATAAGATGTGGGTGGTGTTGCAAGAATCTAGATGTTCCCGTGACTGTGTACGATGAAGAGAGGCTTAAGAAGTACGGAGATGTTTTCTGGTATGGTAAGATAGGAGTTTATCTTAAGAAGGTAAATGGAGCTTGCATATTTTACGACGGACTCTGCAAAATCTATCCTGAGAGACCAAGAGCTTGCATCTTTTATCCATTTTACTTCCTTAAAAAGGGTAGAGAGATTGCAAAGTTTGGCAGGTATTACGTTTATGTCGATAGGAATTGCAGGGGAATTGGTAGAGGTAGGAGGGTTGAAGATGTTCTGAAAGAGCTTGTAAGGATTAAGGAGCAGAAAATCATACCCATCCCTTCTTCTTAAAGTAGATTAGCATCATTAGTGATATTACGCTCATCACAGTTAGGATAGCGTAATATCCGTACTTCCATTCAAGTTCGGGCATGTATCTGAAATTCATTCCGTAAATACCCGTGATAAACGTTATTGGGATAAATATTGTTGATATAATTGTCAGAAGCTTCATGATCTCGTTCAATCTATTGCTGAGATTAGATAGATAAAGTTCCCTTAAACTCATAGCAAGGTCTCTAAGATACTCAGAGGTTTCTATGACTCTGATCGCGTGATCGTGTACATCTCTAAAGTAAATCCGATTATCCGCACTAACAAGCTTATGATCGTACCTGGCTAGGAAAGAAAGTATCTCTCTTACGGGATATATTGCCATTTTAAATCTGTTTAACTCCCTTTTAAGTTTATGCAACTTTCCCGATGTTTCCATTGTAAATCTTGAAAATATCTCGTCCTCAAGTTTGTCTATTGATTCCGAGAATTCGAGCAGGATCTTAAAGTAGCTGTCCACAACTGCATCAAGAATAGTGTACATGAGATAATCTGCACTACCTCTTCCGCCAGCAATCACTCTCTTCAATACTGCATCTATAAAGTCGTAGTCTCTTTCCCTAAACGTTATCAGCACGTTCTCCTTCAAAATAAGGCTTAGCTGATCAACTTCGAGCCCGTTATCGAACGTAAAAACCTTGATAACGACAAATATGTAATCTTCATAATCTTCAAGCTTAACTCTCTGAGATGTGTTCAGTACATCTTCTATTACTAGTGGGTGAATAGAATAGGCTTCTCCAACCTTCTTCACGACTTCTACCCCATGCAAGCCAACTATATCAAGCCAAAGAATCCCTTTTGAATAAATAGGTAACTTCTCTAACTCTACTTCCAAAACTTCAACGTTTTTTGCGTTGCAAGTTATAGCTCTCACGACGGTCTTATCAACTTTCTTTTTACCAACGAAGATTGGAGTGGCTGGAGGGACAGCTATCTTCTTACCAATTTCGTTTGGTATTACCATGATACGTTTTTATGTGGCTAAAGAAAAGTTTTTCCCTCCTAGTAGCTGAAAATTAAATGGGTAGGGCCCGGACCGGGACTCGAACCCGGGACGACAGGATCCACAGTCCTGCGCTCTACCCCTGAGCTATCCGGGCCACCAATGATAATAAAGACTGGAGGATTAAAAATTTTTTCAGTCGTTTATGCACATCATATGTCCCAACTTCTCAACCTTAGTCTTTAAATACCTCCTGTTTTCTTCCACGGGCTCAATCTCTATAGGCTCTCTAACAACTTTAAATCCATACTTCTTCAATTCTTCTATCTTTTCGGGGTTGTTGGTCATAAGTCTGACAGACTTGACTCCCAGATCCATTAGGATTTGTGCAGCGATTCCATAACTCCTCAAATCGGGTGGAAATCCTAACTCGACATTAGCTTCAACCGTATCCTTTCCCTCCTCCTGTAACTTATAGGCCATAAGCTTGTTTATCAGCCCAATACCTCTCCCTTCATGACCTCTCATATAAATAAAAACTCCCTTGCCTTCCTTGTCAATCTTCTTCAAAGCTCTCTCAAGCTGTTCGCCGCAGTCACAACGTAGAGAGTGAAAGACGTCACCTGTTAAGCATTCTGAGTGAATTCTGACGAGAACATCCCCCTGATCAACCTTTCCCCTAACAAGTGCGACGATTTCACCCAACGGTGTCCTGTAACCCATAGCCTTGAATGTACCGTAAAATTTTGTTGGAAGTGTAGCAGTTACAACCCTTTCAACAAGCTTTTCATTTTTTAGTCTGTACTCTATCATTTCGTTTATGCTTACAGCTTTTAGGCCATTTACCTTGGCAAAGGTTAAACCAAAGCTTTTTCCAGCTATTCTACCCTCATCAACGAGTGTAGCGTAAACTCCTGCAAGTTTAAATCCGGACAATCTTGCCAAATCTAAGCTAGCCTCTCCAAAAGCGGGTCTTTCTAAAACTCCTCCTTCCTTAGCTTCTTCGACAAATATCCTGCCAGGATACACAATATCCTCAATTCTTACAGTTCCACTAGCTAAGAGTTTTATGAATTCTGCCCTATCCTCAGCGGACATCGCTTTAAAGTCTAAGGGGATTGCATTCCCGTTGAAAACTTTAAACCTGTTTAAGCCAAGTTCAACAATTCTCTTCCAGGGTAAAGCTACTCTAATCTCATCGCAGTGTTTCATTATCATTTTCATAACTTCACCATTTATCGCTTCAGCAGGAATAGCTAAAACAGATCTATCATCATCGTAAATTACAACTGGCCTAAAGTTCTTAACGTCTGAAATCACATCGTGCATAGTTTAAGGAGTTGGACTCAATATTTATAATTTTTGAGATGTTTCTCAAAAATGTTAAGGGTTCTCAAACTGATACTTTTCAGGTTTCTTCTCATCCTCCGGCATCTCCTTCCTCTTCTTCTCGATAATCTTCTCAATCTCACCAGCTTCCTTAAGCTTTTGATATTCACCTTCACTCATCTCAATAATAAAACTCCCAACGTAACCACATTCTTTGCACATGTACTTACCTGTGTATCCTCCAGTATCAAGTTCAACTTCAGTTGAACCGCACACGGGACATATCAAAATTCTCTTCATGAACAAACTTCTTTCAAGGCGTTTATAACACTTTGTAAAGCCTTAAGATTTATGAAGTAATCTTCCAATGCGTTTATAATAGCACCTATCTTATTTGTTCTCACTTCAATGAACAACGTATCACCCTTTGAATAGGTGTAGCACCAGTCCATGTCGTCTGGTTTTAAAGCCTTGCGAATGAGCTCTGCATCCTCAAACTTTATCTTTAACCTTGCGAGCAACATAACTTATCTACCTCACTTATGAATTCATCAACTTTGTCTGCAGGAATTAAGGCGCCAGCAGCAACACTGTGTCCTCCTCCTCTCCCTCCAACCTTCTCACTTGCCTTCTGCATGACATCAGCCAAGTTAACCTTTAAATGATCGTTGCCTCTTGCAGAAACCTTAGCTTTTTCACCCTTAACGCTTATGGCTATGAAGGGCTTATCTGGGTAGAAGTAGCGTGAAAATATCGTTGCTAATGGACCTGTAGCATTCCCATCATGCATTACGAGGTACCTTATGCAAAAACCATCTCTGACTTCATCCCTAAACCTTCTTATCTTCTCCAATAGTTCGATCGTATACTTTCTCCATATCTCCCAAGCTTTGTCTAGATACCTGGAATCCCTTAAGCATAAAGCGAAACCTATGCTACAGGCTGAAATTCTACCGCAGGCGTTTATAACATCGCACATGGTGACAGCGTTACTTATAAGCTCGTTCTTCAATATTATTCTCTTCCCCATAATTGCAGAAAACACACCAGTGTACACGTTCATTTTCAAAAGCCTCAGAGCTATTGCGTTGGAAAGTTTGTAAACTTCATCATCGTCAAGTTCATCAACATTCTTATCTCCATTCAGATTTATCTTCCTTAAAAATCCATCTAACTCATCATCTTTTCCGTAGAAGTCTAAGAACGGTTCGAGCGAATAAATCAAAGCATCTCTGAGCTTCATGGAATGTAGATTCAGACCATCCTTAACGTCTATGCATCCAACCTCCAAGCCCTCCTTCAAAATCTCAGCATTTCCTCCCTTCATCTTTTGCTTGTCTCCTATCGCCCCAACCAAGGCAATCCCAGCTAAGTCCCTGTTATCTCCCAATGCATTTGCAAAAATGTAAGCAGTTCCACTTGCTGAAAGCTCGTAAGTTCCATCCAATCCAGCTAAATGGGGATTTATGTGGACTAAATTATCTTTTTGTATCCTACCCACGGGAATGTGGTGATCGACTATTATGACATCAGCCTCAATCTGAGAAACCACATCTGGATATCCACTCCCCATGTCGGATAAAATTACAAGATCGTCCTTGTCATACTCAACGTTCTCGTTGAGACCCTTAAGAAACCTTATCTGAAAGTCCTTCCCAATTCTAAGTAGGGATGTTGCTAGGATCGCCCCAGCGGTAATACCATCTGGATCGTAATGCGTATAAATCCTAATAAAATCATGCTTTTCAACGAACCTTACTCCTTCCTTAGCCGTCACCTTAAGTATATCTAGCATGCTTTGGAAAGTCTTTAATACTACTTAACTAATTTACGCCTTGTGAAGCAATAACGATTTTCTATAGACATTGCAAGACATTAGTAAATATTGACATCGTGCTTTTCCAACCAGAAGATTAAAGCCACCTCTACCGCTTCGCTTAGTGCGCCCTTCTTATTCCCAATTTCTACTTTACTAAATAATTTTCCACTCTCTTTTACGGTAACTGAATTGCATTGCTCTGTTGAAAATCGACCTATGATAGTAGATATGTATAGTGATAAACAACTTCTAACGAGATTATTTAAAAATAGACTTCAATAATATTACCTAATTTTTAACAGTATCATAAACGTTACTGCACGGAAAAGTTTATAATTTTACGTTTAAGTGGTATTGTGGAAGTGATAAAAGCGTACAGTATTCCATTAACGGCACCGAAAGATTTGCTCGAAGAATACTTTGAGATGAAAAAGATAGCGTTAGATGAAATATTAAAGCATGTAAAGTATTCTAAGAGCGGGAAAGCACATTTAAAGTTCAACAAAAACAAAAGAAAAGAATTAAGGGATGAGTTACTAAAGAATTGGAGATTTGCAAAGCACTACGTGGATTCAGCCATTAATTCAGTTATAGGGTTGGTAAAGGGATGGATTCAATTATACAATCGAGATAAAGCAAAATCCAAACCTGAAATAACAAAAAAGTCGGTTTACGTTAAGACTACCTTGTTTAAGGTCGTAAACGGTAAAATTGTAATTACGATAGGACCGAGAAAACGCTATCTGGAAGTAGATTTAACTAAATTTGATTATCTGCCAAAAGATTACGATTCTATCGGTGGGCTAATACTCACAGAGGATAGACTAATTATAACGTTCAAGAAGAGAATTAAGCTAATAGAACCAAAAGATTTCTCATCTTTCGACGTTAACCTAACTAACGTTACGGGATTGATGAACAGAAGAATAGTTAGATTCGATCTTAAAGAATTATACCACATTCACAGAGTTTATGAGGAAAAGAGAAGGAGAATCCAAAAGTTAAGTAAAACTAAACCTAAAACCGCCAAAAAGCTCATGCAAAAGTATTCCAAGAGAGAAAAGAACAGAGCTATGGATATAATGCACAAAATAACTACTACAATAGCAAGAGAACTCTCATCAACTAAGAGCGG
>CAZFVO010000046.1:0-12552 GCA_964522325.1 uncultured archaeon | reverse complement strand
AATTGATACAGCTCCAATCATGGGATTCACATGTGGTGTAACCGGTAGTGTTCAGTGTGCTGAAGTCATTAAAGTAATTTTAGGTATGGATGTTTTGAAGGGAAAACTGCTAAGATTCGATTTAAGAACAATGGACTTCTTCGTTGTTGAATACGATATCAATCCAAAATGTATATGTAGAAAATATCGTTGATAATCTACTGTAGCGGTGTTATCTAAACTTAAAAATGATATTCATCTTTTGACCTTAACTTGATAATGAATATTTAATTGATTGCTGAGAATTCCTACCTTTGAAGATACGGTAAAAATTTTATTTATAATAAATATAAATTATTTAAAATTAAAGTGTACGATCCTTTCTTCTTCCAAGCTTACCGGGCTGAACTATCCCAAGATATCTAGCACACTTCGGACAGTAATAAGCCTTAACTCTTGTTATGGAGATGTTCTTCCTACCAACCATCTTAATTATGTCGTAATCAAGCTTCAAACCCCTATAGGCTACGAAAGTCTTAAAACGTGGTACCTTTCTACCACATCCATCACACCTAACCATATAGTCTTTTCCTCTTGCCTTACTCTGCTTGTACTCCCTAACATAGGGAGCCTTGCTCATATGAGTAGGTATACTCCAAGATAAAAACCTTTTGAACTCAAAGGTATACACTTAAATTCATTAATAGTTATAATAAGAATTTCGTCAGTCTTTTTAAGACTTGATAACCTCCTCAATAACCCTCTCAACATTAACATCGATGCCATACGTTTTTCTAAAGTAGTTAAGAATGTTTGTTAGATCTCTTCTCAAAGTATCTTCAGCCAACTTTAGCTCCTCATAACTTTCAACCTCACTGATATCTATAGCTTGAGGAAAGTCTATGAACCATATCCCTTCAGGATTCACAAGTATATTGAACTGACTCAAGTCACCATGTACTATTCCTAACCTCCACATCTCTCTAACATCCTCAATTATATAATCCAGAACTTCTTTAGGATTTTCTAATTTAACCTTGTAAAGCTCCTTCGCATCTACAAGTTCCATCAAAACTGCATTCCCCTCCCATCCATATGGCTTAGGAACGCTAACCTTACCGTAAACCTTCTTAAGTGCGTTGAACTCGTTTTTTGCACTTCTGACCATCAAAACGGTGTAATGCAGATCACCGTAATCCCTCTTCTCTCTGACCTTCTTAAAACTCGTATATCCTACCTTATGAAACTTCAAAACGGCTTCACCCCACCTCGACATGCAGTTGTATATCATGCTTTCTTTTCCCTCTCCCATCTTCTCTCCGAGCATTGTAACCAAGTCCTTTCTAACAAATCTGTGTAAAGAATAGAGTGATAACCCTAAGAATGTGAACGCACCACCTAAGTACTCTGTTTGTTTAACTTCAACGAGTCTATCATCCGAAAGCGATTTTAAAACTCTCTCAACCTTGTGCTCCTCAACGCCAGAATCTCTTGAGATTATTTCAATTGGGACATACCTGTAATCCCACATGTTTTCAAATATACCATTCATAACCCTCCAAGCCAACCCCCTTATCCTCTTAAACCTCTCTGCAAGCATCGTAGATCAAAACTGAAAAGGCTTATAAATCTTTTAAAGACCTTCGAGGCATGAAGAAAAACTACTGGTACCTACCGCTCTTAGCCTTAGCAATGATAATAAGCTTCTATATAAGAGTAATTAATCCGTGGAACGACGTTTTTGTCTGGACTGTGAAGTTGAGCGGTAACGACCCTTGGTACTATTACAGACTCGTAGAAAACTGCATTCAAAACTTCCCAAATAGGATCTGGTTCGACCCATTCACAAACTACCCTTATGGTGCATATACTCACTTTGGCCCATTCCTAGTTTATCTAAGCTCCATCATTGCAATTGCTTTGGGTAAGACGAGTGGTGAAGCTTTAAGGAGTGTCCTAGTTTTCATACCTACAATCGCTGGAATCTTGATAGTTTTACCTATGTACATGTTTGCAAGTCAAGCCTTCAATAGAAGGGTTGGAGTTATAGCATCATTACTCATAGCCATGATTCCTGGTCAGTACCTCCACAGAAGTATTCTCAGCTTTAACGATCACCACTGCTGGGAAACTTTCTGGATGATATCAACCCTAGCTCTCTACGTTTACGCCTTGAACGTTTGGAGAAGATCAGAAAATCCCCTTAGGGATAGAAAGGCAATACTTTCAGTAATCTTAGCAGGAATAGCCTACGGAATGTATTTAGACACTTGGGCTCCAAGTTTCGTCTTTGCTCTGTTTCTAACAACCTTTGTTGCAATCGCTTTGATCTTTGAAAGATTTTTCAACACTAAAGGCTTAGTTGAAGTTACAGCGATAACAATTGCAGTAGCCTCTTTCCTCTACTTACCCTTTGCATTCAAGGCACCATTCTTCAGTACGACACACTATACACCGTTTCAGCTCATAGTGCTTTGGGGATGTGTTGCCTTGCTGGTAATCTTCAAGTTTGTTGAGCATCTAAAGCCCTATTATGCTAAAGTTGGTGCTAGGGTGGAGTTTGCTTACCCCCTTACATTTATAGTTCTAACTGCAGTTTCGATAGGGATCCTTGCTATCTTCGCTCCCCAGGTTCTGAACATGATAATCGGTGTAACTGGTGTGATCCAGCCAAAGGGAGGAGCTTTAACAATTGCTGAAGTACAACCCTTCTTCTTCATGGGAGGTACGTTTAGCTTAGCTCCAGCATGGGTTCACTTTTCTATGACGTTCTTCTTCGGCTTTTTTGGCTTTCTGTATCTCTGCTACCTACTCTACAGGGAAAGGAATGTTAATCACCTCTTGGTGTTGTTCTGGAGTATTGTCATGTTCATAGCTCTTTGGGGTCAGAACAGGTTTGCTTACTACTTTGCTTTGGTTTGTGCAGTAACTTCTGCTTTGATATTGGATTTTATTCTTGAAAGGCTGAACTTCTACGATTACATCGTTAGAGCTCTTAAGAGAAATGCAAAGAATGTCAGTACATTTAGAGTTATTCTATCAGTCCTGTTGATCTTAATATTGTTCTATCCAACATTTACAATGGCTAAGGAGCAGAGTAGGTATGTTGGTGGTATAAACAAGGAGTGGTGGGACGCTTTAACTTGGCTTAAGAACAACACACCTAATGGAGACTACGATGGTTACTACTATGAGCTGTATAAGCCACCATTAAATTGGAGTGAACCTTACAGTTATCCATTCAAAACTTACGGTGTAATGAGCTGGTGGGACTATGGACACTGGATCGAAGCTGTTGCTCACAGGATGCCAAACGCAAATCCATTCCAGCAAGGAATAGGCAATAAATATAACAAAGTTCCCGGTGCATCTTGGTTCTTCACAGCTTTTAGCGAAAATGAAAGTGAGTACGTTGCAGAAAAGCTGAACGTCAAGTACGTGATAAGCGATGTAGAGATGTTGACTGGGAAGTACTATGCAATGGCAGTGTGGGCTGAAGGTAGCCTAGAAAATGCGAGCAAGATTTACTACGAGGGGACATGGTTTGTCTACGTTTCACCATATGGCATGGGGTTAGCTCCCACAATCTACGATGTACCTCCCAATGCGAGGGTTATCGGTACCATGAGTGTCCCGAGTGAGAGCTGGTTTAAAACGACTGAAGCAAAGCTACATCTCTTGGACTGCTCTGGTCTTTCACACTACAGACTGATATACGAATCCAAGCCAGTTTCTCAGTTCAGCTGGATGGGCTTCCAAGAGACTATTTACAAGCAGATCTTCAATCAGAAGTACGCTAAAAAGTTTGGATTGAAGCCCGTAAACGTCACGACGAGTGGTTACGTCAAAATCTTTGAAAGGGTTAAGGGTGCAAAGATTTACGGAAAAACCAATGCCAGTGTTGTGACCGTTGAAGTTAAGGTTAAAACAAATCAGGGCAGAGTTTTTACGTATTCAAACGTTGCAAAGGTTGTAAACGGGACTTATAAGATAATTGTTCCTTATGCACAAGATACGACGTATCCCGTAAAGGCTGTAACACCATATACGATAAAGGCTGGAAATGTGACCAAGACGTTCAGTTTGAGCGATGAAGATGTTGAAAATGGCAAGTCAATGAAGATTGACTTGGTTTAAATCTGAGATAAAAGCTCTTCGCAGGCTTTAATTATCTTTTCATTGGCCTCCTTTATAGCTTCAAGTGGGTTTTTACCTTTTGTCCTTACAACAAGTTCAGCCCTATCTTGAAGTGGATGTGGTATGTCATACTTAGCGATCACAACACTCTCATCTTCAAGTAGGTAGTGCTGAAGCAGGTTTAGATACGTATGATCTTCACCCTTTATCAGTAGCTTGATGTAGTTTTCCTCCATTTCCAATACCTTAACCTCCATAGAAGCTGAGGGTTAACGGGGTTATTTAAATGTAGCGTTCTAATCTATAAACTTCAACTGCTATCAGTTTATAGGGCATTTCGTGAAAGGAGTAAGTTCTTTTCAGTGGAATCTTAAGTTTAAACAAGTGAGTAATCTTAAAGTCTTTCTCTTTACAAATTCTTCTAATAAAAACCTCGCTTCCAGCTGAGTGTATTGTCCAAACAACATCTGCAATCTCCATGGCTTTAAATAGAAATGGCCTGTCTGCATGTCTGTGTTGAATGCCAAATGGTGGATTCATTATCACGACTACGTCACTTGCTGGAACTTTCAAGTTAACATCATTAACCCTACATGCAACAAAGTCTACGCTCACACCAACGGATTTAGCATTCTCTCTTGCAATTCTCAAAGCTGACTTGTCAATATCAAACCCTACGACCTTAGCATTCAGTAAAGCTGATGCAATTGAAAGTATCCCAGTTCCACATCCCAAATCGACTACGACCCTATCCAAATCTCCCATGAGTTTAGCATTAACGACAATCTCACTTGCTAAAGGAGGTGGGGTTACGTACTGCTCAAGCTCTATTTTCGGATTTTCAAAACCCTTAAGTCTCTCAAGCAAAATTTCAAGAGATTTTTTCATATTTATAAGAGCTTGGTGTGTAAACGCACTTTGGCTCTTGCATGAGGTAATCGCCAAAAACTGCGTAAGCCCTTGCCCTACTTCCTCCACAGATATGCTTGAACTGACACCTTCCACACTTACCCTTCAACTTCTCTGGATCTCTCAAATCTAAAAATATCTTGCTACCATTGTAAATTTCATCTAAGCTCTGTTCCCTAACGTTTCCAGCCTTCAAAGGTAGGAAACCACTTGGGTAAACGTCACCAACATGACTGATAAACAGCATCCCCCTCCCATCCGTAATGCCAGTAATTCTTTTCACGGCCAAGCTCCTTCCATAAGCTCCAGCAACTATCTCTTTTCCCTCTCCCTTAAATCCCTCTAAGCTCTTGACGAGTTCATGATAAATCCTTCCATGTGGTATGTTGTAAACTCCTTTATCTCGCATGTATTCAATCCTCCTTAGATGACAGGCTGCAGAACTTTTAACGTTCAATGGTGTCTTTCTACTGACATCGTACAGCCAACACAACACATCTTCGAATTCCCTTGCAGAAGGCATTAACTCTGGCTTAGCTCTGCCAGTTGGTACCACAAAAAACACATCCCACATATCAACACCTTTATCCAAGCATATTCTCATAATGTTTGGCAGATCGTGAATATTATACCTCGTCACAGTTGTGTTTATCTGTGTTGAAAGCCCTATCTCTTTAGCCATGTCAAGTATTTTCATGCTCATCTCAAACGTCCCAGTTTTACCTCTAAAGTAGTCATGAATCTCTGGATTACTCCCATCTATACTTACAGCAATCCTTGCAACGCCTAAATCATACATCTTTTTGAGTTTATCCTCCGTAGCCAACTTTGTTCCACTGAAGGCTATCGCAACCCTCATGCCTTCAGTATACTCAAGAATATCGAAGAGATCTTTCCTCATTAGTGGATCACCCCCAGTTATTATCAGAAGGGGGTTCCATCTCCTCAACTGGTCTATCAAATCGTAGCACTCTTCAAGTTTAAGTTCGTTGGGATGAGGTTTTGTTTGAGCTTTCGCTCTGCAGTGCTTACAAGCCAACAGGCAAGCTCTTGTCACTTCCCAAAAGACTATAAAGGGTTTGTTCCCATACATAACCACTAAAAGATGAAGTCCTTAACATCCCAAAGCAGTTTCGGATACTTCTTAAAGATCTCCAAAACTATTGCCCTAACGCTAAGCTCCTTTATGTTTTTTGGAATACTGTGGAATATCTTGTTTAAAGTCTCATCGTCCATCTTCAAGAGTTTCTGCTGAAGCTTTCTCTTCTTCGCCAAGTTCTTACCAAAATCTTCCTTCCAAAGCTTGTCATACCTCTTCAAGAACTTTGCACTAAAATCATTTTTCTCAACAGCCTCAACAGCGACTTTTCCAGCGTAATAACCAGCTTTCATGGCATTTGCTATTCCTCCACCAGTTATGGGATCAGCATGTCTTGCAGCATCACCAACGAGCATTAAGTTATCGGCGACAGCCGTCTTTATCTCACCACAAACAGGTACAGCACCAGCAACGAGTTCAACAATCCTTCCATCTGAAAATCTCTTATCGACAAACTCGTCCAAGTATTCCTTGGGAGTCTTCTTAGCTAACGATGGCATAACCCCAATTCCAACATTGGCTGAAGATTCTCCCTTAGGAAATAACCATATATAACCGCCGGGGGCAATTGATTTACCAAGCCAGAAGTAACAGTAGTCTGGATCAAATTCTATGTTTGTCATTAAATACTGAACACAGCTCTCAACTTCGTTTGGTTTCAGTGTTGTGTCTATTCCGAAGAACTTTGCAACTCTGCTTTCAACACCATCCGCACCAATAACGATCTTTGTTTCGACTTCCCATTCCTCCCCCATTCTTCTAAGCTTAACCTTAACGACATCATCTTTTCTCTCGAAAGAGTAGGCGGTAGTTTTAACTAAAACTTCTGCTCCAGCTTTCGATGCCAATTTTGCCAAATATCTGTCAAATACCTTTCTCTCCAAAACATAACCAACTTCATTTCCAGCCTTTTCTTCACTCAAAGTAATTTCAGTACCATCTGGTGCGAATATCTTTGCTCCTACAACTTCTCTCGCTATGAAGAACTTTTTGGGCTCTACAAATCTCTCAAGTGCATCCTTACTTATACCTTCAGCACATCTGACTGGCACACCAATCTCTTGCCTCTTCTCAACGAGTAAGACGTTTAATCCATTTTCTGCACAGGTTTTAGCTGCGACGCTTCCTCCAGGTCCAGCCCCAACAATGACTACGTCGTACATTTAATCACCTCTAAAGCTCCCATCGGACAAACCTTAGCACATACCCCACAACCCGTGCACCTATCCTCATAAATCAAGAGGAAAGTTTCCACAAGCTCGTTTGCATTGTACTTACATACGGAAATGCAAGCTCCACAGTAAGCGCACTTGTATCTATTAACGACAACTTTCTTCTTCATTCTTTTTGGCATAAGATGGAGTATGTGTAAAACTTTTAATCCTTTCTTTCTATCCTACAACCTACACAGTGCAATATGTTGAGATAAGTTATCAAAATTCTCTTCTCCCTCTCGAGCTTATCTTCTGGCAACTCATAATCTTCAAAGGAAAATTTATCTCTTTCAGGAATGCATCCCAAATCCTTACAGATCATAGTCCCATCGCTAGCTTTCATGACAGTAGTTTCATCTACATTTAAGGCTATAGCATAAACAGCATTCAAAACTCTCGCACAGGCTAGAGCCATTCTCTCGTAAGGAACTAGGGCCGTAGGAGGAGCACACATAATAACTATCGCATTTTTACCATCTATCTGAACCAATAAATCCGCTATAGCTAAGGCAATACCTTCTGGCAGTTCAACCTCAAATGTGTAATCCACCTTAATCTCATCCTTAGAGTAACCCTTTGCAAGTAAAGCTTCCTCAGCTTTCTGTCTCGCTCTTTCAGTAGGTGTATCAAACACGGCTTTACCAGTAACCTTATCAACTATGAACATGATTATAAATTGATTTGAGAGTATAAACCTTTTTTAGGACTTCATCAGGCATTGAATCTTTAGACAGAACGAATCATCTTTATCTTATCATAACATTCCAATCCTTCTCCCTGAATTTAATGTTATTTCAGCTTAAGCTCTACCGAACACCAAGCCTAAATCTGTAACCTTAACCTTAGACTCACCCATCTTTCTGCAGAAGGATGATAAAATTTAGTATCACGTTATGGTAAAACCTTGTAATAATCACAAATGCTGCGAAGAAAAAAGCAAAAGTAACTCATTCACAAAAATCCTTCCTACTTCCTCCCAAGTGCTTATTTCAACTTCACAAATGATGTTCATTGTCATGCGTTCCCACCCTCCAAAAGCCAAGATCGAGATACCTACGATCGATATTAGGGAGATGTTTAAAACGACAATGAAGAAAAATGAGGAGTTCATATTAGACAAAACTATCACCTAAACCAAAAGTGAGAAGACAACGAGCGTTGATATGACGAAGGTACCGTAATTTAGCATGCAATCCTAAATTAAGGGTTAATGGCATGATAACTGTTGGCAACGAATATAAATCCCTAATACCTTAATCAAATTTGTGAAGTGCGAGGTTTGTGGAAAGGAGACTTACACAAAAACCATTCCTATATGTCCCGAATGTGCGAGGACTGAGAAGACTTTGGATTACGTATCAAGGATACATAAAGGAGTTGAAAAGATTAAAGGTAAGGGGGAGTTTATATGTAAGCTCTGCTCCAATGAATGTGGTTTTAACGATTGCGGCTTGTGTGGTTTGAGGTTTGTCAGAGATGGAAAGTTAATTTCGCTCTCAAGCTCAAATAAAGCTGTTCTATACGATTATGAAGATCCCTTACCTACGAACTGCTGTAATGCTTGGTTCTGCAGAGGCTCTGAGCTTATAGGGACGAACTTAGCAGTTTTTTACTACGGTTGCAACTTTGACTGTCTATTTTGCCAGAACTGGAGTCATAAAAATATCGAGGAGGGAAGAATTGTCAGCGTTGATGAGATGATTAAGAGAGCTATGCCCGAAAGGATAAAGTGCATCTGCCATTTTGGAGGGTCTCCAGAGCCCCAATTGCCTTTTGCGATAAAGTTCAGTGAGGAAGTTTTGAAGAGAAGAGAAATTATGATCTGCTGGGAGTGGAACGGTGCTGGCAGAACAACCTTAGCTCTCAAAGCCTCAAAGCTGAGTTATGAGAGCGGTGGAACAGTTAAATTCGATCTTAAAGCTTGGAATTCTTACTTGCACATGATTCTAACTGGTAGAAGTAATGAACAAACTCTCAAAAACTTTGAAAAGATATTTGATAAGTATCCAGAAGTCCTTTCAGCTACAACCCTCTTGGTTCCGTACTACGTCGATGAAAAGGAGGTGGAAGGGATTGCGAAGTTCTTAGCCAGCTTAAGCGATGATATACCTTACAGCCTCTTGGTATTTCATCCAGATTATAGATTATCAGATATGCCAGTAACTCCAAGATCACAAGTTGAGAGGTGTTACAGAGTTGCAAAGAAGTACTTGAAGAGGGTTCATATCGGAAACAAGTTCTTGCTCGCTTACGCCCCCTAAAGTCCACCTCTAACTTCTATTACATCTAACTTCTCAACCCGGCAATTCACACCTAAAACCTCACTTAAACTCGGCTTAGTTCTACCCTGATCACCACTCACAAGCTCCTTGATGTACAACCCACTCTCAGCCTCTACTACTATTACCGCAACCTTCTCCCTGTGTAAGAGAACTTTAGCATCGTAAACCCTTCTAACTCTAACCAAATCAGCTCTTCTATGTAAAACCCTAAGAGGTGTTCTCTGATGAATTAGCTGTTTCTTCAATATCTTAAGTGCCCTTTCAAGCTGTTCTCTACTTACTTCTTTCTCAAACACAACCTTAGTCCTGTAAACCTTTACAAACTTTGCAGATTTTATAAACTCTACATCCTTAGATTTTACAAACTTGAGATCACTCACAACTACCTTTCCCCTACAGAACTCGTTTACGTATCTTTCAAGTTCCTTTAAATCTACCTTCCTCCTCTTTGGCTCTTGAATTTCAACTATGAACGGTCTTCCGTTCCCAAGCATCCTCGCATCCACATCCTCTCTACCAGCCCCGTGCAAAACAGCGTGTTTCCCGTTTACAAACTCCATCATAGGCTCCGTTATAAGTTCTTCAACCGAAACGTAGCGCTTTCCAGTCCACCCACAAACATCACATCCCTTACCATCGCAAAATTTGCAAAGCCATCTCGTTTGGGATAGGCCCCTAACCCTCTTTTTGTACCTTCCGTAGATGAAAAGTGGTGTAATTTGAAGTTCAAAGTTTGAATTTTCCAGATCGTATATTATAGTCACATCTGGTTCAGTCGAATACCTCTTACCACTCTTGCTTGCAAGTAGTCTTGATAGCTCTCTGTTGAACTGGTATTTTAGTTTCTTTTTGTCATCTAAGTTTAGGTAATCTTCCAAAGCTTTCAAACTTCCATAACTCCTACTTCCGATGAGAAAAGTTTCGAATTCGTAATCTTTAAGCTTATTTAAGATATCATCCGCAACTTTCTCAAGTCTGTAAAGCAAACCAGAGCATATCATACACTCTCCTGCATTGACGACTCTGCCAATTCCAAGTCTTCTATAGCACTTCTCGCACAACTCTAGGCTCATCTCCTTAAGTTGTAGAAAGAGTTATTATACCTTCCACATCGCTTTCGCAAATGAGAATCGTAATGAAGTTTGGTGGGACTAGTGTAAAGGATGGTTCAAGTATACTTCACTGCGCAAAGCTTGTTAAGAGGTACTCTAACGATAATGAGATTGTCGTAGTAGTTTCTGCAATGGCTGGTGTTACAGATGCTCTTGTTAATGTTGCAGAAAAGTGCTGTGTTGAAAGGTCACATGGACACATAAAACTCTTCGTTGCTGATATGATGAAGAGGCATTATGAGGCTGTTGAAACAGCAGTTAAGAATGAGGATATTAAGAGTAAAGTCTACTCGATACTGAGTTCCCTCTTCGATGAGCTTGAGAAGGTTCTATTGGGTATAAGTTACTTAGGTGAACTGACAAATAGGAGTAGAGATTACATACTATCGTTTGGTGAAAGGTTACTTGCCCCCATATTCTCAGCGACGCTGATATCTTTGGGGGTTAATTCAGTAGCTCTAACTGGGGGTGATGCTGGAGTAGTTACGGATAGGAACTTTGGTAGGGCTAAACCACTTTCTAAAGCTTACGAACTGATACGAAAGAGAATAGAACCTCTGATAAGGATAAATAGAATAGTTCCTGTTGTTACAGGTTTCATCGGTGCTACCGAGGATGGAATAATAACAACGCTGGGAAGGGGAGGAAGCGATCTAACCGCAACGCTTATAGCATCGGCAATAGATGCTGATGAGGTCTGGTTGTGGAAAGAGGTTGACGGAATAATGACTGCTGATCCAAAGATAGTTCCAAATGCGAGAGTTATACCTGAAATTTCCTATCAAGAGGCTATGGAGCTGTCACATTTTGGAGCTAAAATTCTCCATCCAAAAGCTCTTGAGCCCGTGATTAAAAAGAGGATACCAGTCAGAATAAAGAACACGTTTAATCCTGATGGGGAGGGAACAGTGATATGTGAGGCCACAAAGTCTTCAAAGGATATAGTCAAAGCTTTGAGCCTAATAGAGAAGGTTGCAATAGTTAACGTGAGTGGAGCCGGTTTCGATTTTGCTGAAATCATGTCGAAGGTTTTTAGAAGACTTGCAAACGCAAAGGTCAATGTGATAATGGTTGCTCAAAGTTCATCCGAGTTAAACCTGTCGATAGTGATAGAAAAGTCAGATCTAGGAAAAGCATTGGAAGCTCTTGAAGATTTAAACGGTGAAAACGTTAAGATTACTAAAAAGGAAGATATTGCTGTTGTAAGTGCTGTAGGTGCTGGAATGGCTGGAACCCCGGGTGTTGCTGGAAGGATATTTTCAGCTTTGGGAAGGAATGGTATAAATGTAATCATGATAAGTCAAAGTTGTTCGGAGTACAACGTCTCCTTTGCCGTTAGGAGAGAGGAGGGAAGAGATGCTGTAAAGGTCATTCATGACGAGTTCAACCTTGGAGAATGAGGCTCATCTTAAGCGTTCTTCTGCTTTACGATTTCTTTCAACTGAACAGGATGGTTTTAGTCGTTGAAAGGGTTAATATGGATATTTGTAAATGTGAGCCACTCCGCACTGAACAGTAGTTCCGAAAGTTGGCAATTAGATCCACCTAAATGATGATTTTTATTTGATTTTGAAATACTTGAATTTTTATCTGGTTGCCAAATATTATATACGGAACTACTGTAAAAAGCGAGGCTTTCTTAGCGACGTTTTGTAACGGTTAGAAGAATTCTACCTCAAACCTCCGTAAAGTTTTACAAACCCAAAGAACTTTTCAGTGTTACTTGGTACAGTGATAGAATAGTTTCAGCACTTATTGATCTTGATTATTTATTTTATTTATCTACAATTATTATATTATCATTTGGCAGTAACTTGAGC
>CAZFVO010000045.1:0-13639 GCA_964522325.1 uncultured archaeon | reverse complement strand
GAGATCTATTACGATAGATTCAAAGGAGCTACGTCACGATTGCTTGATTAGGAAGATAATATCTTAATATCTCGCCGGATACGACACGATAAAGGTAAAGGTTTACAATGAAGAGCATAGAAGGGCTGTATCCTTAGCTTCTGACACACTAATCGGTGCAGAAATAATTGAGGATCTGGGTAAGGAGATGGTTTTGGAGATATTCATAGATCCCGATAGGTTCAAGCTTGAGTACATAGTTGAGAGGATTGGAAAGATGTGTATAACTATGCTTTCAGACTTCAAACAGCTCATACAGAGCTTAGACGGCTACACATACACTTCGATAGTCATGAGGGAAAGTGAGATAGACAGATTACACTTTCTAGCGTTAAGACTTCTAAAATCAGAGATAAGAAGATTATACAAACCTGAAGGCCTTCTCGAATATAGAACGATTGTTAGAGCTCTGGAAAGTATCTCCGATCACTGTACTAAGATGTCTGACAGCTTAATGAAGATTAAGCATTCAATACCCCAGTTGGTGGAGCTCGTTGAGAGGTGTGAAAGTATATTAAAGATGACCATGAACGCCGTCCATAAGGAGTTCAGAGCTTGCTGAAGATGTGATAGATGAAGTTAATGAGTTTTATAAGTTTGAAGAGAGTTTTTCTGATGTACTTTTCGAAGTTCTTGAAGACTTTTGGAGAAAGAAAGATAGTATTGAAAAATCTGCAAATCTAAGGATTGTGTTGGACAGTTTAAGTAGGATTGCAAGTTACTGTTCAGATATTGCTGAGGCAGTTATAAACATGTGCACTTAATTTATATATCTTTTCAAGCACAGAAAGACATGTTTCAGCTTTTTAAAAGGGATGTGTTAAGGTGCTTAAAGAACGTTGATGAGAGGTTTGTCAAGGAGAGCGATCATGCGGATTTAGCTTGTACGATAGCTTTCAAACTTGCAAAGGAGCAGAAAAGAAGTCCTGTTGAGGTTGCAAATGAACTTGTTGAAACCCTTGAGCCCATAGGTTATATAGGCAAGATTGAGGTTGTAAACGGCTACATAAACTTCTTTGCAAGTGAAGAGTTTCTTGAAGATACTGTAAACACGATAATAGATACGGATGAGAATTATGGCTCATTAAGGTTGAAGGGAAAAGTTCTGATTGAACACACTTCAGCAAACCCTGATGGACCTTTGCACATTGGTCACATGAGAAACTCAATAATCGGTGATTCACTTGCGAGGATTTTCAGAAAGGCTGGATTTGATGTGGAGACACATTACTATGTGAACGATATGGGTAGACAGGTTGCAATAGCCGTGTTAGGATATAGATTGTTTGGACTTGACGAATCAAAGAAACCAGATTATGCGGTTGTTGAAGCCTACATAAGGGCTAACAGAGAGCTTGAGAATAATCCAGAACTCGAAAAGGAAGTTGAAAGACTGATGGTGGAGTACGAAAATGGAAATGAGGAAGTGATAAGAGATTTTGAATACGTCGTTTCGAAAGCGCTTGATGGTATAAAACAGACCCTGAAGGAGCTGAACGTAGATCACGACAAGTACATCTGGGAATCTGAATTCTTGAGGAACGGTTATGTTGATAGAGTATTGAACATGCTTGATGAGAGGGGTCTGATAAATAAGGAAGGAGCTTGGATAGTCGATCTTGAAGATAAACCCGTCGTTATTAGAAGAGAAAACGGTACAACTCTCTACATAACAAGGGATCTGGCATACCACCTTTGGAAGAACGAGATCTTTGAAAGGTTCATAAACGTGCTCGGAGCGGATCATAAGTTCTATGGGAAGCAGTTACAAGAGATCTTGAAACTCTTAGATCTAAAACCACCGGAGATCGTCTTCTTCGAATTTGTGTCTCTTCCAGAAGGTTCGATGAGTACGAGAAAGGGTAAGTTTGTTTCTGCAGATGAGCTAATTGCTAAAGTTTACGAAGAATCTAGAAAGATAGTTGAAGGTAGGGATTTGGATGAGAAAGAGAAGGAGAGGATTGCAAAAGCTGTTGCAGTTGGTGCCATAAGGTTTGACTTCGTTAAGATGTCTCCGGAAAAGCCAATGGTCTTTGACTGGGAGAAAGCTTTAGATTTTGAAAGACAGACGGCAAGCTATATTCAGTACAGTCATGCAAGATGTTGTTCAATCCTAAAGAAGGCTGTTGAAAGTGGAATGCCCGATTTAGAGTTTAGACCTGAACTTTGCACACAGATAGAGAGAAAATTGGTGATGTTACTATCGAAGTTTCCGTACATTATTGAAAGAGTTGTAAAAGATCTTAAGCCCAACTACGTTGCAGAATACCTTCTAAGTGTTGCAAACAATTTCAACGACTTCTACAGAGAACACAGGGTTTTAGATGAAAGCTCTGAGATTAGAATGCACAGGTTGGCTATAGTGGATGCAGTTAGGATAGTCCTTAGGAATGGACTCGAACTTTTAGGAATAGAGGCTTTGGAAAGAATGTAGTATTTTTATTTCTCGTAGTGTTACTTGTTATAAACAGCTATATCTTTTAAAATCTCTTCTAAATTATTTTCAACAAATTTTAAAACTATTTCCAAATATGGCTCATATTTTGGATTATACAATTTTTGTCGAATTCTATTAAGGACATTGTCTAAAAGATAGCACCGTTCTAAGTAGTCCAAAATATGGTGTAAAAAGTAAGCAAAAATATAATCATCACCCTTCCTTCTTAAAAATTCCAGTTGAGCACTTAAAGCAAACTTTCTATTCCTACCCTTATCATGTCCTATATGTGTTTTGATTATTATGTCGGGTTCCCTAAATCCTGTATATTCGTTCAAAAATTCTTTGAATTCTGGATGCCTTTCAGCAAATTTTTTTTGGAAAATCGATCATTTCATTAACATAATTAGATACTTCTTCACTAATTTCAAATATTTTTGCCCATTTATTGTGAATTTTCCATTTTGGCATTCATCAAATTGTTTATAAACTACATATTTTAACTTTACCTTCCTACTCTCCTCTAGCAAAATCTAAAAATTTAAAATACTAAAGACTAATTGATCTAGTGCTCTGTCTTGTCAGTTACCAAGGCGATCCAGCAGAGTATGTAGAGGAACAGTGCAAAGCCAAACACGCCATCGACCATGTAGATTTTTTAGTCTTCTAATATAAATCGTTTTTCATCGATAGCTTTATCTCTGTTCAAGTAGAATTTATTCTGATGAATGAATACTTTGAATACTCAGAGTACGTTTCAAAAATACTGTTCTCAACAAGACCGTCTTTTTTGGGATTTATGAGAAAATACATTCTCTGCTTGGCACCGCTTGTAGCCCTTGCAATATATAGCATTATTATTAAATTACTCCTAAAGAATTTACTAAGTGTTTCTGACCTAATTAATCTTAAGTTCATCTCTGACCTCCTGAACTTTACGATCTTGCTTAGCATTCTCTTTATTATATCGTGGGTTTTTAGATCACGAGAAGCACAATGGTCAGTAGGACTATCTCTAACAATTTCGGCAATATTCGTTTTACTTAATGTGAGTGGAAATTTCTTCAATGTACTTTTTAAAGGTTTGAGTGTGTATATCTCCTATTTTCCGTTAGCTTCGGTTATAGCTGTTATATTAACTATCCTCGGAACGGAACTCTATAGAAGATCGATAAGGTATGAGATAACCGATACGGGAATAAGGCTGCGTGGAGGTATTTGTAGAAGACAGGAGCATTACATTCCGTACGACAAAATAGGGAGAATTGTACTCGAACAGAGCTTGTTTGGAAGGTTACTAAACTATGGAACAATAATTCCAGTAGGTTTGGTTGAGTGGGGAGCTGAATACTACACTAGGGCTGTTGGAGTTGGTAGTTACGGTAGAGTAACAGCTGGAGTAGGATACGTTAGGACACTTAAGGAGATTTCAAGGGATCCTCTCAAATGCCTTTATGGTGTGAAGGATGCCGTTAAGATAAAAGAAATAGTTGAAAGGATGATTACATCACCATTTAGAGCTGAGGTGGATCAGGTAGAGTATCTCAAAAAGATTTACAATGAGATCACTCGAAGATGACATCTGCTATTGTCCTTATCCTACTACCAACTGCCTCATCGACATCGTAGCATTCGAAGATGATCACATCACAACCTTCACATCTTCTCAGCACATCAAGAAAATCTTCGAGTTCATCCCTCTTAATTATGCAAACCCTACCTTTAAACCTCCTTGCAATCTCCTCTACACTGTACTTACCAAAGATTGCAACAACTTTCGCTTTCGGCTTGTAAGCTCTGTAATCCAAAACCTCTACATTTCCAATAACTCTTTCAATGTCTTTTAGAGGTAATGCACCGATTCTTAAAACCTTTGGAGGATCAGTTGTTGTGTCAATTACTGTGGATTCAATCTTAAGCGGTGTTTCTCCTCCATCTATTATAGCATCAACCTTCCCCATTAAATCCTGTACAACATGCTCAGCTTTGGTTGGTGAAGGCTTTCCAGAGATGTTGGCTGAAGGAGTAGCAATTGGAACTCCGCTGAATTCCGCAATCTTAATTGGGATTTTGTAGTTAGGAATTCTTATTCCAACCTTGTCACTTCCTGCTGTAACTATATCTGGTATAACATCTCTCTTCTTGACTATAATAGTGACTGGACCGGGTAAAAAACTTTTCATGAGCTTTAAGGCCACCTCGTTTGGCTTGGCAATTTCTCTAACTAAATCTAGATTTGGAACTATCACAGCAACTGGTTTTGGTGGTCTTTGCTTAACTTCAAAAATCCTTTTAACGGCACTTTCATTGAAAGCGTTTGTACCCAGGCCGTAGACAGTTTCGGTTGGAAAGGCTACAAGTTTACCATCTTTTACCATCATTGCTACTTCCTTTAGAATATCCTCATTCGGATTGTTGGGATCAACTCTATAAACCTTGGTCATCAAAAATACTCTAACTCATATCTTATATCTCTTCATGAACGATTCAACGATCCTTTTCTTAATACGGTATAGGACTTTCATGGGTCTTGGTATGAGGATGCCCTTGTAAATCATAACTGCTCTGTTCTTTGCAAGGGTTATGAATGCTATTGGCTTATCTATACTTGAAACAACCTTGTACTTTAGAGGCTTTTCATCCTTTCTAATCCTTCTAATGTTCTTAGCTGTAATCCTAGCCTGCATCTCAGCTTCAAGTGCAGTCTTCGTGGCAATTTTTCCATTCACTTTCACTAAAGCACAGTCACCTATTGCAAAAACGTTTTCTCTAACCCTTAGATACTCATCAACGACTATCCAACCTCTCTCAGTCTTTAAACCATCTAAGGGGTTTGGTTTTAAACCAGCACACGATATCGCCAGATCACAGTCTATTTTACCTTTATTCGTCTTAACAGCTTCATTGACACCGATAACCTTACAAGACGTGAAAATCTCTATTCCTTCCTTTTCCATTAACCTTCTAACGTAATTCGAGACTTTTGGAGTGAACGATGGTAGAATTCTTTCGAGGTACTCGATCAACTTAACTTCATATCCTCTCTCTCTAAGTTCACATGCACATTCAACTCCAGTAGCTCCGGAACCTATAATCGCGACTTCTTCAGCTTTATCAAGAGCTTTCTTACAAACTTTGGTACTTTCCAAATCACTTAAGCTGTACGTGTTTTCAAATACAAAAGGCCTAGCTCCTGTTGAAATTACTAGATAATCGAACTCAACTTCGTCCTTCTCAGTTATAACCCTGTCAGACTCAACTCTTACCGCCTTATCCCTAATCCAATCGACACCGTATCTATTACAGAAGTCGGAGATTTCTACGGTTATTTCCTCCTCATCAACTTTATCAACCATGTATTCGGGAAGTAGAGCTTGGCACACCATTCTATCTTTTGGCTCAATGAGTGTAACATCTAATTCCTTCAAACACCTTATGAATTCAAGTCCACCTATTCCGCCACCAACTACCACGACTTTCATGCCCATGATTTTTTTTTATTTATTTATTTTATGTTTATTTTTAAAGCTATTATTGGGTTTACCTGATTTGATACGTTCATTTTAAATGTTTTGTCCTTCAGTTAAAAGTTTTTAGCTTGGGGTACGATTAGGATTGTGAGGATACAGATAATGGGTGCTGGTGCCTTGGGATGTCTCTACGGCTACTTTCTGAGTAAGAGGTACGATGTCGTCTTTGTTGCAAGAGGGAAGCAGTTTGAAGCTCTGAAGAGAGGTTTAAAGGTTACGGGATTAATTCAAGATTTTGTTAAAGTGAACGTTGTAGATAAGCCGTGTGATGCAGACGTAACGTTTGTAACGGTAAAATCTTACGATACTGAAAATGTAGCTAGGACTCTTGCAAATGTGGACTGTGGAGTCGTTGTTTCACTTCAGAATGGGATAGGAAACGAGGAAATCCTAATGAAATATCTCGAAAAGGTTTTGGGTGGCGTGACCACTTATGCATCAAACCTTGTCGATTACGGATGGATAGAGTTTGCAGGCGTTGGCGAAACCTTTATTGGAGAAATGAGTGGTGAAATAAGTGAGGATGTCGTGAATGTTGTTGAGATTTTGAGATCATGCGGTATAAACGCAACTGCTGTTGATGATATAGTCAGAATGAAGTGGATAAAGACTGTGATAAACTCAGCAGTAAATCCTATAACGGCAATCTTGAGAGTTAGGAATGGTGTAATTGTTGATATTAAGGAGCTTTGGAACTTAGCTTTATCGGTCTTACGAGAAGGTGAAGATGTTTTGAGGGCTATGGGTTTCGATGTTAAGCTTGAAGATGTTCTAAGGGATGTTTTAGTCAAAACTGCCAAAAATAAGTCTTCGATGCTTCAGGATGTTGAGAGGGGTAAAAGGACGGAGATAGATTTTATAAACGGTGCAATAATCAGAAAGGCGGAGAAGCTGGGTATAGATGTTCCGTACAACAAAGCTTTGTACAGCCTCGTGAAGGGTGTTGAGTATGGACTGGTTGAGGGTCATAGTAGTTTCCGCTCTACCAATATCCGAGCTTAGAGGAGGCATACCTCTTGCTCTTTACTTGGGATTTAATCCTATTGAAGCTTACACAATATCAGTAATTGGTAACATCTTGCCTGTTCCCTTTCTACTGATGTTTTTGGGTCTAATAGAAAAAATTGCTTTGAAGACACCTCTCTCCTCGCTTTACTTGAAAATTGTGAGAAGAACTGAAAGGAGAAGAGATGTGATAGATAGATACAGCTACTTAGGCTTGACACTATTTGTTGCAATTCCTTTACCAGTGACTGGTGCCTGGACTGGCTGTTTGCTTGCATTCTTGCTTGGATTGGACAAACTCAAATCATTCTTTTACATAACCTTGGGTGTTACCATAGCTGGGATCATCGTGCTTACTACGAGCTTGGGGGTTTTGGTCTGTTTTAACTCTTAAGCTATAGAGAAACTTTAAGTTAGAGGTATATATAGGATTATGCATAAAGCCAAAGCTTACAGAAAGGTTAAAGATGGAATTATTTGTCAACTCTGCTGGCACTTCTGTAAGCTTAAAGAGGGAGACTTTGGGAAGTGTGGGACGAGATTTGTTAAAGATGGGGTCCTTTACACACTTACTTACGGTAACATAAGTGCTATAGAGAGTAGACCGATGGAAATAAAACCATTCTTTCACTTTTTCCCAGGAAAGACAGCTATAACATTTTCAACCTATTCTTGCAACTTGGATTGCCCTTGGTGTCAGAATTGGCATCTCTCAAAGAGGACTCCTCCTTTAAGCTATCGCTTGGTAAAGCCTGAAGAGATGACTGAGAAGGCTCTAACTTTTGGAGATATAGCTACATGCGCAAGTTTTAACGAACCAACTTTACTCTTTGAGTACCTCTTAGATCTCTTTCAGCTTGCAAAGGCTAGGGGCTTGTTCAACACGATGGTTTCAAATGGCTATATAACTCCACTAGCACTTAAGATGCTCGTCGATGCTGGTTTGGATGCAATGAACGTAGATCTCAAGGGTGATGATGAAGTTTATGGGAGTTACTGTGGCGGTAGGGCTAAGAACGTTTTAAAGACAATTAAAAAGGCTAAAGAGCTTGGAGTTCATTTAGAGATTGTGAATTTACTCGTTACAGATGTCAATGACGATGAAGACTGTATAAGATGGATTGTTGAAAATCATCTGAAGAATGCTGGATGTGAGGTTCCACTGCACTTTACGAGGTATTTTCCTGCATATCTCTTCAGCAATCCGCCCACTCCCGTTGAGAGGATTGAAAAGGCTATAGAGATCGCTAAGAAAGAAGGTGTAGAATATGTTTATATTGGGAACGTTCCAGGACATAGATATGAAAGTACATACTGTCCAAACTGTGGAGAGCTTCTGATAAAGAGATACTCTTATAGAGTTCTTGACATCAGACTTAAGGGGAACAGATGTTGGAAGTGTGGAAAAGAAATATACGGTGTTTTTTGAAAGTAGGAGTTCAAAATGAGCGGGCCGGGGGGGATTCGAACCCCCGACCGCGGGATTAAGAGTCCCGCGCTCTAACCTGGCTAAGCTACCGGCCCCCAATTAAATCGATGTACAGTCGGATTTAAAAATGTTATCCTCTAAATCTAAGACAGTAAACGAAGAGAATCCTCACTCTTCCCCTCCTAAGTCCAGCAAACTTCGTGCTGAATTTGATGTTAAAATCTGACAATTTCTTCAACGTTGATATAAATTTCCTAGCCTCGTTTACATTTTCAAAGTAAATGTCTGTGCCGTTCTTAACATGATTAACCACAACATTAAACTTCTTAGCCTTTGAAATTATGTCTGTCAATACGTTTTCATCAACATCTCTTATCTGAACTATGCAGGGATGCTTCATCAAAGGATTTATACTCCTCCAGTATTAAGCATCTGCGATGGACGAGTTGCTGATAAAGGAATTTGACATCAGGTACATCAATGCGGTGTCGAGGAAGGATTTGAAGGAGCATGCGATGATTAGACTTATTATATCCTCTCTTGCCACTCCTGAGGAGATTTATAACCTTACAAGAAACGATATAAGATTGATAAACGGAATTAAGGCTGTTAAGCTTAACAGTGGGAGAAGAACAAGAATAGCACCAGTAGATTCAAGAACTTACGATGTTCTCATTGAAGTTTCTAGAGGCAGAGGTAGAAGACAGAGAATATTTGATTATTCCAAGGCTGAGATGGATGAGATCGTTAAGAAGTATTCTCCAGCCAACAGGACTTACGATGTTGAAAAGTTGAGAAGTGCTGTCATAGATATACTCAGAGACTGTCAGTTCTTTGAGCACGACTACGTAAGTGACATGTTGAACGGAACGAATTTCGAGGGAGTTGTAAACTTTGTTAACGATTTGCATCCAATGTTTTCTGGTGTATGGGACTTGGACGATGATGAGGTTGCTGAAGACTTTATTGAGAACTACATACTCTTAATTGGAGAGAGAGATGTTAAGAAGATTGCTGAAAATATATGTGAGAGTGTTGAAAGAGTTCAAAGTATAATGAGAAACATAACTTCTAGATCTCTTAGGTTTAAGTTGTAAAAAATAGATTAAAACATATCGTATCTTTCGAGCCAAACTATGCTCTCCCTTCTCCTCCTTACAGTTATTGGAATTACTCCTCTTTCAAACTCCTCCTTCGCAATCTCCAAAGGATCAGTTTTTTCAGTTTCTATAAGTACTGGTGCTCCTAAGGCTATCTGTAAAGCCCTTGCACCGATGATACGGGCTTTCTCAAATCGAGTATATTTAAAGGGAAAGGTATGTTTAATAGGGCATCACCCCTTTGATGGGGCCGCCGAGATTTGAACTCGGGTCACCGGCTCCCGAAGCCGGGAGGATAACCAGGCTACCCCACGGCCCCATGAAACTTCGCAATTTCCTCAAGCACCGATTTATATGTTAAGAACATCCTTCTACAGCAATACCTCTCAATCCCCATCTCATCCAAAGCTTCCTTCGGACTTTTTCCTTCCTCAAGCTTCTTCTTGTATTCAGCGTAAAGATGGCCAATCACAGCTCCACAGCTAAAGCATCTGATGGGAAAGTCTACACCCTCCATTCGATTCACCATATTAAAAACTGTATAAAATCTTTACCTATATGAAGTCTGCCTCCTCTTTCTTGCTCCTCTTCCACCCTGCTTCTTTGGCTCCTTCCTTCTTACATCGTTTACGAGTAAATATCTGTCATATTCCAAGTAGGCTCTTCTGAGTTCCTCATCTCCACTCCACTCAACCAATCCCCTTGCTATAGCAGTCCTTGCAGCCTCAGCCTGTCCCATAACTCCTCCTCCTTTAACAGTGACGTCGATGTCCACTTTTTTAGCCAAGTCTTTTGCTATAATTAAAGGTTCCATTATCGTCAATCTTGCCAACTCAGGCTGATAGATCTCAAGAGGTATCTTGTTTATCCTAACCCTTCCAACCCCATCTCTAACAACAGCTTTTGCTATTGCAGTTTTCCTTTTACCACTCGTTATCACAACCTTCATAATCATGCACCCCTAAATCTGTAACCTAGATACTCACAGATTTCAGCTAAGGTTACAAACTTATCAGTCTTGCAAACCTTCTCATACAGAGCTTGCTCAACCACCTCAAACTCTCTACCTTTCAACTCTTCAGGAACACCAATGAAAACCCTAAGTCTTCGATATGCTTCTCTACCCCTTCTGCTCTTCCAAGGTAGCATTCCTCTGACTGTTCTCTTAAAGAGTTTTTCGGGATGTCTTGGGAAGTATGGTCCCTTTTCTTTACTACCTCTATCGTACTTCTCCTTATATCTCCTGAATACCATCTCTCTATCTCCCGTAACTATAGCCTTTTCAGCATTGACAACAACAATCTTTTCCCCGTTTAACAATCTCTTTGCTATAACACTTGAAAGTCTGCCTAATATGTGTCCTTCAGCGTTTATAACTGTGAAATCATCACCCAATGTCTTCAAAACTCTCTTAACGTTCACAGCCATGATTATCACCCCATTATCCTAACACCACTACCCTTGGGGTTTATCTCAATTAACTGTGGAATTGTGAGACATTTACCTCCTGCAGACTCAATTTTCCTCTTAGCAGACTCTGAAAAGCTTAAAGCAGCTACGGTTACAGCTTTTGTTATCTTTCCACCTCCTAAAACTTTTCCCGGTACTATCACAGTTTCACCATCATTGACGTACCTCTGAATCTTTGAGACGTTAACTTCAGCATAGAGTCTCTTTGGTCTGGCAAGTCTTTCAGCTATGTCCTTCCATATCTTAGCCTTGTTCTCAGCAGACGCTTTAAGAAGTAACTCTATTATCCTTACCAAGTTTGGATTAGTCTTTCTCTTGGTTAACCTTTCGACTTTACCCATAGCACAACATCCAAGAAAGATCGGTATTTAAACATTCCTTTCCAACAGATCACTCAACTCCAATAGAGGTATCAAATTTGGAATTATCTCTCTTGCCCCCTCGTTTCTGTCAACGACAGTCAATACTGCTACTACCTTCCCACCCCTACTTTTAACCCTTTCAACAACCGATAGTGCAGATCTTCCCGTTGTGGTAACATCCTCAACCACAATAAAACTTTCTCCCTCATTTACAACTCCTACAATGTCACCACCAACACCGTAACTCTTCTTCTCCTTCCTGAATATTACGTAGGGTTTATTTACTTCTAAGGAGAGGGCAACTGCCAGAGGAACCCCCCCAAGCTCTATGCAAGCGATCTTGTCAAATTCAAAATTGATTCTTTCAGCCATTAATTTGGCAATGACTTTGAGAACCTCTGGGTATGTACAAGCATGCTTTATATCAACGTAGATATTGCTTTTCTTCCCAGATGAAAGTGTGAACTCACCGAACTTCAAAGCTCCAACTTCTATCAACATCTCTATCAGCTTCTCCTTCATGTCAATACCTCAGTAAATCCAAGGCTAATATCTTATTGTCAAGAAGTCCTATGCTGTAGTTGTCCCAGAACACACAGGTGCCAAGGACTATTATCTCTCCCCTCTCTCTATACCTTGCCCCGATAATCGGATTTTTCACTCCATTTGGATGTGTAACTCCATCTGAAACTATGAGGGTGTTGTTGTTTGTTGTTAAGGAAGATGCACAGGGCATGACAACTTTGTACTCCTTGTATCTGCATATTGGATACATCATATCGTCAAGGTTGTTTTCCAAGTCTATAACAACATCATTGTTTATCCTTATCGGAATCTCAAGCTTAGCCAAAACTTTGTTTATATTTTCAGCAGTGTTATCCATGTTTCCATAGTACGTTGCAAATATTATTCTCTTCCCCCTCCTAAGCCAGCTGTTTATTTTTCTAACTTCCCAACTTCTAAATCTCTCTTCTGGATAGTTAAAGACTATAACATCGTGCTCTCCAAGTTTTCTGAAATCTTCTTCCTGGTATATTTCTACCCCTTCTTCCTTTGCAATCCTTTTAAGCTTTGAAAAGTAATAGTAATCTTCTATGAGGAATTCTCCATGAGAAGCATCCCAACCTACACTCATGTCACATAAAAGATTCATTCGAAAAATAAAATTTTCCTGCGAAACGTTTAAATGTATATTGTCTTAATAATCAGTAGGCGCGGGTAGTCTAGCCTGGTAGGACAACGCCCTTCCGAGGCGTTAGCCCGGGTTCAAATCCCGGCCCGCGCATTTTAAATCCTTAAGGGGTTTACATGAGAAAAACGGATGTAGAGATGTTTGTTGAAAAAGCTAAGGGTTTTGAAGAGATGGCCAAGTTTAATTTTGATAAAAATAGATATGATTTAACTATGTTTTGTTTAGAGCAGGCAACACAGATTTATATAAAGGCTAAGCTTCTTGAGCTCATTGGTGAGTTTCCGAGGACACATGATTTGGATAAAGCTGTTGAAAGAGTTAGGTGTCGTTTATAGAAGTAGTGATGTCGATAAATTCATCGAAGAGAATTTTGACATCCTTACAAAGTTGATCGATGCATACATAACTTCGAGGTATGGTCTTGCTTTTTGGTAAAATTGCTATCGAATATTATCAAATGACTATAAAAAAACACTTTTGAAACGGAAGGCTTTAATAGCAATGTTTTTAAATACTCGTATGTTAGGAAACGTATTAATGGGTGATGATGTAAGCCTAACGGGAGTAGTAGAGATGACCGTTAGGTCGGAGCCCTTAGTCCGGCTTATTAGAAATTACACGAACGCGTTGAGGTTTGTAGTCTCGGAGATACTAAGAGATCCGTTAAGCTATGGGAGATGGAGATACGTCAAGAAGACGAGAAGGATTAGATGGGAACACGATCTGAAGGCAGTACATTACCAATTTTACCGAGATCTGACGGGTAGATTTAACTTACCGCCGAAATTTGCGATTGCCTGTCAGAAGGAAGCAATAACAATTGTAAAATCAGTATTAAATAACGAGAACAACAGAGGCAAGTGTATCATTAGAAGTTACAGAGCAAGATGCGATTACCAAACTTACAAGCTTGAGATTCGAGGAAACAAATGTTACTTGATACTTCGAAATTTTGGAGAGATAGAGGTAAAGGGGTTCAACGAGAAGTGGTTTGACAAGTTTAAAGACTGGAAACGTGGTGATCTAATTTTAAAACTTGGGAAAGGAGTAATTAAACTCCTCGTTACGTTTAAGA
>CAZFVO010000044.1:0-13771 GCA_964522325.1 uncultured archaeon | reverse complement strand
ACGTACATATTCGTTCTCGTATACAAACATAACAACCCTTACGTTCTACCAGGAATCGAAGAAAGGTTCGTGTGCACACTGATCGTGATAGGAATTATTACAGTTATTCTATATTTACCGTATGAGAAAATAAATAGTATATTAAAGAAGGTAACTGGTATAAGCTTTACAGTAGACATTGAAAAAGTTTTCAAACCAGTGATTTCACTCTCCTTAGGTCAGAAATTTGTTTTAGTTGCGATAATATTACTTATTTCAGCCGCAATCGTTCTTGCATCAGGAAACGAGACCGATGCAAACAGAATAGCCATTCTAACCTACTACTTCCTTGTACTTGGAGTTTTGAATTTACTTTTTGAATACATAGTAAATCCCGAGGAAAACCAGTCCGATCCCCATCCCGATTTGCGTGCCGCTATAAGTTTAGCCGTGTTAGGAATCCTAATGTACTTTACTTCAGAAATCACAAAAAAATTCCCCCATGCATATCTAATACCCATCATTGTATCCTTTCTAATCCTTAGCCCAAAACTAATAAAGTTAATTAATAAAATTAGACATGCTTAATAAAATAATGTGGTGATTGTAATGAACCTAAAAATAATAAAGATAATACTGGCAATTTTAATTATAACTTCCTTACCTATATTCTATATTATCTATATGGACATGTTTAATAAAAATTCGATAAATTCTAAGCAGGCACCAATGCCTACTAAAGCCCAAACGGCCTCTAAACCAAGTCCACCTAAGACGGCTAAATCCAATAACAAAAAAATAAAAAAAGAAAATAAGTTTAGCATTGAAATAGTTGATGTTAAAGAGAGCGGGATGTTAAGCAGAGTTATCACGGCGAAATTGATAAACAACGACGGATACGCGAAAAACGTCAAAGTTACTCTCGAGCTCTTTGTCGATAACGATAGGGTGAAGATTAACGGTAAGGATGCTTTAACCATCGTAGTAGGAAATATGGATGCTAAAAGCAGTATTGAAAAAGAAGTCGAAATATCTGTAGGATTCTTCGACGGGCTTAAAATAAAAAGCAAGGGATATGTAGATGCAAAGCTTACTATAAGCTGGGATAAAGGCAAAGAAATATTCAAAAAGAGGATTAGAATTTGAGCCACCCTGCACTGAACAGTAGTTCCGTATATAATATTTAGCTCGGATAAAAATTCGAGTATTTCAAAATCAAGTAAAAATCATCATTTAGGTTAGCCTAATTGTCAACTTTCGGAACTAACTGTAAAAGGCGAGGTTTTTCAAGCAACGACAGAGATGAGGAACTTATAACGAAAGATGAAGATTTTCTGAATATAGCTAAGATTTCGAATCTTAGAGTAAAGTTAATTGACAATCTATAAAAAAATTCAACTTAAAACATTTATCTGCTGTGTTGACTATTCATCTAAGATTTGAGAAGAGAAAGAGGAGAACAGATGAATCAAAGTGGTCGAAAGAAAGATTAAGAATACTCTTAAAAGAATATTTATAAGCGATAGAATCTCAGTTAAAAATATACCCAAAGTTGTAATCGAAGTCCCCCGATGAATTACCAGAAAGAGATGTAAAATTGGGGTTCACCCTTCGTGGAGGTTTATAGAAATTCGTGAGAATTCCTCCACGAAGGGTTTAGACTTCATCGACCTCAGTTCTCCTTTCATCGGAGAGCATATCATCGGTCTCTGTCTCGATCCGGGCAACCCCACCTACAGCTCGTGACTTAGGAGGGCTGTAGCCACTCTCAGCGTTAAGATACCTCCACATAATCATTAAAGCTTCCTTCTCTCTTTTCCCACCACACTTTTCAACGATTTCAGCGTAGCATTTTATCTTTTCCATGAGTTTTGGATCTTGTTTTAACCTTGTAGCATAAACAAGAGCCTCTATGATCGCATTAAAACCTCTGTTCACTGCTCTGATCTCACTTCTAATTACTTCTCCCTGCAAAAGCTTTAAGTCTACCCAGCCATCTGTCAGCTTAGCCTTAAACTTACACCAAGCCAACGCACCTCTTATCACCGGTGGACTTAAACTTTCAAACCAACTTTCATCCAAATCGTCGAATGCTGATATTGCAAAAACGACAGCATCTCTAATGACGTTTACGTATAGAATTTCCTTTTTCTTTAAATTCTCTCTTGTATGGGAAGGGTATATCCTAAGCTTAGCAAATCTACTATTTGCATCTTCCACTATTATGCCGAGTGGAGCTGTGTTTATCCAATCTCCAAACGTAATCCCTATAACTTCATTTATCCCCTCCGTAAATCCAAAATCTGAAAGCTTCAAAGCAAACCCCCCTTTAAAGCTAAGTAGATAGATACAGCTGTTAGATCTGCTATACTTCCTGGGTTTATCCCATTGCTAAGTAGGTAAATATCAAACTTTCTAACCGAATCCAAATTTCCCTCCTCGAAATCCCTTAGAACTTCGTAAGCTAGTTCTCTAATCCTCCTTGCAGTGTTGATCCCATGCTTTGCTACTATCAAGGGATCGATATAACTTGAAAGTAGGCTTAGATATGTATAGACTATGGCATTATTTAAGCTCTTGCTCGATTCGTAATACTCCTTTAAAATTCTTGCACCTCTTGAACTTCTCCAGTAACCTTCAATCAACTCCCTTGCAACAACATTCTCCTCAGGAGATTTTTTAAGCCAATTGTAAAGATTTATTCCTTTTTCAACTATCTCCATCTTAATGTCCTCATCCTTTAAATCTAGTTCCTTAACATCCATAACCCTAGGTTTGCAGAGCTTGAATGCAGAAAGGACTGCGAGGGAATCTTTGTAAGTCGTTCTCTTTAAAACATCTCTAACTTCTTTGACATCTCCCCTACACCATACAAGAGGTATCAGAAGCATGAAAGCTCCAAAGTGAACGTTAGTTTTACAGATTTCATACGACGTTGAAACGGCTTTTAGAAAGTTAAGACCTATACTTCCTCTCTTATTCATGCAATCTTCGAACACGGGGTATGCTGAAACTGCAGACATTAGGAAGTGCTCATATTTCAGATTCTCGAAATCGTGTTCTCTATCAACGTTTCCTGGCTTTGGATTTGCTGAAACTTCAAGCAGTAAACTGAGAACACTAAGCTGTGCATCGTTCATATCGAAACTTAACATTCACGAAACACTTAAATTACCCCCTTTTTTACGCAACATCCATGATGAGAAGAATAAGAAACCAGATCCTTCAAGCACTCTATAGAAAGGATATGAGCGTTTATGAGTTGATAGATGAGCAGGATGCAAGTTTGCCAGAGTTCTTTGAGCTAATGCAGGGTATGGAAAAGGAGGAAATTATAAAGGTTGAGAATGGTAGGATAAGCTTAACAGATAAGGGTTTAAAGATTTGTGAGGATTTAGGAATTGGGAAGGTTGATAAGCTTACGTGTGAGAGGTGCGATGGGACAGGATATGAGATAAAGGGTATTTTTGAAGATGTCATTAAGGAGTATTCGAAGATTGCTGAAGAGAGGCCAGAAGCTATTGAGAAGTATGATCAGGGCTTCATAAGCTTGGATGGTGTAATTAAAAGGGTTGAATTCGTATTTGAGAGGGGAGATCTTTTAAAGACTGAGATATTCGTTGTTGGTGATGACGATCTCTTTAGCTTAGCTTCCGCTTTGACCGGATTTCCCAAGAGGATATTTGTTGTAGATATTGATGAGAGATTGATCGATTTCATAAACAGAAAGGCTGATGAATACGGTTTACCCGTTTCAGCCGAAGTTTACGATGTTCAACAGGCTTTTCCTGATGAGCTTAAGGGGAAATTTGATGTATTCGTAACTGATCCAGTCGAAACACTTCCCGGGATAAAGCTCTTCCTTTCAAGAGGAGTTTCAACACTTAAGGGGATTGGATGCTCTGGCTACTTCGGTTTAACGACACTTGAGGCAAGCAGGAGAAAGTGGTACGAAATACAGAGGATGATACACGAGATGGGATTCGTAATTACGGATATAAGGAGAAAGTTTAACGTTTATCCGCAAGAGGAGAAGAACTTCTTCAGATTTCAAGAGAAGTTGCCGATAGTCAAGAAGGTTGGTGCAAGGATAGACTACAACTGGTATAAATCGAGCCTATACAGGATTGAGGCCGTGAAAGAACCAAAACCTCTGGTTGAAGGTGAGATGATAATAGACGAGAAGGTTTACAAGGATGAAGAGAGTTGGGCAACTCCTTACTAATATGAAGCGTTATAAGCTTAGAAAGAAAGAATCCAAGACTATTTCAAGATTTTTTAAGGAGAATTACGGAGTCGATATTAAAGGGGATATGGAAAAGTTTGAGTTTGACAGAATTTCTGTTATAACGGTTGAAAACGAACCGATAATCTTGGAGTTTGAGGGAAGATACTACTTCACAGTTTACGGTGTTCTGAAGTTCAAGCCAGAGGTTGGAAGGGTTGTTGTTGATGAAGGAGCTATGCCCTACATAATGAATGGAGCGGATGTCATGAAACCCGGAATAGTTGAAGCTGATGAGAACATAAAGACTGGAGATTTTGTCTACGTTGCCATTGAAAAGAAGATGACACCAATAGCGGTTGGAATAGCTTTGGTTGATGGAAGTGAGATGGTTGGAGGAAAAGGAAAGGCTGTTAAAAATATCCATCACTTGAAAGATAAGGTTTGGAACTACTTCTTCGTGAAGTCTTAACTTATAACAATCTTTTTCACACCATCGACATTTAGGAATTCATCCACCAATCTACCGGGAATCTTTCCGTCGGTTACAACTATCAGTTTTGACTCCACGCTGAGTTCTGGATCTTCGGCAAGTATATATCTTATTGGTATTCCTTCCCTCGCAATTATCGAAGTTATACCTGCAACTATACCCACCTTATGGCTTTCGGCATAAACCTCAAGAACTCCAAAACCCAATATTCTTGCGACCTCGGTTATGTTTGCAACGGGCTTTAATGATGCAAAAACTTTTCTAAGTTCCTCATCGTTTTCTATGTTCTGAATAGCTGAAACCACAACCTTCCTATCGACATCCAAAGCCTCAGCGATCTTAGTTGGCACCAACTCTATCTTGTCACAATACGCCTTACCGTCCCTAACGGATATACCTAACCTTAAAAACTCCTTAGCCACAACGATCTGTGAAGGATACTTTTCAAACTTCTCGGCAATCTTACGCCACATATCCAAACTTATTACGGGATTAAAATTTTCCTTATGTCTATCCCAGTCATCTGCAGGACGACGTATGCACCGTAAAATGTACCTATCATACTACCGATGTTTGTCAAAGCTGCAACGAGCAAAACCCTAAAAGCCCTGTTTTTCAAAAGCTCCCTAAAGCTTTCAGTCTCAAAGATCTTAACGATATCTTCAACACTGGGCTTTCTCATCTTGAGTTCCACGTAACCAGAAATCCAGCCCGCAGCGATCAATGGGTTTATCGATGTTAACCAAGCGCAGAGAAATGCCACCAAGATCGAAAGGGGGTGTGCTAAAGCTAAAAGGGCTCCCAAAGCTGAAAGAGATCCGTTTATGAGGAACCAGTAGAGGAAAGCTCTCAAGGCCATCTCACTTCCAAGCTTCGTGATGATGTAGATGAACATTGAGATTATCAATATAGATATAAACCAGCCAAAAGCCTTTGATAGACTGAATCTACTTTTTTTTACTTCAAGAAGCTTTTCTATCGGAGGAATCTTGTCGGGATTTCTTAGATAGCTTTCAATGCCCTTCTTATGCCCAGCACCGACAACCACAACTATCCTCTCATACCTCTTACTCGCTTGGACTATATTGTAAGCCATGTACGCATCTCTCTCATCTATCAGCACCTCACTTGCTTTTGGAGCAACCCTTCTGAATTCTTCGATCAACGAATCAACATCTGTTAAAATGTTCTCAACATCTTCTCTACCAAAGAATCCTCTAAACAAATTCCAGACGAATCTAACCTTCTCAAGTATAGACATCTTTTGCCAAAGTCTCTGAAAGGTAATTCCTACGTCCCTATCTATTAAAAGAACATCTGCTCCAATCTCCTTAGCTTTCCTTATTGCTGTGAGCATCTCTTCTCCAGGTTTAACCCCCATCTCCCTTCCGATCTTCCTTTGATAATACGCGAGGACAATTTGAAGTAACGTCAACGCAATATTACCTTTTAAAGCATCTTGAATCGAGAAGTTTTGAATTCCTTTAATCAGAGCGTTAAACCTCTTTGGACAAATTTCGACAGCTATCGCATCTGGCTTAACTTCATCAATAACCCTGCAAACCTCCTCAACACTCTTCTTTGAAACGTGAGCTGTTCCAACGATGTACACTTCGGCCATTTGGGGACAGTTACGTTACATCAATATTTAAATTAACCCTTCTCAAAATTTGAGATTAAACCCATAAAATAGGAAATGTTTATATACTTGGAATTGAACCTAAATCATGCGATCACTCGTAAAGGCAAAGAAAGGAGTAACGATGAGTAGAAGGAAGATTGAAGAGATAAAGAACAGACGTTTTAGAAGAATTGTTAGGTACGTTTATGAGAACTGTCCCTTCTACAGAAGAAAGTTCAAATCTGCTGGGATTGATGTTGATAAAATTAAGAGTGTTGAAGATATAGCCAAACTACCCTTTACAACGAAACAAGAGCTTAGAGAAGCATATCCGCTAAAGATACTGTGCGTTCCAAAGGAGAAGATTGTCAGGATTCAGATGAGCGGTGGAACAACTGGGCAACCCGTAATAGTTCCTTACACACGCAAGGACGTTGAGCAGTGGAAGGAGATGATGCTCAGAGCTTTCTACATAGCGAACATAACATCCAAAGACGTAATTCAGATAACTCCAGCTTTTGGTTTGTGGAATGGAGGTTTTGGTTTTCACTTCGCTGCGGATGAGATAAACGCATTTGTTATTCCAATTGGTCCAGGGAACACAAGAAATCAGCTAAGATTTATGAAGGATTTTGGAACTACCGTGCTCTGCTCAACCGCAAGCTACCCCTTGAGGCTTTTAGAAGTTGCAAGGGAGATTAATTTAGATCTCAAGGAGCTTGAACTCGAGAAGATGCTCTTAGGTGCTGAGCCTTGGACCGAGGAGATGAGGAGGATAATCGAGAAGGAGTTTGACGTAGTTGCTTACGATATACCAGGTTTAACTGAGATGGGAGGGGTAGGAACTGTAGGATTCGAGTGTCCTAACAGGAACGGCTTACACATGTGGGAGGACAATTACATCGTTGAGGTTGTTGATCCTGAGACTGGAGAAGTTTTGGATGAGGGTGAAGAAGGAGAGGTCGTTTACACAGCTCTGAATAGGGAGGCAATGCCCCTGATAAGGTATAGGAGTGGAGAAGTTTCTGCAGTAATAAGTAGGGAGCCTTGCGATTGCGGAATTAACCATATGACCATCAAGAGGATTAAAGGTAGAACGGATGATATGATCATCTATAAGGGAGTGAAGTTCTATCCTGCAGACGTTGAGGAGATACTGGCGAGCTTTGGAATAACCCAGTATAGGATTAATGTGGATAGGGCTGTTAAAGTTGAGTTTGAAGGTTCTGAAGATCTTATTCCAAAGCTCGAAAGAGACTTCAAGGAATTCTTAGGATTTAAGCCCAAACTTATTGCATTACCGTTTGGAACACTTGAGAGGTTCGATGGGAAGGCTAAGAGGTTGGTGAGAAGTGCTTGATTGGTAATCGAAAGTGTTAAAATCGCGAAACTCTCCACTATCTTTTAAGCGGGGGTTGCCGAGTCAGGTCAAAGGCGCGGGATTTAGGGTCCCGTCCCGTAGGGGTTCCGGGGTTCAAATCCCCGCCCCCGCACTTCTCGAAAAGTATTTTTTAGCAAATCTTAACTGGGCTCTGTGAGTATCGTAGAGCTTGTGAACGTTCATAAGGTTTACAGAATTGGAGAACATGATGTTCACGCTTTGAGGGGAATAAATTTGCGTGTTGAAAAGGGAGAGTTTGTTGCGATAATGGGTCCATCTGGTAGCGGAAAATCTACACTACTTTACCTGATTGGTTGTCTCGACAAGCCGACAAGTGGTGCGGTGATAATCAACGGTGTTGAAACATCCAAGCTGAGTGATAAGGAGCTTACCGAAATAAGGAGAAATACGATAGGTTTCATCTTTCAGCACTACTACCTTATTCCAACTCTCACGGCTCTAGAGAATGTTGAGCTACCTATGGTTTTTAAAGGGGTGCCAAGGGAAGAGAGAAGGAAAAGGGCTTTGAATCTACTTGAGATGGTCGGATTAAGGGGTAAGGAGAACAGAAAGCCAAACGAGTTAAGTGGAGGAGAACAGCAGAGAGTAGCTATTGCGAGAGCTTTGGCTAACGATCCAACAATCTTACTATGCGATGAGCCGACTGGTAACTTAGACACAAAAACTGGGAAGCAAGTTATGGACATAATTAAGGGACAGAATGTTGAAAGGGAGGTAACAGTCATACTTGTTACGCATGATCCTTCATTGAGTAGCTATGCGGATAGGGTAATTAAGATAAAAGATGGTAGGATAGAACAATTTTAAAAGTCAAAATCGAAGTCTTCGATGAAGTCATATTCGTCAAATTCTTCCAAGATTGCCAAATCTATTAAACCCAAAGTTACCATGAGGGGGATCAAGTAGCCGAATTCGTTTATTAATATTGGTTTTTCTCTGATCTCATGCGAAAGCTTTTCGAGCTCTTTTCTCAGTTCTTTAACTTTCTCAAAACCCTCCCTGGTTAGAACAAAGACCTCCCTCTTAAATATAAAACCCTCAACTCTCCTCTTAACAAAACCCTTAGCTTCAAGCGATCTCAATGCTGATTCGACATCTTCGTATCTAACCTTCAACATCCTAGCAATCTCCTTTGGCTTGTATCCCTCAGCCAAGGCCAAAAGAACTGCATGCTCAAAATCCATGATCATACTTCAGTTCAAAATTAAATAAACTTTTGGCAAAGTTTATCAAATGAAGTTTGACCGAACTTTATGGATATCGTAGTGATAGGTGGAGGAGCGTGTGGATTTAAGGCTGCTTGTAGGGCTAGGAGAAGAAATGAAGAGGCAAACATAACCGTTGTCGATGCAAGTCCGTATCCTTCCCTCGGTAGGTGTGGTTTGCCATACTATGTTGCTGGAATTGTTCATTCGATTGACGACCTTAGAAAGACATTGGCCGGTACTGTCAGAGATGAGAACTACTTCAAGAGGGTGAAGAACATAGATGTACTCTCAAGAACAAAGGCTGTCAAGATAGACAGGGAGAGAAGAGTGGTTAAAATAGTTAAGCCTGATGGAAGTGAGGACGAGCTAAACTACGATTACCTCGTTTTAGCAACTGGTGCAAAACCAGTAAGGCTCAACCTACCTAACGCTGATGCTGATGGAGTTACAACACTCTTTGATCCAGAAGATGCTGAGAGGATTCTTGAGATGTGGGATGAAGGGATTCTGGAGAAGGCTGTGATAATAGGTGGTGGACTGATAGGAATGGAGATGGCTGAAGCACTATCAAACTTGGACGTAGAGGTTACGATAGTGGAGATAATGGAGTACATACTCCCGGCCCTTCTCGATAAGGAGATGGCGTTGCTAGTTGAGGAATATTTGAGGGATAAGGGCGTAAAGGTTCTGACGAGTAGTAAGGTAACAGAGATCCTCACAAATGGAGGCAGAGTTAAGGGAGTTAAGGTAAATGGAAGTAAAGAAATTCCATGTGATCTAGTTTTGATGGCCGTTGGAGTTAGACCAAATGTCGATTTGGCTTTGGATGCAGGTTTGGAGGTAGGGAAGTTTGGGATAAAGGTCGATGAGTATCTAAGGACAAGCGATGAGATGATATTTGCTGGGGGAGATTGCGTTGAGAACAGATGTCTGATAACAGGAAATCCCGTTTACACTCCAATGGGAACAATTGCAAACAAGCATGGAAGAGTTATAGGTGATAACGTAACTGGAGGAAATTCTAAATTCCCCGGTGTGCTGGGGACAACGATATTCAAGGTATTTGAATTAAACGTTGCAAGAACAGGATTAACTGAAAAGAGGGCTAGAGAGTTAGGTTACGACGTAGTAACGTGCTTGGTGCCAGGACCCGATAAGACCCACTACTACCCGCACCAGAAGCCAATCAGGGTTAAGCTGATTGTGGAAAGGGGAAGTGGAAGGATATTGGGTGCTCAGATTGTCGGTTGGGGTGTTGTTGATAAGAGGATAGATGTTATAGCTTCTGCAATTCACATGAAGGCTACCGTTCACGACTTGGCAAACTTCGACTTGGCATATGCACCGCCCTATTCAACAGCTATAGACACGTTAATACACTCAGCAAATACCGTTAGAAACAAAATGGATGGATTGTTTGAGGCTATTTCAACGTTTGAGGTTAAGGAAAAGCTTGACAAAGGAGAAGATGTGGTTCTGCTGGATATAAGAACTGATGAAGAGTACAGGAAGTTTAAGAAGATTGAAGATGAGAGGGTTGTCAGAATACCCCTTGAGGAACTCAGGGAAAGGTTGAACGAACTACCGAAGGATAAGGAGATCATAATCATGTGCCAAGTTGGGAGCAGATCTTATGAAGCTTATAGGATTTTGAAAGGATCAGGATTTGAAAATGTTAAGGTTATGGAAGGTGGTTTAGCTTTTTGGTTTTGGTAAACCTTTTTTAAAATTTTTTAAGTTGGAAAGATACCTTTACTCATGAAGCTCGGTTTTGTCGGAGCTGGTAGAATTGGTTCTACATCAGCATTTACATGCATTCAGCATCTCGACTTGGATGAGGTAGTTTTGGTGGATATAGTTGAAGATTTGGCTGTGGGAGAGGCTATGGATCTTTCGCATGCTGTTGTCGGACTTGATAAGTACATAAAAATAGTTGGTGGGAGTGACTATTCGTTGCTGAGGGGTTGTGACCTAATAGTGGTTTCTGCTGGCTTGGCGAGAAAGCCAGGAATGACAAGGCTTGATTTAGCTAAGAAGAACGCTGAGATAATTAGAGATGTTGCAAAGAACATAGTTCAGCATGCTAAGGACAGCAAGATCCTTGTTGTTACGAATCCTTTGGATGTGATGACTTACGTGATGTGGAAAGAGAGCGGAAAGGATAGGAGAGAGGTTTTTGGAATGGGAAGCCTACTTGATACCGTGAGGTTGAAAGAGAGGATAATCGCAATGGGAGGCAAGCCCAAGAGGGCTTTAATGATCGGTGAACATGGAGATTCGATGTTCTCTCCAAAGAGCTTAGTTAAGATTGAGGGTGATGTGGATTTCGACAGAGCTGTTGAAGAGACGAGAGGTGTTGCTATGGAAGTCATAAAGAGGAAAGGTGCTACTTTCTACGCACCTGCAATCTGCATATACAGGATGGTTAGGGCTGTGCTTGAAGATACGAAGGAAGAAATTCCAACAAGTGTAGTCTTACAAGGTGAGTACGGTATAAGAGATGTCGCCTTAGGTGTACCAGTCATACTTGGAAGGGATGGTGTGGAGGAGATAGTTGAATACGATTTAAGTGAAGAGGAGAAAGCCATGTTGATGAGATCCGCAGAGATATTAAAAGAAAGACTTAAGGAGTTAGGATATTAAACATACTTTTCTCTTTCCTTCTCTTCCTCATCTATAGCTTTTAGTATTGCGTATATCTTTTCTGCTAAAGCCTTTACCTTTCTGAGTTCTTGATAGAAGAGTGTGAAGGTTGCATAGGGATGACCACACGGATAGTCGTAATTCAAAATCGGACAACCTTCACAACCGCTCTCTTGATATTTCAGACAGAATGACGTTATCTGAATGCTAATCTGTTCAACTGCACTCAAAGCGTTGAGTATAGACTCCCACTTCTTTAAAGCGACTTCTCCATCGCTCAAACCCTTATCAAGATCCTTCTTAAGGTCTTCAACTGTGTAAAGCTTTATCTCCTTCACGTTCCTAGAATATGACAACAAACAATATATCATTTCCTCTGAGTAGCAGTTAAGTTACAATGCTAGTAAATTATGATGTTATGAGAGTACTTGTAAACGGATTGATCCCCCATGATTCTGGTAAGACCACAATGGCAATCTCACTGATTAAAGCTCTGAAGGAGATGGGGTTTGATGTTGGGTTTTCCAAGCCGATAAGTGGAATAAACGGCTGGTATCAGTATCACTGCATCGAGGAGAGTATAAAATTAGGATTTCTCGTTGGTGAAGATCTACTGAAGCTGCATGAGGCTTGTCAGAGTGATAATTCTTTAATAATTGAAGGTGCTGTCGTTTCAGTAGTTTTTCCACCAGATCCAGAGAGGATAGGATGGAGAACGGATATCTACAGTTTTCACGTGCCAACCATGATGAGAATAGTTGAAAAGCACTACATATTCATGGATCAGTTAAGCATCTTACCCAGTACACTGAAGACAGTGATTGATAAGCTTATTAAAATTTTAAAGCCTAAGAAAGCGTACAACTTCGAAAAGCTCTTTGAAATGTCTGTGTACTTAGCAGACAATTGTCTAAAGATGATTGACCACGATTTTATTGTGATAGAATCCTATAGCAATGTATCATCTCCCACATTAGAATCAATGAATGTTGATTACGTTTTGAGTGTTGCTCCAGGCAAGGTTGCACTGGTAAACGGTAATGATTTCAGACGAGCTCTTGAAGTTATACCATCTCAGCCTTGGAACGTTACAACCGAAAGTGTTCTTGAAATTTTAAAGCCTATGAAGACATTTGAGATTCCACCGAAGAAGACTGATGAGGTAGCTTATGATGTGCTATCTTTTTTAAAGTGTGACTGAATAGTTCTTAGCCCCCGTGGGGTAGGAGGATATCCTGAGGGTCTCCGGAACCCTCGACCCGGGTTCAAATCCCGGCGGGGGCATTAAAAATTTTTATAATTTCGAACATGTTAAGGAGAGAATTCATCCATGATTTTTGCTTAATCACGTCATGGCCCTGAAGCAGAGAGATGGTAGCTACGCTGTGGTATTCGATGGTACGATTTTTACGCCTCAAGACCTGAAAAAGATAGCTGAGGCTTTGGAAAAGCATGGTGTTAAGCTTGTGAAGTTCAGTGAATCGCAGAGAATGGTCGTAGTTAGAATTAACCCAGAAAAGCTCGACGATCTTTGCAATGAAGCGGGAGTTAAGCTTGCATCAGCCATAGGTAGAGTTGTTAGGAGTATAAAGTTCTGTCCTGGTAGAGCTTTATGTACGGTTGGTAATCAAGATACTTTAAGCTTAGCAGAGAAGCTCAGTAAATTCTACGGCATGGAATTACCAGATAAGTTGAAGATAGCTATATCTGGATGTCCAAACTCCTGTACTGAACCAGCTGTGAGAGATATTGGTTTAATGGGAACTAAGGACGGTTTTTTGTAGGTGGTTCAGCTGGCAGAAAGCCGAGAATTGGTTAGGTTTTAGCTGAGGGAGTTGATTCGGATAAGGCTGTTGAGTTAATCGAGAAGATCATAGAGTTTTACAAGAACAACGCCAAGAAGGGACAAAGATTAGGCGATTTTATAGAGTCAATTGAATTTGAAGAATTTAAGAATGCAATACTTTAATTTTTATTCATATTATTATTATTTTGTAATAAAATACGATTAATATTATAAGAAAGAAGAGTTGGCGATTAGATTTGCAAAGCTTGGCTTAATCTGATTAATTGTTACTACATCACTTGGAGTCGTATACGCTGAAACTTTAAATGTTTACTCCAACTATAAGCTATAAGTTTACGAAACGTCGCTAAGAAAGCCTCGCTTTTTACAGTAGTTCCGTATATAATATTTGGC
>CAZFVO010000043.1:0-13853 GCA_964522325.1 uncultured archaeon | reverse complement strand
AGAGATGACCTAATAGAAATTTTAAAAATTGCAAAGGAAGAAGGCTATGATCACGTTCAGCTCAATACTGACGGTATAAGGTTAGCTTTCGATAGGGATTTCGTTAAAGCTATCAGAGATGCTGGTGTAAATACAATCTACCTTAGCTTTGACGGTGTAACTCCAATAACAAACTGGAAGAACCACTGGGAGATACCCCTGATTTTCAAAAATATTAGGGAGCTTAAGGGGCCGGGGTTAGTTTTAGTTCCAACAGTCATCAGAAACATAAACGATTCTGAGCTTGGAGCAATCATAAATTTTGGGCTGAACCACTTGGATATTGTTAGGGGTGTGAACTTCCAGCCAATTTCTATGGTCGGTAGGGTGCCAAAGAAAGAGAGGGCTATGTTCAGGATAACAATTCCTAGAGCTTTGAAGCTGATAGAGGAGCAGACCAATGGAGCAATTGCCGTTGAGGATTGGTACCCAGTTCCAATAGCAGGATACATAGCCAAGTTCTTTGATGCATTTTTAAGTAAGAGGTATTACATGACATCCCACTTTGCATGCGGTTGTGCAACCTACGTTTTCTTGGATGACGGTAAGGTTATTCCTATAACGAGGTTCATAGATGTCGACGGTTTTGTGGAGTACTTGGTTGAGAAGGCTGAGGAGATAAAAGGTGGCATCGGAAGGCTGAAAAAGATAAAGATCTCAGCAGACCTTATACTAAACTTCATCAGAAAATTCTATGACGAATCCAAGGCTCCAAAGAGTTTGAAGGTTCTGAGTCTTCTGAAGAATGTATTCCTTCATGGAAACTACGAAGCCTTAGGTGAATTTCATCAAAAATCGTTGTTTTTGGGGATGATGCACTTCCAAGATGAGTACAACTACGACGTTGAAAGGACTGAGAGGTGTGTGATACACTACGGAATGCCAGATGGAAGGATTGTTCCTTTCTGTGCCTTCAACGTAATTCCAGAATTTTACAGGGATGAAATTCAGCCTAAGTTCAGCTATAGCTGGGAGGAGTGGAAGAAACTACATCCAGACTGGAGCTACAAGAAGGATAAGTACGTTAGGACTAAGGAGTTCATTGAAGATATGATGAAGAGCGAGATCTACAGGAAGACTTATGAGGTTAAGAACTATTTCGAATGATATCGTTTAAAGCCACTAAAACATCCTTAGCCCTCAAAATTTCTTCTATTCTAATTCTCTCCTTCTCCGTGTGAGATAGATGAAGTTCACCAGGACCAAAAACAACAACATCCCATCCCCCCTCCTTCAAGTTAATCGCATCGGTCCAAGATTTCATTTCAGTGTACTCAATTGGTAATCCAGCCCTTTCAATTGCCTTCTCCAATAAGACACTCACCTCACCGCTAACAAAACCATTAGACTTCTCGACGACCGTGTAATTTGTACCCTTAAGTAGTCTTCCAACTTTAACCTCTAGATCTTCAACACTTTCTTCAGGAGGAACTGGAAAGTCTACTCTTAATGAACATTTGTTGGGAACAGCATATTCGTAACTACCACCTTCAATTTTCTGAATCAAAAAGTTGTATCCAAGATCCTTCAACCTCAATATAAGATCCAGAGCTTTCTCTATTGCATTCACACCCTTCTCAGGATAAGCACCATGAGCAGATTCTCCAAACACCTCCACATCTATTTCTAAGCATCCGTAATGTCTGTTAGCAATTTTGAGACCAGTAGGTTCCATTACAATAGCTTTTCTACTTTCAAATTCTTCAACAACAGCTTTTGAACCTAAACCTCCCTCTTCCTCATCCGAAAGCAGAGCTACACCAAAGTTTGGTACATCTATCTCTTCTAAAGCGAGAATTATCGCTGTGACACTTGCCTTAGCATCACAGCAGCCAGTTCCATAAACATACTTTCCATCGAACTCAAACTCCCTCTTAACTGGTACAGTGTCTATATGGGTGATCACCCAGATGTCCGAATTCTGATTTATCAGAATGTTCTTAACGTTGTACTTCTCGAAAACACATGGCTCAAAGTCGTACAACCTCTCGACAAGGTAGCTTACTATTTTATCCTCTCTCCCCGATTCTGACCTAATTTCGACAAGTTCTTTCAGTAACGAAAGTACCTTAACTCTCATTGATTTAAGCTTATATAACGAGTTAAAAGCGTGTTTGTTGTGATACGTAGGGTAACAAAGGATGATGAAAAACACTTCATAGAAGTTTACACATCCGCTTATAGAGGTTTAGAAGAATATGCTTATACGGGTAGAAGGGACGTAAAGTGGTACTTTCGATGGCTCCTTAAAAGAGATCCAAACGGATTTTACACATACGTTGTGGAAAAACCAGTTGGGTTTATTGCATGCGACTGCAACTGGTTCAGTGTTTTTGAAGGGAACGATGTTGCCGAGATACATGAGATAGTTGTTCATCCGAATTGGCAGGGGAGAGGGATTGGAACTGCTCTGATGAAGAAAGCTTTAGATTATGCCAGAAGTAGGGGAAAAAAGATCGTTGAACTTTGGGTTGGTGTAAGAAATGAGAGAGCCATAAGATTTTATAAAAACCTTGGATTTAGAGAGATGGGTGTTGTGGGTAGATGGTTGAGGATGGCCTTAGACCTTAAATGAATTTTATAAAATTAATTAAGACATTTATGTTTTATATCACGATGTAAACACCATTTTGGAATGGAGAAACTCACACCGATGATGGAACAGTACTATAGGATAAAGGAGAAGTATAAGGACGCTCTACTCTTCTTCAGAGTCGGCGATTTCTACGAACTCTTTGATGAAGATGCTAAGATTGCATCACAGGAGCTTGGAATAGTTTTGACATCTAGGGACAAAAAGCATCCTATGGCTGGTGTACCCCATCACGCTGTGTTTCCATACATAAAAAGGCTAATAGAGAAGGGATATAAGGTTGCCATATGTGAACAGGTTGAAGATCCTTCAAAGGCAAAAGGTTTGGTTAGAAGGGAGGTCGTGAGAGTTATAACACCAGGTACTCTGATAGAGGAGGAGCTCTTAACTAGGGAGAACAACTATCTAATGTCAATATACAAGGATAGAATTTACGGGGTAGCTCTGATAGACGTTTCAACTGGTGAATTCTTTACAACAGCTTTGGAGAGCTTCGATGATGTTGTAGCAGAAATCATGAAGTTCAATCCAGTAGAGTGTATTGTACCTGAATGTTTTGATGAGATTGATGAACTTAAGAAAAATGTTAAGATTGTCCATACGCTTGAAAGTGACTACTATTCCTTGCAGAACTCTCTAAACATCCTTAAAGAGTGTGTTCCAAACTTTGATGAGCTCGAGCTTGAGGAGGAGTGTATAAGGGCTTGTGGTTCAGCTTTGAGGTACGTTAAGGATTCTCTATTCATTAAAAGTATGGTTATAAAGCTTCAGAAGTACACGAGTAGGGATTACATGCTTTTAGATTCCACAACGCTCAGAAACCTTGAGATATTCAGAAATCTAATAGATGGTAGTAGGAGGGGAACTCTCATAGAAGTTTTGGATAGAACTTCAACAGCTATGGGCAGTAGGTTGCTAAAGAAGTGGATTCAGAGACCACTTCTGAATGTAGATGAAATTGAAAAGAGGCTTGAAGCGGTTGAAGAGCTTGTCGAAAAGAGTTTTTTGAGACAGAGCTTGAGAGAGATACTTGGAGAAGTTTACGATCTTGAAAGGATCGTCAGTAGGATTGAGTATAGGAGGGCAAATGCAAAGGATTTGGTAGCCTTGAAAAATTCTCTTAAGGCAATAGAGAGAATTAAATCCTTTAGTTTCACTTCTAGAAAACTTAGAGAAATCGTCCAAGGTTTAAAAACTTTAAATGACATAGTTGAACTGATAGAATCGGCTATAGTGGACGATCCACCCGTAAGTGTGAGAGAGGGTGGAATAATAAAGGACGGTTATTCACGGGAACTTGACGAGCTTAGGAGAATTAAAGACGAGCATGAGAAGTTTATTAAGGAGATTGAAGAAAGGGAAAGAAGGGCAACTGGTATTGAAAAGCTTAAAGTTGGGTACAATACCGTCATAGGATACTACATCGAAGTTCCAAAGTCGAAGGTCAGACTTGTGCCGAAACATTACAAGAGAAAACAGACCCTTGTCAATGCTGAAAGATACACAATTCCAGAGCTTGAGGAGAAGGAGGAGAAGATATTGGCTTGTGAGGAAAAAATAAAGACTTTGGAGTATGAGCTCTTCGATGAAGTTAGGAGTAGAGTTGCTGAGAGGGTTGAGGAGATAAGAGATTGCGCAAATAAGATTGCTGAGCTCGATGTCCTTTCAACTTTTGCAGAGATCTCAGTTCTCTACAACTACGTTAAACCAAAGGTCAACGACAGCTATGACATAATAATTAGGGATGGTAGGCATCCCACAGTAGAGCTAAACACGAAGTTCGTTCCAAACGATGTAACGCTGACGAAAGATAGCAGAATTTTGATAATAACTGGTCCTAACATGGCTGGGAAGTCAACATACCTAAGGATGACCGCTCTGATTACTATAATGGCTCAGATCGGCTGCTTTGTTCCTGCAAGCTATGCCGTGATTGGAATAGTTGACAGAATATTTACGAGGATAGGTGCCGTAGATGATATAACGAGGGGTTACAGCAGTTTTATGGTTGAGATGATTGAGGTTGGTAACATACTAAAGAATGCCACTAAGAAAAGTCTAATCCTGCTCGATGAGGTTGGGAAGAGCACTGGAACAAAAGACGGTTTGTGTCTGGCATGGGCTATCGTAGAGTACATACACAAGATAGGAGCAAAGACACTCTTTGCAACACACTATCATGAGCTTTCAGATCTTGAAAACGTACTTGAAGGTGTTAAGAATTACCACTTTGAAATTGTCGAAGGTGAAACCTTAGAGTTCGATAGGAGGATAAAGAGAGGGGCGTGTAGGGAGAGTTATGGTATCAAAATTGCAGAGCTTGCACTGCCAAAGGAGGTTGTAGATAGAGCTTATCAGGTATTTAACAGCTTAAACACCAAAATTGATAATAGTAGTATAATTGAGGAAATTGCAAGGATAGATGTGAACAATTTGACACCCGTTCAGGCTTTGGTTGAGCTTGACAGGATAGTGAGGAAATGCAGATCGCTGAAAGGTTAAAGAAGATTTTGGAGGAGCTTGAAGAAATAAACAAAAATTTAAAGAGTAAAGCTTTGGAGAAGGCTATAGAGAATATAAAAATAGCTTTACATGGTGAAAAGGTTGGTTCTGAAAGTTTTGAGCATAGTTACATGAGAAGTAAAGTTGTAGAGATGTTTGGTGGAAATGTTTACGTTGAGTCAGAACTTACAAAGCTTTCAAAGATTGGATATCGGCCAGATCTGGTTATAATAAAGGGTAACGAGGCAATCATAGTCGAAATAGAGACAGACAAGAGGAGAGCCTTGAAGAAGATGGAGAAGGTTGCAAAGATTTTGAATAAGATAAAAAGTCACCCCATCTTAGCAAATAGGAAACTTAGGGTTTTGTTCGCTTTATCAAGCTGGGATGAAAAGGTTTTGAATTACGCCAAGTCAAAGAACTTCGAAGTCTACATTCTTGAAAATAGTGAACTCATAAGAAAATCTTAAAAGTTTTAAGGGTAGCTTCCCGCATGCGAATTGGTGAGGCTTTGGTTGGAAAGGGTTACGAAGTTGCTCATGTCGATCTCATAATCGGTGAGAAGAATGGGATAGTTGGGCAGGCTTTTGCAAATGCACTTTCACAGCTTTCAGCGGGACACACACCGCTTTTAGCCGTTTTGAGGCCAAATCTGATAACAAAACCACCAGCCATAATCGTTCCAAAGGTGACAATTAAAAGTATGGAGCAGGCTGAACTGATCTTTGGTCCAGCTCAGGCTGCGGTTGCTAAGGCTGTTGCTGATGCAGTTGAGGAGGGAATAATTCCTAAGGAGATTGCTGAAGATTTGGTAGTCATTGCAAGCGTGTTCATACATCCTAAGGCTAAGGACAAGAACAAGGTGTACTACTACAACTACTCCGCAACGAAATTAGCTATAAAGAGGGCTATGAGTGGATTCCCAGATGTAGATAAAGTTCTGTGGGAGAAAGATAGAGCTTTCCATCCGCTTGTTGGTAGAAAGCTGACAAAGTTGTGGGATCCTCCTTATCTACAGATTGCCTTCGATCTTACTAGCTTGGATGAGGTTTTGAACGTTTTGAGACAAATTCCAGAGAGTGACAACATAATTTATGAGATTGGCACACCTCTAGCCAAACGTTACGGAGCGGATGTTGTCTTAAAGATGAGGGAGATAAAACCAGATGCCTTTTACATATTGGACTTTAAAACGCTTGATGTGGGTAAGCTTGAGGCAAGGATGGCTGTAGATGCTACTGCCAACGGAGTGGTAATTTCGGGTTTGGCACCCATCAAAACGATAGTAGAGGGAATTAAAGAGGCACAGAAGGTTGGCATTTATGCTATCGTCGATATGCTCGGTGTTGAGGATCCGATTAAGAGACTTGAGAAAATAAAGGAGGCAGGAGTAATACCCAATGTTGTTGAACTCCATAGAGCTATAGACGAAGAGGATGCGAAACCGCCATGGCATCTTGCAAAACCGATTAAGGAGAAGTTCAACGTGTTGGTAGCTGTTGCTGGAGGTATAAGGGAGGAAAATATTCCAGAAGTAATTTCAGCTGGAGCAGACATTCTGATAGTTGGAAGAGCAATAACTAGATCGAGAGATGTTGAAGGGGCTGTAAGGAGGTTTCTTAATGCCCTAAAAAAGCCAGATATTGATCAATTTAGGATTATGACCGACTTTTAACTATAATTTTATAGAATAAAATGATATTAATGAAATCACTTCTTCTAACCTTATGGGATGATAGGATTCAAAATACTCTTGAAGCTTTTTCCTCTTATCACTTTGTCTCTACTGAAAGGAGATGGAAAAGTCATATTTCCTTTTGAAACTATTATTGTAGCATATCCCTTTTCAAAGCATTCGAAACATTTGGATTTCCTAACTATCCTACCCACTGCAAAGGAAATTTTGTCTGCAATCCTTGTGAAGTCCTCAAATCCTTTACAAATGTATATGAATCGCAGGTTGGAGTTTCCAAATAAAACGAAGTAATCTAAGTTCTTCATCGTGATGTATTGTGAACAAACCACAAGAGTAGATCAATACGGCATCAGGATTTATCACCTCCAAGAGATTTAGACACTTCTTATCAAGTATCTTTCATCTTTGACGTGAAATGGCAGGTTACCAAGTAGAATGGGATTAATGCTATCAACGAAAACAATACAAGTGAAAGATCGCTTGCAATTAGACCTATGTAGATCAGAGGAGAGAGAATAACACAAAATATAGCAATAAAGCCAATGTGATATTCTTTTTAGCTTTTGGAAAATCGTTGTAAATAAATCTTATCATTAAATTATAAAATAATAATTAGAAAAAAAATCAAACCTGTTCAAAAGCCTTTTGCAGTGGCGGAACTACTTGCTTCTTTCTAGACATTACTCCATCAAGCCAGACACTCTTACCCTCGAGCTTCTTACCGAATGCAATCTCGATAACCTGTGGATAGTCCGTAATTACAAGGAGTTCTGTACCTTCCTTCATTATGTCCGTTAGCATGAAGAATATTCCTGCATATCCCCCTTCTTCCTTCATCTTCTTCATTTCATCATAGATCTCGTCAACCCTGTCCTTTACAAGGTTCAGATCGATCAACTCTATTTGACCAATTCCCACCTTCTTTCCTGCCATGTCGAAGTCCTTGAAGTCCCTTGTAATGATGTCCCTCGCACTTAATCCTTCAATCGCTGAGAGCTTAGACTTCACTTCGATTCCAAACTGGGTTATATCCTCAATACCAGCAATCTTAGCCAACTCCTCAGCAACCTTCTTGTCAAGCTCAGTTGTAGTTGCAGACTTGAAGATTACAGTGTCACTCAAGATCGAAGCCAACATAAGTCCAGCAAGCTCTTTAGTTATCTCGACACCCGTCCACTCAAAGAGCATCTTCAGCACAGTAGCAGTGCATCCAACTGGGAAATTTACGAATAAGATCGGATTTGGTGTCGTTATATCTCCAATCTTATGGTGATCAACTATTGCCACGATCTCAGCCTTGTCTATATTCTTTGGAGCCTGAGATTTTTCACTGAAGTCAACCAATGCAAGTGTCTTTCCTTCAGCATCGTCCAAAATCTCTGGAACATCAAATCCAAACTTCTCAAGAACAAACTTCGTCTCTGGATTTGGCTCACCCTGTATTGCTGGAACTGCTTCCCTATCGAGCTGTATCAAACCACCCTTCTTTCTCCATTCGTTTAACAGATGTGCAAACACTATTGCAGAACAAACACTGTCCGTATCTGGATTCATATGTCCAACAACGTAAACTACATGGTGTGTCATGTAGGCGATGAGTATCATCAACAGATAAAACTTTCGAAATTTTTGAAGGCTACCTTAAAATACGCCATTTGGTGAGGATTCCTTCGCCAAGCTTCTCAAATCCTATGAGTTCAAGCTTTATAGGTCGATCAAAACTGACTCCATCCACGATGGTTGGAGCTTTTACCCCCCCAATTATTATGTTCCCATAGTAAACGTAGATTTCGTCAACGAGGTTCTCCTTAAGTAAAGCCCAGTTCAAAGTAGCTCCACCTTCAACCATGAGTACTCTCACACCTCTATCATACAGATAATTCATCAGAGCCTTCAAGTCAACTTTATCTTTCCCAGCTATGAAAATATCTACACCAATCTCTCTAAGCTTTTTAACCTTTGCAAAATCCGCTTTTTCAGACACTGCAACAATCGTTTTCGCAGAGAAGTCAAGAATTTTTGCATTAAGAGGAATTCTGCACTTACTGTCAACGACAACTCTAATCGGATTTGGCTCCTTTCCCTCTCTTATCCTCATCCTTCTAAGTTCATCACTCTTAACGGTTAAACTCGGATCATCTGATAGAACTGTACCAATTCCAACCATTATTGCATCACTCTTAGCTCTAAGTTCATCCACCCTTTTTAAGTCTTCCTTTGAAGAAATTCTCAGCTGAATTCTCTTTTCGTTACTTATCTTTCCATCCACACTGGATGCAACATTTATAAAGACAAAAGGCCTCATAGTCCTAAAAGCTCCATGAGCCTTCTTTTAGCCATTTCAACCCTATCCTTACTACTTCCAGAGAACTTTATTACGACATATCCCTCCTTTGGATACGAACCTATCTGCACATCTTTAAACTCTCTCACAACAGTGTTAAGCTCTTTGAGCATCTCACTCTCCTTAAGCTCAACTTTAAGTGTTTCTTCATAAAATTCACTCTCACCAAACCTCGGTAAGGCTTTTTCAAAGACATCCTCCATCTCAGCTGGGACACCCGGCATCACAAGAACTCTATCAACAACGTAACCCGGTGCAACGCCAACATCGTTTTCTATAACCTCAGAACCTTCTGGAAAAGTACAAACCTTCTTTAAGGCTATTTCATTCGCATTTGGAAATCTCTCTTTGAGTTTTTTGTAAACATCTTTGTAAAGTATTATATTCCTGCTCAAAGCCTTGGCTATTCCCTCAGTAGTTACATCATCGTGCGTTGCCCCCAAACCGCCAGTAACTATGACAAAATCTGAAATACTTAGAGCCCTTTTAACCTCTTCAGCAATGTCATCGATGTTGTCTGGCACGACTACCATTCTGACAACTTTATGACCCTTCCTCGTCAATATTCTTGCTATGTAAGTTGCGTTTGTGTTCGTTATGTCACCGCTGAGAAGTTCGTTACCGACACTGATTATCACGAAATCCATGATCGATATACATCTAAGATAAAAAAGTTGTTAATACTTCAACTAGGCTTATCGGAACGAACTCGAAAAGTAGGTCTTCATTAAAGGTGTAACTTTGAACTTCATTTCCATATTCCTCATCTGCAAACTTGTAGGACTGTGCAATTGCATACATCTTCTTCGAGAAGTGCTTACAGCATAAAGCTAACGGCAATGTCCCCACCTTATTTATTATGCCATTTTTAAAAACAGCATCAACTCCAACAACGGCAAAATCGCTAGCCTTTACAGCGTATCCCATGGCACAATCTGGAAATATGTGAATTTCAACACCTCTACCCTTAAGGTATCTTGCCATATCTATACCTTCCCTAGCTGGAGATGATTCCAAGATCAGAACCCTACTCGCATTTACAAGCCCCTTTTCAAGAGTATGACTTCTACTGATTGTAACGACAGTCTTTCCATCAACCAAATCTCTCAAAACTTTAACAGATTCCTCATCAGCTTTTTCAATCTCCTTCTCGATTTCAGATAAACTCGCTCCCTCTTCAAGTCTTTTGTAAAGCCATCTCAAACCTACCATTACCTTATGAACTTCCATCACCCTTTTACACACTTCTAAACGTTTATCATCCTCCACACTCCTAAGCAGTTCTACTGTCCTTCTTAATATCCTACTCTGACCACTCCTCCTATCATTGATTACATCCTCGAGCGAAACCATGTCTGAGTTTTGAGAAAAACCTTTTAATAGACCTTACCCAACTAAACTTGGTGGGCTAGGCCGGGGGGTTCGGCGTCCCCTGTAACCCGAAACCGTCGATATGCGGGGGCCGAAGCCGAGGGAAGGTCCGCCGAGCAGAGTTTACCCGTTCGGTTGAGCCTTGCAGAATCCCCGTCCCGAGGGGTCGGCGGTCACGGTTGGTGCATCTGGAGGGATGCACCGCCGTGTTTGCCGGGGGGACCAGCCCAGGCCCGGAAGGGAGCAAGCTCACCCCGGACGACCGGCGCTTTCGGGGGTGCGGGGAGGAGAGATCGCATCTGGCAGAATCCCGCGAGGCGGATCGACCCGAGGCGTGCCCACCACAATTGTCGAATAAAAAATAGTCAATGATTGATAATGATAAATTTTAAATATCCTCTTAAGATCGGAGAGGAGGGGTGGTCAAAATCATACAGGTGAGGTTTCACGGTAGGGGTGGACAGGGTGTTGTAACAGCTGCGGATATTCTTGCGGTTGCTGCTTTTAAGGAAGGTTACTGGACTTTGTCATTTCCAATGTTTGGTGCCGAAAAGAGAGGAGGTCCAGTAGTATCCTATTTAAGGATTTCAGAAAATAAGATATACGAAAGGGATGAAGTTTACGAGCCTGATTATTCAGTTGTTCTCGATCCGACAATGGTTAGCAAAGATGTTATAGTAGGACTTAAGGGTTGGCTTATAGCAAACTATCCCCAACTGGAAAAAGTCAAAGAGAAAACGGGTTGGGATAAAGTCGTAACGATAGATGCGACGAAAATTGCTCTTGAAGTGCTCGGTAGACCTATAACAAACACAGCCATGGTAGGAGCATTCACAGGATTTACAAAAATCGTAAAGCTCAAGACTTTAAAGGAGACAGTCTATGAGTGGTTTGAAAAGAAGAGTGAAGAGATTGCTAAGAGAAATGCTGAAGTAGTTGAAAGGGCATATAAGGAGGTTGAAAAGTATGCGAATAAGCTTAGGAGCCGTATCGAGACCGCTTGAATCCTTAGAAAATAAGACTGGAAGTTGGGCGGTAAGAGTACCAAAGATTGATGTAGAGAGATGTGTAGGTTGTGGAGAATGTTATATGTTTTGCCCAGACGGTTGTATAGAGATGGTACAGATCGAGAATAGAAGAATTGCAAAGGTAGATTACGATTATTGTAAAGGTTGTGGAATTTGTAGTGAAATTTGTCCAGCGAATGCGATAGAGATGATTGAGAAGGTGATCGAATGAGGAAGGTAGTTAGGGGCTTCTATGCAATAGCCTATGCAGTGAAATTGTGTAGACCAAACGTGATATGCGCCTATCCGATAACACCTCAGACTGAAATAGTCGAGAATTTGGCTGAAATGTATGCAAATGGGGAACTTGAGAACTGTAAGTATATAACTGCCGAATCAGAATTTGAAGCAGCTTCAATACTCGTAGGAGCTTCTGCAGCGGGTGCAAGGACGTTTACGGCAACATGCTCTCAAGGACTAATTTTAATGAGTGAAGTTTTGCTAAATGCAGCTGGAATGCGATTACCCATAGTTATAGTAAATACAAATAGAGCACTCTCAGCACCACTGAGCATTTGGCCTGATCTCCAAGATAGCATGCTCTTGAGAGATGGAGGTATAATTCAGATATACATTGAGGACAACCAAGAAGCACACGAGATGATTCCTCAGGCTTACAAGATTGCGGAAAGCACGATGTTTCCAATAATGGTTTGCATGGACGGTTTTAAGCTTACACACGCTTATGAACCCGTTGATCTACTCGATCAAGAAACAGTTGATAACTTTTTACCACCTTACGATCCTCCAATAAAACTTTCAGTAAAGAATCCACTTACATTTGGTTCTTACGCACCTCCAGACTGCTACATGGAATTCAGATACAAAATGCATAAGGACATGATAAATGCTAAAAAAACTATTGAGAAGGTATTCAGAGAGTGGGCTGAAATTAAAAACGATTGGGGTGGAATGATTGAGTATAAAGAAGGAAGGACTGTTCTGGTTGCTTTAGGATCGTTAATTAGTACGATAAAGGAAGTTGCAAAGGAGATGGGTTTAGGTTACCTTAAAGTAAGAACATACAGACCTTTCCCTGCCGAGGAGATTAGGGAAGTTCTAAAGGATTGTGATAACGTTATCGTTTTTGATAGAGCTGTTTCCTTTGGATACGAAGGGGTCTTAACAATAGACATTAGAAACGCTCTCTATGGTGAATCTCCAGATATCTACTCGTTCATAGTAGGCTTAGGTGGGAGAGATGTACCAAAGACGCTCATAGAGAAGTGTGTTTCAAAGGTTATGAGTGGTAAGGCTAAACGTTACAGCTTTGAAGGTTTGAAGGAGTTTGAGGAGGTGTTATACTGATGTACTTCGGTAAGGGTCATAGCGCTTGTTACGGTTGTCCTTTACCGATAGCTGTGAGAAACGTTTTGGAAGCCCTTGAAGGTAAATGTTTCGTAGTCAATCCAACCGGATGTCTTGAAATAATAAGCTCTCAGTACGGTAAGAGTGCTTGGGGAGTTCCATACATTCATTCAACATTCGAAAATGCCCCATCCGTAGCATCTGGTATAGCTGCAGCCTTAGAGGTTTTAGGTAGAGAAGATGAAGGACACGTCGTAGTCTTCGCTGGTGACGGAGCTACAGCAGATATAGGTGTTGGTTACCTCTCATCGATGCTTCATAGAAATGATAACGTCCTTTACATATGCTTAGATAACGAAGCTTACATGAACACGGGAAATCAGCAAAGTTCGCAAACTCCTTTTGGAGCTCATACAACTACAACACCAGCAGGAAGGGTTATACCTGGAAAGGTTCTCAGAAGGAAGGATATGGTTGCATTTGCTTTGGCACATGGAATACCTTACGTTGCAACAGCATCTGTAGCCTTTCCAAGGGATTTGAGGAGAAAGGCTAAGAGAGCTGTGGAGTTTAGAGGTGCTAAGTACATCCATGTCCACTGCCCCTGCCCCACTGGCTGGTACTTCGATCCATCCAAAACTATTCAAGTTGCAAAACTTGCCTACGAAACTGCTCTATTCCCAATAGTTGAATTTGAGTATGGAAGACTCGTTAGGGTTAGAAAGATAAAAAAGAGAAAGCCAGTTGAAGAATATTTAAAGGTACAAGGTAGATTTAGGCATCTCTTTAAGCATCCTGAGGGTAGTAAGATAATAGCAGAGCTACAAAGGATTGCAGATGAGAACGCAGTTAGATACGGTCTAGATGCTTAAACGTTTTTTGTCGAATTTTTAATTCGACAAATGCGCATTCTTAACGATTTATTACGACAAT
>CAZFVO010000042.1:0-13952 GCA_964522325.1 uncultured archaeon | reverse complement strand
CAGAGGCTATTGAAGTGCAGAGAATGTGGTTACGAAAACGATAGAGATATTATAGCCTGTTTGAATATGCTCAGGATGAGGAGCCCCGTTCCCCCCTGAATGCCTCTCAATGAAATTTGGAGAGAGGAATTCCTTGAGATGGTTGAATGTTACCATCTATAAACCACCTTGGGGAGAGAACGGAAAGGATGAGAAAGAGTTTTAAATAATCGTCATTTCAATGTGCAACGTCATGAAGGTCAAGGACGTTATGACAAAGAATGTAATTTATGTCGAACTTCCAAGCACAAGGGATAAAGTTCTTGAAGTCTTTAAGAGGCATGGTATTTCAGCTGTTCCAGTACTAAAGAATGGTAAGCTTGTGGGAATAGTCACGGTTAAAGATCTACTCAGAAAAATTGAAGAAAGTCAGCTTGCACTTCTCATGACAGAAAATCCTATTACGGTAGGTCCTGAAGACAGTATAAAGAAGGTTACTGAAATATTCCTAGAAAATCCATTTAGAAGGCTTCCTGTAGTTAAGAGGGGTAAGCTTGTTGGTTTCTTGACAGTTAGAGATCTCATAAAGAAGATTGCAGAGATGAACATAGACAAACCTGTTAAAGATTACATGTGTGATAAGGTTATTTGTGTGTGGGAGGAGATGCCACTAAATGTGGCTGGGGAAATAATGAGATTGAGCAGTTCTGAACTTTGTCCAGTTTTGGATAATAATGCTAAGCTTGTGGGGTTGGTTGATGAAAAGATCATGCTTACTGAAAGTTTAATTGAGGAGTTCATAGAGAAGACACAATACTCTTCTTCAAGTGATGTTGATGATGTTTGGAGTTGGGAAGGTACGAGAGACCATGTTATCAAATTCTTTGAGATAAGTGTTCTCAAGTTGCCAAAAGAGCCTGTTAAGAACTTTATGAAGAAACCTGCTTATGTATATCCTCAAACGAGCGTTTCGAAGTGTGCAAGAGAGATGATAAGAAACGATATAGATCACATTCCAGTTTTGGATCCTATGGACAGGATATGTGGAATAGTGAAAGATAAAGGATTGATAAGAGTCTTAACTGAGGTATGAAAAAAATTTATATTTTTGCTGTTTTTCTCTTACTCATTCTCTCTCTTCTTTACGTTTCGTCTCTTTACAACGTCGTTACGATATCTGGTAAGAATAAGACCGAAATATTCTTTGTTAAGGATGGATGTAAAATCGAATTAGAGTTCATTCACTCGGTTGAACTCTTCAAATACAAGGAGATTTACGAGGTTAGAGATGGAAAGTTCATTTTAAGGAAAGCTCTGACGAAATCTTTCGGATGGGGTTTACCGAGTGGGGGGAACGTTACATTTGAAAACGATTATATTGTGTTCAAGTCTAACAGGACATATAGATACCTCTACATATCGACGCACAGTATCAACGACTACACAATCAAATTAGATCATAAAACTCTTAAACTCGACGATTTCGGCAATTTGATAAAACTTAAAGTTGATGAAATATGGCCGTGGACATTTCAGAGATTAAAAGAAGGTTTGCTCATGAAAGAAAATTATCTGGCTGGCAAGCCTTATTAGTCTTGTCTATCTCCTCAATCTTTTCTCTCTTTCATATAATCAATGGCTCATACACAGGCTTACTTCAACTTGATATCGTTAAATCTATACACTTGGCATTTGCAGTAGCTCTATCATTCTTACTCTTTCCAGCGAAGAGAGGTGTAGAATCTAACAAAATTCCATTGTACGATGTTATCTTAGCAATTATAGGATTTTACGTAGCTTCTTATATAGCATTCAACTATGCAGAGCTCTTGCGTAAAGCGGCAATTGGATACACCTTTATCGATTACATAATAGCAACACTTGGTATAATATTCGTACTTGAAGCCACTCGAAGAGCCGTAAACCCCTCTTTGGTGATAGTAGCAATAGCGTTCATACTTTACGCAAAGTTTGGTGATTCTATTCCATTCATCTCTCATCCATCTTACTCTTGGGAGGAGATAATAGAACATCTCTATCTAACCAAAGAAGGTGTTTTTGGAACACCTTTGGCTGTATCCGCAACATTTGTAGTTCTTTTTGTAATATTCGGTGCATTTCTTGAGAAATCTGGCGCAGGAAAGTTCTTCATAGATATCGCTGTAGCTTTAACTGGTAGAGCCGTTGGAGGGCCTGCTAAGGCTGCTGTTGTAGCAAGCGCGTTGATGGGAACAGTTTCTGGCAGTTCAGTTGCAAACACCGTAACGACTGGAGCTTTTACAATACCATTAATGAAGAGAGTTGGTTACAGACCAGAGTTTGCTGGTGCGGTTGAACCAGCTGCTTCAACTGGAGGACAGATAATGCCCCCAATAATGGGTGCTGCAGCCTTCATAATGGCTGAATTCGTTGGATTGCCATATTCAAAGATTGCACTATGTGCAATTATACCAGCTTTACTCTACTTCTTTGGAGTGTTCACAGCAGTTGATTTGGAGGCAAGAAAAGAGAACTTGAGAGGATTGCCCGAAAAGGAGATACCAAGAGTTCGTGATGTGCTTAAGGGAGGCTGGTATTATCTAATTCCTCTCATCATCTTAATATACATGCTTGCAAGCGGATACACACCCATTTTGAGTGCAGTTTATGCAATAGCAGTAGTCATTGCCATAATGGTATTGAAACCCATATACGAAAACTTCAAAAGGAAAGAACCTTGGAGTATAGTTTTCAAGAGGATTGTGAAGGATATAGTTGACGCTTTAAGTAATGGTGGAAGGGGTGTTGTTACCGTTGCAATGGCTTGTGCATCCGCTGGAATAATAGTGGGCGTCGTAACTTTAACTGGACTTGGGTTTAAGATTGCTGGAGTGGCTATAGACTTTGCTCAAGGAAACATTTTGATCGTCCTGATACTTACCATGCTGGTTTCCCTCATCCTAGGAATGGGAGTCCCTACAACTGCAAACTACATTATAACAAGCACCATAGCAGCTCCAGCAATAATTGCTTTCATGGCTCAGAGTTACGGTATGAGTGTAAGAGATTTTGTAGTTCAGTATCCTGAACTCATATTGCCCGCTCACATGTTCGTATTCTACTTTGGTGTTGCTGCAGATCTGACACCACCCGTAGCACTTGCAGCTTATGCAGGTGCTGCAATAGCAGGGAGTGATCCTTGGAAAACGGGTTTAAACGCCTTTAAAATAGGCATTGGAAAATACCTTGTCCCTTACGTCTTTATATTCAGCCCAACACTACTCCTCATAGGTTTGCACTCCTTTGAAGGCGTGCTAAATCTTTTAATAGTACTTTTCTTTACGACCTTGGCCATCATTAGCATAAACGGTGCAACTATAGGTTACCTTTTTAGAAAGTGTGAATTACCTGTCAGATCTGCCTTAGCTGTTTACGGTTTTCTCATGCTTACACCAGACGACTTTCTGAGATTTTTGGGATTTTCTCTCTTTTTGATAACCTCCCTTTACCTCATGAAGTTTAAAAAATTTTAAAAATGATTATGGAATTCGATGAGGTATGAAGAAGTTAGTAGTGTTTGTAGTTTTGCTAAGTGCTTTTCTAATTCTGGGCTGTGCCCAGCAATCCCCAGAAAAGCCAGCAACACCAACTACTACAACTGCAGAGGTTTACCATTTAACGATATTGACTGGTGGTTCCGCTGGAACCTATTATCCAATTGGTGGTGCAATGGCTAATATAATAAACAAGTACGTTGAAGGTGTTGAGGCTACCGCAGTAACGTCCGGCGCATCAGTTGCCAATGCAAGAAAGATTAGTGAAAAAGAAGCTGAGTTAGCCCTTCTTCAGAACGACATAGCTTATTACGCCTATCACGGTGTTGAGATGTTTAAAGACAATCCAGTTAAGAACATAAGGGGTATAGCTACTCTCTATCCTGAAGTTATACAGATAGTGACGTTGAAGGACAAGGGAATAAGGACTATATACGATCTAAAAGGCAAGAAGGTTGCTGTTGGTGCACCAGGAAGTGGAACTGCAGTAGATGCTTTACAGATTCTTGAAGTTGCTGGAATTAATGAAAGCAACACTCAGTTTGAATATTTGTCCTTCAAAGAGGTTTCTGATGCTCTAAAAGATGGAACGATAGATGCAGGATTTATAGTTGCTGGAATTCCAACTTCCGCTGTTATGGAGCTTGCGTCTGTCAGGGATGTTTACATAGTTGAGGTACCAGATGAGATCTATGAGAAGTTAAAGGAGAAGTATCCATTCTACACGCAGTATACAATCCCTGCAGGAACTTATAAGGGTCTTGACAAGGATGTAAAGAGCGTTGCAGTTATGGCTATGCTCGCTACAAGAGAAGACATTCCTGAAGACGTGATATACAAGGTCACAAAGGCTATATTCGAGCATACGGACGAGCTTGTGGAGGCCCATCAGAGGGCTAAAGACATAACGCTTGAAACTGCATTAGATGGTATGTCCATACCATTACATCCTGGAGCGGAGAAGTACTACAAGGAAAAAGGTCTTATCTAAATCCTTACCTATTTTTTTCATGTTCGCTGGTATAGGTCCAGCTTTGGTCGATTACATTCACTGTATAGACGAATACCCTGAGAGAGGAGGTCATGCTGTAGTTAAAAGTACAATAAGATCAGCTGGTGGGGCTGGGGCAAACGTAATCTACGGTCTTTCAAGGTATGGTATAAGATGTTCTTTTTACTCTACGATTGGAAGAGATGATGATGCAGAGTTCTTTAAAAAGAGTATGGATGGTGTTTATCTAAAGCTTGCTGTAACTCATGAGAAAACTGGAAAGGTGGATATCTATGTGGATAGAATTGGTGAAAGAACTTTTTTCGTACATCCCAACGCATCTGGTGTATTGAAGCTCAACATGGACGATGAAGATTACAGAATGAACGACTACTTCTATCTTGATCCTTTCCCATCCAAAGACAGCCTTAATGTCCACATAAAAATAGCCAAAAAAGCCAAAAAGTTTGGTAAAAAAGTCATCTTGAGCATGAGCTATCCTTACGTTATAATGGGTTTTGATATGCTAAAACATTTGCTGAGATATACAGATATCGTAATTACATCAAAAGCAGAGTTTGTCCTCTTAAACGTTAGTGAAGAGGAAATCTTAAACTTTGCTGACCTGTTTGTCCTGACAATGGGGAAGGATGGAGCCAAAGCTCTAACGAAAGATGAAATTTACTACCATCCAGCTTATAAGGTTAAGGTTGTAGACACCACTGGCGCAGGAGATGCCTTTGCTGTAGGCTTTTTCTACTGTTACCTGAAAGGTTATGACCTAAAAACGTGCTTAAAGATTGGAAACTTTGTTGCCAGTTATAACATTCAACAATTTGGAGCAAGAAACTTTCCACCATTACATGAGGTGGAAAACAAGATAGGTCATGATCGTGAAGATGTACGAATGTTTTAAACCTAAAAAGTAGTTCCCTTCTCCTATCTGTCCAGCGACAAGTCCTGAAAGTATTCCAACAACAAGAGCAACTTGGAAGAACGAGTTTTTCATATCATCTATGTTCAAAGAGACAGTAACTCCTCCAACCCCTGTTGTGCTAACGTTAGTAAAAGGCTTGAAGAAATTCGTTATGACCATGTATGTCGTTACTAGAAATATCACAATGCACATGTAGATTATGACAATATAGAGGAAGGTGCTACTCCTCATCTTTTTCTTGAAGGAAACTTCAGAGTCCGCATATCTTGCAACTACATTGAAAGCATCTTTGATGGTTGGTGCAGTTTCAAGAGCCTTGACTATAACTGGTACAATCTTTGAAAGTATCTCACTCTTAACCCTTATACCGAACCTGATAAAGGCTCTTGGAATTAGAATTCCCCATTCTATCTCCTTCCTCGTTATGTGTATCTCCCTTGTAAGAAGACCCATCTCAGTCTGAGATAAAACCTTTAAACCTTCCAATATTGTTAATCCAGCCTCATTTAACATAGCCAACTCAGAAAAAACGTCGGGAATCCTCTCCTCCAACTTTCTCATAATCCTCTCTTTCATCTCGACAAGGATTATTAGTGGTATTACGAATGCTGAGAGAGTTATAAGTAATGTATATTCCAATTTAAGATATCTGTAAGCTATTAGAAATACAATCAATGCCACAAGTGTGATATGAAACAAGACAATTCTTAGCTCTATCGTATAAATATTTTCGGTGAATGGATGGAGCAAAAATCTCATAATCTTCTTCTTTATCCTTTTAACTTTATCTATTGTGAAAGACATGCGATATTCATCAACGACATTTGCCTTAATCAGCTCGTACCTTTTTTCGAACTCTTCAAGCTTGACCTTGGGTAGGGGTATCATGGATCTTATGAGCCATATGAACATTATTGTTGCAACTGGTAGCATTAGGAGTACTCCTATTCTGTAGAGTTCAAACATCGCGGTTCCCATAAGTTTCATTACAGTTAATACTATTAGGAGGAAGAGAGGAAAGACTACAAAGACCGATATGTAAACCTCTGCCATCATACCCAAAAAGCTTATGAATGACTCAAACACTCTTTCTCTTTCCTCTGCAAGTTCCTCTGTCTTTCTTCTCAGAAGGTCAGATAATCTTCCTCCTCCTTCCAATACAAATATCATATCGTCCAAGAAGGATGCAAGTTGAGTGGAGGGAGTTGTATCTCTAACGAACCTCATTCCATCATAAACATTCTTCTTAAAGACTTCGACCATCTCAATGATTATTATGAATTCCCTACTTAACTCTCCAAATATGTGCTTGGATTCTGCTATGGTTCTTATCATGTCCTGTATTGGAGAACCTCCAATGGCCATACCGTACATCATGTTTATCGCGTGAGGTAGGTAAAGTTCTATCTCGCTCTTCCTCCTCTGAGCAACGAAGAAGGGATACGAAAGTATTAGGTAATTTGTAAGCTTGTATGCGATGTATCCGAAGATTAGGGCAATTACTGGATACATCAGTTTAATTATATCATAGTGTACAAGCACAAAATTGTAGAACGGTGTGTAGCTTGCAATGTAGAGTATAAGTGTGGGCGGAATTACCACTGTAATAACGATTCCAAGCACAATTCCTATAATAAAAGATACTAATGAATAGAAGTTTGCAATTGCAAAGAGTTCCTGAGTAGTTAAAGGTAACCTTGCCGAAAGTATGGCTTTCTCAACATCCCTATACTTATCCTTATTTCTCAAAACTCTATACGTCCACTTCCTTATAAACTGCCTTGGAACATATATTCTAATAGTTTCTCTCATTCTTTCAACACCTCAAAAGCCTTCTCAGGATTCCTATAGTACATATGGATGTACTTTGTTACCTCCTTGTAATCTCTGATTCCTCTTTGATACATAATCTCCAAAAACTCTTTCCTCCTTCTTAGCTCTTCAATTACATCGATAATATCTACACCTTGCATTATCGCAATCTTTTCGAGCTTCTTAGAATCAGCAAGCTGGACATAGCTGTCGGTTGCTGGATCCCATTGGAATATCCTGTTTATCAACAGTTCCTTAGTTTCTGGCTCTAACCCAACTATCTCAACTATCTCCTTTACCCTTCTCTTCCTAACACCTCTCATCGACCACATGAACTGAACTATAACGGAATCTAAGAACTGTATCATTACCCTTGGAACATTTAGGGGTGGATTCTCAAGTCTGTATATAAGCTGGTTCACATCTCCTGCATGGAATGTAGCGTAACCAGCATGCCCAGTCGACATAGCCTGGAATAATGTCATAGCTTCCCTACCTCTTACCTCTCCAACAACTATATAATCTGGTCTCTGTCTCAAGGCAGCTTTAAGTAAATCGTACATATCTATTTCCTGACCTTCTACACCAGTTCTCGTAACTTCAGCAATCCAGTTCTCGTGGTAAAGCTGAATTTCTCTCGTATCCTCTATGGAAACTACCTTAGCCTCTGGCGGGATAAACATCAGTAAAGCGTTCATAGATGTCGTTTTTCCTGCTGCCGTTTCACCAATCACCATCACGTTCATCTTGTTCTCAATCAGTAGCCAGTAATAAGCTAGAAGTCCAGCGTTAAACGTTCCATAAGCCATCAAATCTATAGGTGTAAACGGTACAGCTCTAAACCTTCTTATCGTGAAGGAGCTACCTCTCGTAGATACGTCAGTTCCATAGGTTATCTGAATTCTGCTACCATCTGGTAATGTTGCATCGACCAGCGGATTTGCATAGGATATGTGCTTTCCAGACTTCTGACCTAAGAGCAGAACAAGGTTATCCAACTCTTCTTGTGTAAAAGATATATTTGTTCTCATGCTACCGTGTTTTCTATGAAAGACATAGATAGGTATGTTGTATCCATCGCAGGATATGTCCTCCAAATTCGGATCGATCAGAAAAGCTTCTATTGCACCGTATCCAAAGAAGTCTCTGGTGAGGTAGTAGAGCATCTTCATGGTTAAATCTGACTTTAGCTTTAAACCGTATTCATCTATTATCTCCCTCAAAGCTGAGAATACAACTCTCATCTTTTCCTCTTCACTTAACCCTATCTCCCTTAAAACAACCTTCTTTCTTAAGTCATTGAAAAGCAAACTCAAAAGCTCAAGCTCATTCCTAGCTACAGGCGGTTCTATTATCCAATACTCCTTCTCAAGTGTCTCAATGTTTCTCCTTATCTGGATAAGCATGAAGTTAGGTATAAGCCAGTACTCATCGACGACTTCGTAACCATCAGGCACTCTAACATCGATTAATGGTATCTTAACCCTCTCATATATTTCAAGGAGTTTTTGATAGTATAGTGGAATCATCATATTTAAAACGTTTACAAAAATCAAAAGCCTTTCGAAACCTTTTTCAAGTTGATCAATACCTCCCTTTGAATGAATAACCTTTTAAAGAGAGCCAAGGAGCTCGCAGACATAATTAGAAGGGAGGGATTTGTTAAAGTAGTCACACATATCGATGCTGATGGAATTACATCTGGAGCGATTGCGTTTGAAAGCCTTAAAAGGGCTGGAATCGATTGTGAGATAGAGTTTGTGAAAAATTTAGATACGAAATTGATCGAAAAGCTAGCAAACGATTTTGTCTGGTTTACAGATTTGGGTAGTGGTTCTATTAAGGATATAGTCGAGTTTGGTGTTAATTGTGTTATTACTGACCATCACATTCCAGATGGATATTATAGAAATCAGCTGAATCCTCACGACTTTGGATACGATGGTAGCTACGATCTTAGTGGTTCTGGTGCAACGTACTTAGTGGCGAAGTTTCTGAATCCAATGAACCATTTGGATCTCGTGCAACTTGCAGTGGTCGGTGCTGTCGGTGATTTACAGGATTCAAGAGATTGTAAGCTTATAGGACTGAATGAGTTTTTGGTTAGAGAGGGGGTTAAACACAACATTTTAAAAGTTGAGAGAGATTTGAGGTTCTTTGGTAAACAGACAAAACCCGTTTTCAAGATGCTTGAATACAACTTCGATCCCTATATACCTGGTGTAAGCGGTAGTGAAAAGGGAGCAATAGAACTTTTAAGACGTTTGGGTATACCTCTAAAGCTCGAAAATTGGAGGAGATGGATAGACTTGGAAAGATGGGAAAAGAGGGCTGTAGTTTCTGAGCTCGTTAGAATATGCATCAAGAAAAGGTATCCTATAAGTTACATAAAAAGGATTGTCGGTGACTGTTACATACTTGCTAAGCAAGCTGAAGGAACTGAGCTCAGAGATGCAATGGAGTTCTCAACTCTGCTAAATGCTACTGCAAGATACAACAGGGCTGGAATTGGTCTAAAGGTCTGCTTAGGAATACTGAATGGAAACTTCGATTGGGCTTTGAGAAAGGCACAAAGGCTTCTGCAACAGCATAGAAGAAACCTATCTGAGGGTATAAAGGTTGCTTTGGATAGGATGGAGGAACTTGAGTACGTTCAGTTCTTCCATGCTAAGAACGATATCCTCGACACGATAGTTGGCATAGTTGCGGGTATGTGTTACTGTAAGGCAAATCTCGAGAAACCTATCTTAGCATTTGCAAACAGTGATGAGGGTATTAAGGTTTCTGCGAGGGCAACACAGAGACTTGTAGATAAAGGGGTAGATCTGGCTAAAGCTATAAGGCTAGCCTGTGAAAAGGTTGGGGGGAGGGGAGGAGGACATAAAATAGCTGCTGGCGCAATTATACCTAAGGGAAAGGAATGGGAGTTCCTTGAAGAGTTTAACAGGATAATAGGTGAGCAGATTTCTATTCAACGATAACTCTCACGTTAACAAACATGGGCCCTCTAATATCGATCTTTCCGCCCTTAGACGCTATATACCTGACAACATTCTCCTGAACTTCTAAGTTCACATCACTTGGTCCTTCAACAACTCTAACCCTTAAGATTCCACCTTCTCCACTGGCAACCATTTCCTCAACCTTACTACCCACGTAGTATGCGAAGCTGTCTATGTATCTTATACCTGTAGAAACTCCATTTTCAAAGTACTCCCTAAACTTCTCATTTCTAGGAATACCATATATGCTGTTGTTGTAAACGACTATCTCATTTGCATACGCTGGACCGCAAAGCTTTGTATTTTCCTCAACTTCAAATACATACACTTCAAAGTTCCTACCGTAAAGTTCTCCTTCGAACGCTAAAAACTCGCAAGGACTACTTTCATCAGCGTACTTTTCTGCTATCTCTATAACTGCATTTGCAACCTTTAAACCAGTTGAAGTTTTTGGAACTTCTCTTATCCTAATCGCTTTGGCGATTTCAAGATCGCTCAGCTTTACCTCTTGAAGGTACACCATCTTCCTAACGTCTGTGTAGCCGTAAATTATCATTGCAAGCCTTTCAACGCCCAAACCCAAGTTTAAAACGGGATAATCTATGTCGTAGTGGCAGAGAGCAGTTGGTGAATAAATTCCAAATGTAGCAATCTCGACCCATCCGTCACTGTACTTCGTGTTACTTCCAACGAGCTTCGGATGATATGCAAAAACTTCGGTTTGCGTTCCGGGAATGTAATACTTACTCCTCTTCTCATCAAGCTTAAACTTAAACTTCTCAAATCCAAAATGCCTAAGCAGAGCAGTTGCAATAGCCTTACCATCCTCAACACTGACATCCTCATCAACCAAGACACAGCTTGCTGAAAAATAGCTGTAAAGCCTTACAGCAGACTCTCCTTGCTCCCTTCTAAAGCAACGGTCTATACTGAAGAGTTTGATCGGTAGTGGCATCTTGTCGACGATGTTGCTCAACGTTATAAACCAGCCAGTGGTCATGTGACTCCTCAACGTCAGGTTCGTTGGAATGGGCTTCAGTTCCTTAAATTCTGGAAAGAGGTCTATTATTTTTGTGGCCTTAGCATCGTCGACATTCAAAGCTCTCGCTATTTCAAACGAGAGATCATCTCCATCTATATTCCCCTTTTTATAACTATGAAAGACTGATCTAAGCTTCTCCACCTCAGATTTTTCAAGTTCCCTACCCAAAATACTCTCTATAGCTTTTACTTTCTCAGCAGAAATGCCAACGTTAGGCTTTGGTAAAGTGGCCAAATAGAAACACCTATCTAAAACAGCCAAAGCCTCTTTCCCAAACTGCTTCTTTACATGAACATCTTCAACGATTATCGGATTTATAACCTCTTTAAAGCCTAAGGACAAATACACTTTTCTCAACTCCTGAATGGTCTTGAACACCGGATGCTCTTGCCCATAATCGTACTGATGTATGGGATACTTCTCATTCAAACTTCTCTCACTTAGAACTTCCCTACTTCTCAGCCAAGCCGACTCAAAATCTTTCTCAACGAGTTCTAGCCACTCTCTTGAGTTGAATTTCATAGTGATCCCTCTAATTCTAAAGCAAAGCTCAAAATCTTGTTTTCTTCAAAGTAATTACCCATTATTTGCAGACCGACTGGCAAACCTTTGACAAATCCCATGGGCATCGATAATGCTGGAATTCCAGCCAAGTTTATTGGAACTGTATTTACATCCATCTTGTACATCGTCAGTGGATCCTGAATTTCACCTATCTTGAATGCTGGTGTGGGCATTGTTGGAGATATAAGAAGGTCACAATCCTTGAAAGCTCTTTGGAAATCGTTCTTTACAAGCGTTCTAACCCTCAAAGCCTTCAAATAATACTTTCCGTAGTATCCGGCTGACAAAGCATAAGTTCCAAGCATTATTCTCCTTTTAACCTCTTCCCCAAACCCTTCCGCCCTAACTCTTGAGAAATACCTTGTCCACGTATCGAGCTTTTCCAAAGCATAGCCATATCTGACTCCATCGTACCTTGCAAGGTTCGATGAAGCTTCACTCATAGCTATGATGTAGTAAGCTGGTAAAGCGTACTTCAATGAGCTTAAGGATACCTCTACAACCTCATGCTTCTCCTTGATGACTTCAACAACCTCTTCAAAAACTTTCATGACATCATCACTGGCGGACATCTCCTTGATAATTCCAATTCTAAACCTTCTAACCTTCGGCTCAAACCTAAATTCTACGCCAGCATTCGTTGAGTCTCTCTCATCCTTACCTGCAATGACTTCCAAAAGCAAAGCTAGATCTTCAACGCAGTTAGCCATAGGCCCTATTTGCTCTAGTGAGTTTGCATAAGGTATCAAACCGTAACGTGAGACCAATCCATAGGTAGGCTTTAAACCAAAAACACCGCAAAATGAAGCTGGGCATCTTATACTACCACCAGTATCACTCCCTAAAGCTAAAACAGACTCACTATGCAAACAAGCACCGCTACCCCCACTACTACCACCTGCAACCCTATCCAGATCGTACGGATTTCTTACAACTCCAAAGTAGGAAGTTTCAGTGGTAGTTCCCATTGCAAACTCATCCATATTGGTCTTTCCAATTATTATTGCTCCTTCTTGTTTTAACCTTTCAACGACATGTGCATCGAAAGGTGGAACGTAATTTGCAAGCATCTTTGATGCACAAGTAGTTCTTAAGCCCTTTGTTGATATGTTGTCTTTAATGGCAACGGGAATTCCAGCAAGTTTTCCCTCAACTTTTCCTTTATCAAACTCCTCAGCTTTTCTTAAGGCTTCATCTTTATTCAAAGTTATGAACGCATTTAGCTTGCTCTTTTCTATCCTCTCGAAGAGTTCTGAAATTAGATCGTAGCAACTCTCAGATTCGAGTCTTTCCTTCCACTCTCTAATTGTCATCATAGCTAATCCTCCATTATCTTTGGCCCTTTAAAGTAACCTTCTTCAACATGCCTTGCATTCATTAAAACAAGTTCTCTTGGAAGTGGTTCTTTTGGAACATCTTCCCTGAATACGTTTTTAATAGGTAGGATGTGGTATGTAGGCTCAACATCCTCTCCAACTTCATCGAGAATACTGAAGTACTCTAAGATTTTTGCAAACTCCTCCTTAAACTTCTTAACCTCCTCGGGCTTAAGTTCAATCTTTGCAAGGTTTGCAACGTGAATAACTTCGTCTTCAGTTATCATGTCAGACCCTCCTTAATCTCTACATAAAACGTTTTCACTTAGCCCAGATCTTGTAGAACATCCTCCTGCAGTCCTCGTAACTCATCCTTCTTACAAGCTTTGCAACCTCACACTCTCTCTTAAGATGGGGATAGGGTTCATCTTCACTTGGTAGGAGTTCCTCCTTAGGTATAAGCGAGACATAGATTATACTTTGAGCACACATTAATCTTGCAGTTTCCTCATCAACATCATCCCCGAGCATGTACTTTATGGTTAACTCATTTCCTGGGTTAAGGTAGAATTCGATTCCAAGCTTGTTTGCAACTTCTCTGGGTAGGTCTATAACCCTTACATCGAAACCCTTCTCCTTTAATATCTGTGGCAAAAGTATGTGAATCTGACCAGCTTCAACCAATGCATTGTCTCCTATCTTTGCAATTTCCTCAGCCCTCATCTCATCTCTAATTATGAACCTTTCAGCATCGGCCTTCGTAAACCTGACAGTTG
>CAZFVO010000041.1:0-14061 GCA_964522325.1 uncultured archaeon | reverse complement strand
CCAAAATATAAATATAAAAAAAATGTGAAAAGAGAACAAAAAATACTACACCATTTTACATGGTGTAGTATTTTTTGCAAGAAGTGTTGGATCATGGTGGATCTGCCGGATCAACTATAAAATCTGTTCTATAAAATAGATGGAATAGTCCCAAACCGAAAGTGTTAAATACTCAGAGTGGGAATGTGGAATTATGGGATATCTCAAGTTGGTTGGCGATAGTAAGGTTAGGTATATCGTAACGGTGGATGAGAAAGGCCGCATCACCATCCCAAGAGAGATTAGAGAGCAAGTCAATGCAAAGATCTTCGAACTAGATGTTGAGAACAACATCATAATGCTCAAACCCACAACATTGGGGTGATTAGGCTTGAGCACAATCATACCAGAGTCGTGGGATAAAAGCATTTTTGACCTGCCTGAACCGCGCAATGGCAAGTCATTTAGACTTTCAGAGCTTAGCTTAGTAATCGTTGACCTCATTAAGTCACGCATCCAACCAATCGCATTCTACGGCCCTGATGAAAAGCTGATTGGTATCTACTATGTAAAAGGCCTTCGCTACGTTCCAGCAGAGCTGAAAATTAAGAATTTCGTAGGTAGCATCTACCAAAAGCTGAATGAAATCGGTTATGGTCTTCCAAGCTTCACGGAGCTTGTTAAGCAAGTCCTTGAGCTGATCGCCACCGACAACTATCAAATCCTCCGCTCCGAACCGCTAACGATTGCCTTTGATAACTGTATACTCGATTGGCGCGTTTTTCTCCACGATGATAAGCCTTTGGTTGATGCAATCGCCACCGAACCTACTAAGCCTGTCTTTCATTACATTAATTATCCTTTATTATATGAATATAGTATTGTCAATGATCTGCAGCAACTGGAACAACTCGCATCCCAGCTTTGTCCTAAAACCCTTGAAGCATTTAAGGCTTGGGTTGGCGACAATTGGCCGTTGTTGTTTGAAATCATCGGATACTGCCTTTATCCGAGCTATGACCTTCACAAAGCCATCATGCTCATCGGAGCCGGTAGCAATGGTAAGTCAACCTATTTACGCTTGGTCAGAACGATTCTTGGTGATGAGAACGTTGTATCGATCAGCCTACAGGATTTGCTTTCAAACCGCTTTATGCCAGCTCAGCTTTACCACAAGTTGGCCAACATCTATCCTGACTTGCCATCTGAAGCTTTGGAAAACGTCGGACTTTTCAAGGCGCTGACCGGAGAAGATTACATCACAGCCGATAGAAAGTATCGCGACCCAATCCGCTTTGTGAACTATGCTAAACTACTGTTCTCAGCCAACGAATTACCACCAATCCCAGAGCACACCGAAGCTTACTTCAGACGTTGGATTCTGGTTGAGTTTCCGAACAAGTTCGAACCGGATCCAACATTCTTTGAGAGAACCTTTGATGAGAAAGAAATAACAGGTTGTATTGTCGTTGCGTTGCATGCCTTTAAGCTTGCATGGAAAAGAAGACAGTTTACGGGTCAGGAAGGTGAAGATAGTGTTAGAGAACGTTGGTTGCGTGAGAGTGATAAAGTATACGACTTTATTAAGACGATGATTGAGAATGGCACCCTTGAGGAAGATAATAAGGCTAAGGTAGACAGAGATGCGCTTTACGAGTTGTATCAAAAGTGGTGCGACGAACAAGGTCTTAGAACCTACGATAAAGGTTGGTTTGTACGTAGGTTACAGGCTTTAGGCTACAGCTTGACCAGAAGTGGAAATAAGCGTTACATTTGCGGTTTGAAGTTGAATAATAGTGTTAATTTAGAAGATTGGAGTTTGGATGAGCTTTTAGGAGGTGATTGAGGTATGGATATTGATTTTGCACAGGATATAAGAAAGCTACAATGGGCTAGTGAATCTGTGAACGAAGTAATAATTTGTGCTTCAATGGAATGCGAACGTTGTCCGTATCACGACGAAGACTACGAGCGTTGGGTTTGTGTTTTTACCTGGGAGTCGATGGTTGATTTTTTAGAGGGGAGAGCTGGAGTTTGGCGTTTGTATCCTCGTAGGAGGTGATGAGTGTGAAATGCCCAGGATGTGGTCGATATTTGAAAAAAGAGGACGTAGCGATTGTCACGACTTATTTAATGTTCGTAAACCCAACAATCGTAGAGAAGAAGGAAGCCTACTGCCCCTATTGTGGGCGCAAGTTGGGCGAGAAGAGGTTTGCTGATAAGCAGGCTCCAGAGGTGGTATGATGAGCGAAGCTTGGATTTCCGAACCGTTTTTGTTTGAAGACTACGAAGAAAACCTGTTTTGTGAGATTCACGGCTACTGCGACCCCGATAAGTGTCCTCATGCAAAAACGTGTTGGGGGTGGGAAAATGCCAAATGTGAATGAGTGGAACGGTATAAAATACTACTACCACCGCAACCGTAACAATACTGTAAGCGTTTACGTAAAATGCCCTAAGTGCGGTAAGTATGGCCGCTTAAACTTGGCAAGTGTTACGCGTAGTATAATACACGGCTTCAGAATAGTACATAGCAGTAAACCATTTACCTGCTGCTATTTTACATGTAGCAACCCTTGGTTCAATACGTTGTTAAACATTTACACCGAGTGGAAGGGAATATATGGCAAAAGCAATGGCAACAGCACAGAAAGTAGATTAATAGCTCCTATGAGCTACAGCGTACGTAAGGTCGTTAAAATAATTGAAAAACTCCGTTCCTATAGAATCAAGAGGATATCACTTGAAGATCTTATAAAAGAGGCGAGAAAGGTAGGGATTGACAACGAAGCTGTAGTGTTGCATGCTGTAGCGGTGGCAAAGTGCCAGGTAAAAATATTGTAGTTTAAACCTTTATTCTATTTTTTAAATAACAACCTTTGCTCTCTGACTTCTATTGTTTCACTTGTGCAAAAGTATAAACAGTTTTGCTGGAGCAAGTGCTTGACATAATGCCATGTTCTGCAACGCGGACAGAAAAGCTTGAGAAAAATGCTGTAAAAAATAAGAGGTTTTTCAACGATTTCACCACAGTTAGGGCATTTAAAGGCAATCCAACGATTGTTTATGTCCATTCGGGCCACCATTCAACAATATAATAAAAATAACCCATGTTCGTTGTTCTCCTGGTTTCGCCATTTTTGATCATTGTCTTAATGTCTTGGCGCAACCAATTTATCATACCCTCCTTTGCCCAATCCGCGTTGATTCTGCTCCCTTGGACAGTAACAAAGCCGTTTCCGACGTTGATTTTGTATTTAAACGGTACCCAGGTCATTGCGCATCACCTTCAACCAAGTCCATGAGAATTGCTTTAATAGCTGTGGCCTTTGGCACCCACCTGTACTGTGGATACTTCTGCATTAGTTTTTCGTACAGTTCTTCCGTCAAAACCAGCTTTATAACAATCTTACTAGCCATTTAAATCACCTCGCAATTAAAGATTAAAGCAAATGAGCCAATGTGTGCTTGATGAATAACTTGGCGTTGCACATACCGCACCTGTCGGCAAGGCAAGCGAAAGTCATACACTTTAGTCTATCGAATTCCTTGTACCAAGCACACATTTTTTCCCACTTTCTTCCTCCACTCGGGATGTTGCAAAAGACTTCTGCAACTCTTTTTGTTTCTGTGTGTATTATTTCTCCGTTCTTGAATTCTTTAAATTCCCTTTCGACAACTGCTATTCTCGTATTTTTATCCACCCACCACTCCATCTTCATCACCACCTCGGTATAACGCCTTTAATCGGATCGAACTCATACTCCGACTCCAAAAGCAGTTCTTCTGCAACCCTAACGTTTATTTTCACACCGTTGTTGTACAACTGCTTTATTATGTTGCGTATTTGCTGATCGCTTAGCCCGTTGAGGTTAATTGTCCACCACTTGTACTTTGGCTCCCACTTGAATCCTAAGGCCTTAAGCAACTGCCTAATTGGGTACGTATTGCCTACCACTTTTAAACGTGTTGGGCCGTCAAACTTCAACACTGTCTCCATTCCCCTCACCCCAAGTAACCCTATGACACTCATGGTATATAAAGGTTTCGGTTTGTGGCCCTGCAGAAGGTCCCACGCTAAAAGGCCGGATAACTGTGTTAACGCGGAACTGTAAAAATCCTAATCCCTTTCGCCTCGAAAATAGGTTTTAGGTTGGGATCTACCTCATAGCAAACACATGCAAGTCTTACAGGTTTAGAGGGACGATACTGCCTGAGATACCACCAATAATAGCTTTCAAGCTGACCTAACGCGCTCCTTCCAGCTCTCGGCTTCACTTCAAAAATCCAAATGGCATCCCTCGTTTCGCCGACAACGTCAATCCTCAACTTAGTCAAAGCTGAGACTGATTTTATAATAGATTCGGTTATTTCAAGCTCCCTCCTCGAAATCAACCCCTTTTCGTATAATTCAAGCTTAGTTCTGTATTCTTCCTCCAACCACTTAGGGATAAAGCCTGTTCCAACCCTTACATCGTATTCTAAGCGTATAAAGTTGAGTGAAGTGAGAGCTAAGAATTTGTGCCATATCTCGCTTTCGATCGGGCCCATGTGCGGATATCTGGGAATAACACGGAAGCGAGCCATGATGATCAGCCCCATGTTAATTCAGGCCTTCCTATCACTTCTCTAACCAAGTCTTCAGTCAGCGCTACACCAGTTAATTGACACCAGTCGATTAGGATATATTTTTTAGTCCAGATATCTACGTCAAGCGCTCTGAGCCACGTTAAGAATTCTTCTTTCTTATTTGGATCAATCAGCTCTGCTGGGATGAGGTCGACGAATTCTGGCATTTCTTTTCCCTCCATAGGCGTTTTACATATTTTAATCCTTCATACCAATATTTACCCATGTCAATCCATGCCATAGTTTAACTCACCCTGCTAACTGCAGCTGCTTTTCTATACTACTAAGTTCAATTGAAAGTTCATCAACCTTACTCTGCAACTTGGCGATCCTCATCTCAGTTCTTATGCGTTCGAGCTCCTTCTTCTTCTCTAGAATTGCTTTTCTATCCTCCAGCTCAGCCTTAAGCTGATTAATCTTGCTCATCTTCTCCGATTGCAGTTTGTTTATCAGAGCGGTGACCTTAGCCTCTCTTTCTTCAATCCTAACCTTAGCTATGGTTTGTAATGTCTGATAGCGGCCAAGCAAGTCGTAATACTTATCAATCAACCTTAATAAGTGATCAATCGCCGACAACTCCTTCTCTGTGGCAACCGCTAACAAATTGATTAGAGCGTTAGCGAGTTCATCAAACCTTGCTTGAGTCCACAGGTTAACTAAGACTTCACGGCTCGTTCCAGCTTGCATCAACGTGTCATCACTAATCTTACTCAAGTTCTCGATGAAGTCGCCGCTGTATAGTGTCACAAACCTTGAAAGCTCAGCCTCGATGGCTTTTAACCTCGTTTCAATCTCCTCAAGCTTCTTCTCCTTCCACTTAGTGAACTCTTCCTTTATCGCTGAGATCCTAATATCATAAATGTCAGAAATCCTCTGAAGTCTTCTCAGGTAACGGTTTTCAAGTTCCCTAATCATCACCTCATACAGTTCAAGCCGTTCTTGTAGATATTGTTGCAGATAGGCAATTTGGTCGTTCAATCCCTTGATGCGGATTTCAAGTCTTTGCTTTCTAGCCTTTAACCTCTCGGCAGGGTCTATCTCTTCTTCAGGCTTAAGGTACTGCTTCCACAACGCTATAAGACGTTCAATCATCTCTGGTGATTTGATGAACTCTGACAGCCTCGCTGTAGCTTCCTCTTCACTAATTCTTCTCTCCTTGAATGCTCTCTCGATTTCCTTAACCCTGAGGTCGTTCAACTTGTTGATCTGACGTTGCTTCGCCCTCCAAAAGCGGAACTGTCTTTCATCATCAGTCCAATAAGCCAAAGAAAGTGCTTGTATAAGCTCTTCGTCACTCACGTAGCCATCAACGTAGTTTCCTTCAACGTAAGTTATATAGCTTCTAACTTCTGAGGAGAAAACCCTCTTTCTAAGTATTTCGAGCAACTGTTCAATCTTCTCATCGCTGTAACCTAATTCAACGTAGTAATCGTGCAATTCTTCCAATTTCTTCAATCCCCATTCGTAGAGGTCTTCAATCTCCGATTTGGTGAAATCTTTGGGCCTAAGACGTCTTGTCATCTCTTTCTCGTATGGATCGGCGATGCTGTAACGCAATACTGGTCCCATCACAACCCATGTAAGCCAACCGATACCGAAAGTCCAGCTGACGTTTGTTATGAACCTGCCGATCGCCTTACCAGGTAGCTTAGTTCCAAGGATCTCGAAATCACCGATCAGGTTGAAAATCGTCGCTAAGACGTTGAAATCACCAGCCAATGTTAAGAATTTCTCCGCGTTGCGTATAGCCTCCTCGAAGGTTGGTGGTTTCTCGGGTTCGAACATTCCCCTGAGAAAATCGAAAAACTCTCCCCAAATAATGCTCGATAGCTCGAATAGGAACCACACGGGGAAGAAGATCAAGCGGAAGAATGCCTCAACTGGATCTTCTCCGAATTCAGCCATTATGCTGTCAATTTCCCTTGAAATCTCGTTAATCAGTTCTTGAACTCTATCTTTTAAGTGTTTATTGCGAATTGAGCTTGTTTTAGTTTGAATATCCGTGAACATAAGCTTAAGCTGGTTGGATAGCTTGTTTACCGTAGCTTTCTGCTCATCTTTGGTTAGCTGGTGGAAAGTGGTGATAGCTCCGTCCAGCGCTTCGTAAATTAACCCACCCAACAAACTCATCCTCTTCTTCTCAGCCATATTCACTCACCTAAGGGCGGTTTTGGCTTTTCTACCTTCATTAACGCAATAACAACATAAGTAAACGGGTTTTCTGGTGTTCCATAAACTTCACCCGTTTCTGGATCGTATTCCAGCTCTGACAAATCCTTGAAGAAAGAATTTAAGAACCATCCGAGCATTCCCATGAGGAACGATGTGAAACCGTATCTTATCGCTTGATCTAAGCTCGTTATAGTCTTCCAAGCGTTTTCTAAGCTTTTACTGAGGTTATCGGTAATCGGCTTGAAGAAATCGTATATCTGCTTAATTAGAGGGTTTACAGCCTTTTTTATATAACCGATTGGATCCTTGAGGAATTCATTGAACTGACCTGTGAACCAGTTCCATCCGTTGATTACTGGCTTAACGTAGGGTTCAACATACGACCAGATCCTCTGCTTTGCCTGATCTAACTGATGAATGAACCAATTAGGAGCATTTTGAATCCAGCTCCACAATTTAGGTATCTCGCATGAGACCCAGCTTTTGAAGTTGTCAAACGCTATTTGAAGATCTCTGAGCCAATCTTTTATCCAAGAAGGAAGATGTGACTCGATATAGCCAAAAGGATCACTCACAAAGCTGTTTATTTCCCTCTTAACCCAGTCATACCAAGTTTCTAATTTGCTTAAGCCTAATTCTAAACTGTTAATCGTTGGCTCAATGTAATTCCATATTCTCCGCTTTAAATAATCAACAGAATCCCAAACAGCGTCAAAACTGTTCAAAACCCAAGGATAGAATGTATCTTTCAGCCATTCAACCCAATTTTTAATCCAACCATAAGCAGACTCTACTCCCCATTGAATTGAGCGAACAACGTAAGCAATTGCCCAACCTATCGCGGGAATATTCCTTTCACACCAATCCGCTAGCCAATCAAGAAATCCCATAATACAACGCTATTCTATTTTTTTGCCAACCCACCTTCCGTATTTCTCCAGCCACTTTTTAACGTATTCTGGAACCTTCTCTGGGTTGTATTCCTCTGCTGGAATGCTTATGTCGTGATAAACACCTTGTGGGTACTCCACTCTTATTATGACACATCTGTAGGTCCCTCTTTCTGGATCGAAACAAGTACTTTCGTATACTCTTCTAATCACCGGCGCAAACACCTCTTCAACCATTTACATCACCCCCTTACCTTTTTAATTTTCCAACTTGATATCCGACTATACCACCTATTATGCTCGAAAGGGTTAATAAAACTGTTCCATCTTGCCTAATCGTCAAGAAGTAAGTTATTCCCAAAGCTGTAACGCAAATAACTCCAACGACCTTAACTATAGCCCTTTCAGATGCGATAATATCACCTCCTTAAGCTCTTCTTCGCTATAATCACGATTCAGATCTATCTCCAAATCTCTCAATGTTTTCTCACCTTTTATTCTGAAAACAACTTTTTTTACGGGTTTACCGTTTCTGTAGAATTGTTCAAAGCCGATTATCTCAACATCCATAAACATCACGCTCTCAAGGCATAAATAAACACACACCAATAATTTAGACCACACGATGCTGACGAGCTTACGCTTAGCCTTACCGCGTAACTACTTTCAAACGTTATGCGTGGTGTAAATCCGAATCCATACATTCTGTTCGACACGTTGTATATTGTATTGTATACAAAAAACCTATTTTCAGCCGTTAAACCTCTCGTGTTGTACTCCGCAAAGCTATACCCTTTATAGCCAAAATTATCTATGTTCACTTCTATTCTACCGTTATTGGGATCATCCAGCGCTGTTATGTAAACGTGACCACCGTATACTATGCCTTTTCCAGTAACGCTGAATATTTCAAGCGTTTCACCGATATCAAGAGCACCCGATGCTTCTACAACTCTTGCTCCACCATAGCTGGGCGCTTGCAGAATTCTCTCGATGCTCTGCGCTATAATGTCAATGTTGATCTTTTCGAGGGTTTGAGCCTTGATATCGATTCCTAGATTGCCTATACTCGAGGCAGCAATGTCAACCGGAATATTTCCTATACTGTTAGCTTTCAGATCTACGGGAATGTTGCCTATCGAGTTTGCCTTGATATCAATTGGAACGTTGCCTATGCTTGCTGCTGCTATGTCCGTCTTTATGTTACCAATGCTCTGAGCTACAATATCTACCGCAAGTTTAGAAATCGTTTGAGCTACAATATCCACTAGCAGTTTATCTACATCCTGCGCAACTATTCTCGTTCTCGTGTGCCAATCTGGTGTTCCTGTGGGCATGGCATTCACCTCCTAAAGATTACACTCACGGTTTTCGTTATTCCGCCTAAAACTCTCCTAACCGAACTAGCAATCTGCTCTGCTAGCATCTGTTGTTTGTATTTCGTGAACAAATAAATGTGGACTGTGTGAGCGTATGTATCGTCTTCGTTCTTTGTCCAAATCGTCAATGGACACGGATCTTCTGGCAACTCCCAGAACTCTTCCCACTCAATGGGTAAATCATCATCAGCAAAGTCAGTATCCTTGTCCTCTGGGAATAGCTGATAATCACCGTAGTAAATGCGAACGTGAAGCAAACCCATTGGTCCAGGTGGAAATCTGATTATTACTTTGGTCAAGTAGTCTCCTTTTATTTTAATGGTAGTTTTCTTCTCCTCTAGCGGATCTGTTTTAATGCGGTAAGAATAGGCTGGCATATTGCATTTACCTCATTCTAATTTCTAAGGGAGCTATTCTCCTGAAAACTCTCTTCTGGAACTCCTCGTAAAGGTATTTGATTTCCTTTGGTGTAAAAGCACGGTTGTAGAGGCTGACGTGAGCGATGAGACCGTTGAAATAATTAGATATTACCATCCTTTTTATTGCACCAACTGTTGCTGTATTTACTGTAATTGTTCCTGTTTCAACACTTTCAGATGCTACCAAATTACAATCAACATAAACATTTGCTAAACTACCATCGTTACTAACTGCAATCATGTGCCATTTTCCATCACACAAACCTAAATCGTCCAAAAGAATATTTACCAAATCTACATTCTCATCAGATCGTAACAGGTAGTGAATCCCTGTATTGTAAATAGATAACAACTTTAGAGGAGCGTTAGTTCTTGTATTTCCTTCAGCATATATTGCCATCTCCAAACCTGCTGTTGTTGTATTAATCCACGCTACTACTGTGTGAGTATCCTTTAATATGCTTTCTCTTATTTCCACATAATCATCCGCTCCATCAAATCTTCTGCCGATAAACGGCAATCTCTTCTCCAAAACAGCTCCATAGACTTTTCCGTTGTTTCCGTGTCCTGAACGGTCGTATAAGATGTCTCCTGTATCCTCTGTCAAATCAAGCCATAGTACACAACCTTTGGGAATCCTTATCACCTGGTTGACCATTTTTGTCACCTCGATTTTACTTCTCTCTCAACAATTGTATAAACGACACTATCAGAACTATTAGCCAGACGTTAGCCCATGATTCCGTGAAGAACAACGTCTCTTTCCAGTCTGGCCAGTACTGAGTGTAGACGTACGCTGTGCTGAAGTAGTGGTAAAAAAGTAATGCTGAGATTACTGCTAACCCTGCCCAGAGGATTTTACGAATGGTGAGGTTAAGTGAAGTCATAGACGAAATAGATGATTCTTTCGACTATATTTTGTGTAGCTCCCGATGTGGCTGATGCAGTCATAACCTCTATTCTGACAGTTATACGGTGTTCTTTGTGTTGTCTTAATACGTTTCCACTAACTTCAAAAGACTTAAAGCCAAAATCTCCGGAATATTCAACGTATCCCAGCCACTCTGCATCATCTACACAATACAAACCAACTCTAACTACAGCATCTGTGGCTGAAGGTTCATCTGCGTAAACATCCATTATAACCTTTTTTAAGTGAGTTACAAGCTCATCGATAGCCTTAAATGCTCTTTGCTGGTACTTTACTCCTGTAGAGTCTATAGCTATTGCATCTGTACTCGCTTTATGCATGTTTATCACTACGAACTTAGAAGCGAACTTAGCCAATCTTTCTCCTGTTCTTACATGCTTTATCTCTCCCTCTTCCTGATTGAACTCCAAATTCCCGACAATTTTACGAGTAAAGCTCATTCTAATCCTCCTCCACTTCTAACTCAATACTACCCCAAACCTTATGCGGATTTGCCGTGTCTGTGTTTCTAACCCTCAGCAAGATCTTATCGCCTCTGTAGTAAACTGCATCTGGATAATCGACAATTCTCCCTCCGTCTGAAGTCCATTCTCCCGTTTCAGGTGCTACTTTCATGTCTCCATAGTATAAACTTGCAAAAAGAACGTTCATCACTCCGCTTTCGAAGTGAAGCTCTATTTCCTTTACTTTAACCTTTGGCCTGTCTACTTCCCATAACTCGTGTTTTTTGTCTTCCCCAGCTGCTGCTTCAATAGCTATTGGAACAACGATCTTCTTGCTCATGGTCGTTATGCCGTCTTTTCAAGCACTAACTCAACCGTAAACGTTTTCGTCGCTCCCTCGCTGTTTGTCCCTTCATACTCGAACTTTCTGCCTTTTCCGAGCGGAATGTTTAGCAGTAATGCATTCTCAGCGTTTGTTCCAAATGTGTTGCACAATGCTTTATCTCGCGTTATTGGATCTCCGTCTATCCTTATCGTTATTGTGCTTTTAGTAGGAGCAGCTCCGTCAGCTTTGATAAGAATGTGCCTTATGACGTAGTCATCGTCGGAATCCCACTCTCCGCTGAATTTTCCTCCGTCAGCTATACCAGCGTTCTCAAAATATTTTATTATGACATTAGAAAGCTCCTTGCTCGTCATGGCTCATCTCACTCCGCTCTTTCATATTTCGCAACTACCAAAACCTCTACACTCCAGTTAGAACCAGATGCTGGGCTTTTGTCAGCTCCGCTCGTGTTTTTGACTTTGATGCTTAGCGTGTGATCTCCTGTTAGCTCTATTGGAAAGTCTTTCAGACTGAATGGGATCATTTCAGTTGAATCGGCCGGTGGAGATGGCATTGACTTAGAATCAATTCCTTCCATCAAATTCTCTGCAACATCGAATTCTAACGGTGAATTGTCAATGTAGAACTTTACACCGAAATCTCCCTCGTTTACCGTATTTCCGCTGATTGATACCAAAACGAAGCTGTCCAAAGTGATTTTTTCAATGGTAAGCGGTGTCAAGCTTAGAATTTCGTATTCGGCCCCTGCTTTCCATGCTTCATCAGTTCCCAAAGCAAAACTACCTTTGTAGTATGTGAAATACTTTCTGTGCTGTTCTGCGTAGCGCGTTAGAAATTCTGCGGGCATTCCTTCTCCAGGATCCAAGAATACTGCTTTTCCTACAATTCTGGCTTTTGAACCAGAAGCACCGTTAAACGTGAACTTGGTCGATGGCGGAATTACAACCGGAAGCTCTGAGATGTCCAAAAGTCCGAGAAGATTACTCGAAGTCTTGTGCAAAGGAGCAATTGTGTTAATGATGTCTGTGGTCCTTTTATCTCCGACCATAAAGTAAGATTCTTCGCTACTATCAGTTCCTACTTTCTCAACAACGTAGCCAACTCTTTTCGGTGTTTCGTATTCCGTTCCCTGTTTGATTATTTTATCTAAAATCCAATACCTAGCCAACTTTCACCACCCCCTTACCTATTAAAAAAAATATGGATTGTTCAACCCGCTACGATGGTAGTGGTACGCTTTCTACCTTTTCTTTCAGGCTCCTCAGCTCGTCAAGTGAGAAGGCTCTCTTCTTCCTCTTGAATGCAGCGTTGTGCCTGATCATCTCAGCCGCTCTCTTTATGCTGTCCTCCAAAGTCCTCTTCTGGATGCTGTAGACCTTGCTCAAACCAGCAGCCAAGTATGGGAAGAATTCCTCCGCGAACGCTAAGTATTTACCAATACCAAACTCTACACCCGGAAGCCATCTGTCCGCTCCCTTTCCAAGAATGCCAGCCAGCCAGCTTTCGTCACCAGCCAATTTCCTGTTATCTACCCACTTCTTCTTTGTCTCAGCCGCTGAAACCCTTGCATGCCATGCATCAGCAGCCTGTATGGCTGCTTCCGTTGGAGACCTCTTGGGGTTTTGCACTCCGTGTATGTAGAATCCCTTAGATACTCTCACTCTCTCCAACAACTTTTTCGCCGCTATGGTTGGGTCAACAACCGCTACCTCAGGCATACCTCAAACTCACCTCCTTGTCATTATATAAGCTAAAGGAAGTAATAACGGTTTTCGATTAGGCTTAAATAGGCATTACAAGGGGTACCGGGTGTACCGGTAACCGAACCCCCGTTAAAACAAAAAATATACCCCCCGGGATGCCCTTTCGGAACATATATATAGTTTGTGGTTGTGCAATACTATATGGCTGAGGAAGTAAATGGTAGTGAGGAAATGCCCGCCATAGCTGTCGAGTTGGAGCAAATCAAGAAACAGTTGGAGCAATTGAGCAAAGAGGATTTGATAAACGAGCTGGCGATGTATAGGCTGATCATTCCGAAGCTTGGACCCTTTGTAAAGTGGTTCATCGACAACTACTATAAGCCGGTTTATGTTAGGTTTAGAATGGGGAGGGAGACGGTTGGATTGCTTTGCGGAGCGATTTTGGTGCCTGATACATTGCAGTTGTTGGCGCAGGAGGAAATTAAGAGGTATCAGGACAACAAGACTTACGTAAAGTATGAAATAAGGCTTGTCAATGCGCCAATCAAAGAATTGTCGTTCTACGATGTTGTGTTGGAGGAGAGCGATTGGGAGGAGCGTGAAGGGTATAGTTTATGAGGTGATGATGATGGTAGAGAAAACATACACTATAGACTCCAAAATGTTTGATAGGTGCTGGAACTGTTATCCTCCAATTTGTTTAGCGTGTCCATGTATCTGGGATGATAAAGAGGGTGATTGATTATGGGTTGGGAGGAGGTTGCGGATAAAGTTAGAGCACTTATCTTGGAAAAGAAGCCTAAACAGTTAGATGTGACTGTGTATAAAGGTGAGGTTTATATATATATTGAGGGTGCGCTGGAGTGTAAGCTGCCTCTTGAAGCTGGTTCCAAGCCAGGGGAAAGTAATAAAAAAAAGTCTAAAAATAAGTCAAAATGAATAAAAATGAATGAATCCGAATTCATCAATTGGGCCATAGAACAGTATCAGCGCCTCTACGACATGTTTTGGTTTTCCATATTTTTATTGTGGTTTGTAGCTGTTATTTGTATTATGTTAGAGGTTTTATTGTTATGGTTTTATTTGAGGTTGTTGCGGCGCTGATTTTTTCGCGATTTTTTTGATTTTTGAGAGTGTGACGGGGGGTTTTGGTTAAAAACTTAAGACGGT
>CAZFVO010000040.1:2914-14486 GCA_964522325.1 uncultured archaeon | reverse complement strand
GTCTGCGGATGTGATAAAAGACATTCTTGGAGCATACGCTCAATGAAAAGAGGATTGAAAGTGAGATCATGAAGGACAGGAGATGATCTTTCTCGAAGTCACTCAATGAAAAGAGGATTGAAAGATGATTTAGGCTTGTAACTTTTTGGTTCCAGCAGAGGAGGTGTCCAGCTCAATGAAAAGAGGATTGAAAGTGAAAAACGCTTTTCAGTTCACGACTCTAAGAAACTTGGCTTTCTCAATGAAAAGAGGATTGAAAGTGAAGAACTCTTCAGCATCAACTCCCAACTTATTAAACACTCAATGAAAAGAGGATTGAAAGATCTTCGCTCACTTACATCACCCTTTGTGGAACTTTTCAAGCTCAATGAAAAGAGGATTGAAAGTATGCGAGTCCCATCAGGATAACACCAGCAGGCTATCTTAACTCAATGAAAAGAGGATTGAAAGCTGTTCGCAACCTTGCCATCTACAACTCTAACCACCTTTTTTATCTCAATGAAAAGAGGATTGAAAGTAATCGTGAGCCAAAATTAATCCGATGACAACATTCCTTCTCTCAATGAAAAGAGGATTGAAAGTTTATTTGCAAAAGCCGCTCTCAGTAAGAAGTTGGGACAAGATAAAAACTCAATGAAAAGAGGATTGAAAGGTTCTGCTATTTTTCTAACCAGTTCCTCAACCCTTTCCATCTCAATGAAAAGAGGATTGAAAGCATATCCCTACGTAGCGTTTTTACCGGTGCAAGAGAATCCAGCCATGACTCAATGAGAAGAGGATTGAAAGCATATAGCACAATAGTCACATGTATCGCATGTATATCCTTCAATCTCAATGAAAAGAGGATTGAAAGATCTGGCTGTAGACGTTCGGATCAGCAACGGCTCTCAAAGCTCAATGAAAAGAGGATTGAAAGAGACTTCTGGAAGACTATCTTTGATACAGCTATTAAGTACCTCAATGAAAAGAGGATAAAATTTAGTCCAAAGAATATTAGGATAAAATTTTCTTATTTCTTTGGACTACTGGATTTATGCGTAAAGAGATAGATTAATACCACTCCATCCCCCTCATCTTTAACTCTCTCCTCTTTCTCTCCAAGAACCTTATCACAGTTGAATGCTGTGCTCCTTCAACAAGCATCTCTATTGCCTCCCTAGCAATTGCAACACTCTCTACATCTCCCAAAATTGCAACGGTTTTACCATAAACGGATACATGAACATTTAGTAAGTCTTCTATAGTTTTTCTCATACTTCCCTCCTTTCCTATTATCCTACCTTTCACCCTCTGCAGGTGCTTGTCAGAAACGTAAGATGTGAGATCTATGATGTCCAAAGTAGTCATATCGTCTTCCAAGAGCTTCATTGCAACATCAGGGTTAAATCCATGAGCTACAGCCTTAATAACATCTTGAACTCTCATGAACTTGTAAGGATCTTCGCATTCGATTTTTACAACTCCAGTCTCACTACTTATCCTTAGTTTGCAACCCGTAAGCTCTTCAATCCTCCTTTTAATTTCACCTCCTTTTCCGATAAGCACACCTATTCTATCATCTGGGATTGTAATTTCAATCTCCATTCTTTCACCTCTTTAGCTTAACTATATAAAATAAAACTATTAAAACTTAACTCCTTTAAGTATGAGCTTGCTAATTTTTTCTTCAATCTCCCTTGGTAGAGGTATCACACCTGAAAAATCGTTCTTCACAGCATAATGTAAGGCATAAACAACTGTAGCGAAAGTTCTGTCCATGACCTCAATAGGTGTTCCGTTACCCAAGGCTAGATTTATCGCTTCACCATCCGCAACGACGTAAAAGTACCTATCATTCTTTTGAAACTTCTTGACAAATGCAAAATCTTTAATTTTCCATCCTTCCCTCTTCAGAGACTCCACATCTATTTCATCCTTATAAGCTCCCATGTTACACAACACACATCCATTCTTCACACATTCAAATTCGGGTAAGGATATTAGTTTTCTATGTCCAGTACACGTCACAACGATATCCGCAACCTTCAACGCCTCATGCAAATCCATGACTTCGTATCCCATATAAACGGCTTCCATAGCCCTAATGGGATCAATCTCAACTACTACAACTCTACAGAAGTTCCTTAAGACATTAGCACAACCCCTTCCAACCCTACCAAATCCTACAATCACAACGGTTTTACCTACAATGTTTAAATTTAGCCTTAGAAGTCCATCAAGTAGTCCTATACCAGTCCCGTACACGTTTTCTCCAATTCCCTTCACGACAGAGTCATCAACAACTATGGCCTTACGAACGTTTACAGTTTTCAGAAACTCCTCACCGCTTTTAGTCAGTTCTATTACTCCCTTCACACTTAAATCCTTAGCAGCTCTAACCAAAGTCGATGCGCAGTCCAAGTAATAATCTGCTTTCAGAGCAGATTTTAAATCACATACTTTAACACCTCTATCTTTCAGCCATTCAACAGCCTCAATCCTCGTCGTCCCTTGACTGAATGGAGTTACAAGTACATCGCAGTATTTGGAAAGCTCGTTTGCAAGAACAGCCGTCTTATATTCCAAAGGAAAGGCTATAGAAATTCTGTAACATTCCAAATCTTTTCCAACATCCTTGCAAGCAATCTTAACAAGATGCATGTTCTCGTAGACCCACTCCATCATAAAAAACACCGTTCAGACTGCTGTAATTTCATCAATTAAAGCTTCTAAATCAGCCTTTATGCCGAACTTCGAGAAGAATCTAAGAACGTTTCTCAAATCCCTCTCCAAGTAGCTCCTTGCATAGGGGTGATCTATTAGAACGCTCTGACCCATGTCTATAAGGTATGGCCTATCTTTAAAGAGAACTATGTTGTACTCGCTTAAATCGGCATGAACGAGTTCAGCTCTTTTGTAAAGCTTCTTAACGTTGTTTATTACCTCGTCAAACAGTTTTTCCATATCAACCAACTCCTTAAGATCCAAACCTATATCTGCTAGGGTAGGTGCCGGTATTTCATCTTCTCCCAAAAACTCCATGAGTATTATGTTCCTGTAGTGTACGTATGGCTTTGGAACCCTAACATCGCTCTCGTAAGCCCTCTCAAGATTTCTAAATTCCTTTTCTGCCCAAATGAATATCAGATCTTTTTTTGAGATCCTACGGAGATCGAATCTCCTATCTCCAAACAGATATTCGTCCATTCTATAGAACTCACTTGTCTCAATTCTGTATATCTTAACGGCAATTGGAACATCCTCACATTCAAAATGGCCATCAGCGTAGAAAACGTTAGCCTCCTTACCAGTAGATATGACACCACCCAAGGCTTTTATGTAACCCTTAGCAGAGAGCTTATAGAGGGCTTTGAGTGTTCTTAAATCGAGAACTTCAGCGTATATCTTTCTATCCTCCACCCCCTTCTCCTTAAACCTAAATTTGTCCAAATATCGATCTATTTCTTTTAGCTTATCTTTCATTTTCTACGAACATCTTTCACAATTAATAAAGTTAATTTTTGAAGTTAACCTTAAATTCACACAGTTTTTAGCTGTAAAAATGTTGAAAGAGGGTATAATACTTTGCTTTGGCGGTCAGGGTGGTGTTACTGCTGGTAGAATCATAGCTTTAGCTTGTGTTAAGGACGGTCTTTACGCTCAGGCAATTCCACACTTTGGAGCGGAAAGAAGAGGAGCTCTTGTGAGAAACTACGTGAGGATTTCAGACAGACCGATAAGAAGACATTCATCTGTTAAAAGGGGAGATTTTGTAATAATATTTGCTGAGAGAATTCTAAGCTTGATAGATGTTAACGATCTTCTGAAAAATGATGGTGTTGTGATCTTAAACTCCAAGAAGGGTTTAGAAGGTATAAAGAGTTATTGTGTAAACGCTTCGGAAATTGCGTTGAGCTTAAACTTAGTTTCTGCTGGGTGGCCGATCGTAAATACGGCTATGGCTGGGGCCACTGCAAAAGTCTTAAATTTATCCCTCAATTCGGTTATTGAAGCTGTAAAAGAAACTTTCAAAGGTAAACTTGCAGATGTTAACGCCAAGGCTGTTGAGATGGCATACAAGGAGGTGAAAGTTTGGGAGTAGATGTTCTCATCTCAAAGCCATCTAAAGGGTCTTCAGGTAAAACAGGACTATGGAGAACATTTAAACCAGTTTACTATGAGGAAAGATGCATTGGATGTGGCGAATGCTACCTTTACTGTCCAGAAGATTGCATAGTCATGAAAGGTTTGAAGGTGGAGATCGATTACGAGTTCTGTAAGGGTTGTGGAATATGTAGTAACGTTTGTCCAGCAAACGCTATTGAGATGGTGAAGGAGCTATGAGGACGATCCTAACTGGAAACTATGCAGTTGCTGAAGCTGTCAGGCTATCTAGAGTTAAGGTTATTGCAGCTTATCCCATAACCCCTCAAACTACGATAGTTGAGAGACTTGCTGAGATGGTTGAAAGTGGGGAGTTGGATGCGGAGTTTGTTAGAGTAGATTCCGAGCATTCTGCGTTGGCTGTTGTCTACGGAAGCGCTACTGCTGGATTGCGTTCATTCACAGCCACATCGAGTCACGGTTTGCTTTACATGTATGAGATGTGCTGGTGGGTTGCAAATGCTAGGATCCCATTGGTCATGGCAGTTGTTACGAGAACGATAGGTCCACCTTGGAACATACATACTGACCATACAGACATACTTACATTAAGGGACTCTGGCTGGATAATTGCAATGGCTGAAAACGTTCAAGAGGCTTTAGATTTAACGATACAGGGCTTTAGAATAAGTGAAGAAGTGAATTTACCGTTTGTTGTTGGCTTGGATGCGTTCGTGCTAAGTCATACAGCTGAAGTTGTCGATGTACCTTCACAGGAGGATGTAGATCTATTCCTTCCAGAGAGAAGGCAAGCTTACGTTTTAAATCCCAATGATGCGATTGCTATAGGTAACATCGCTCAGAACGAGCATATGATGAGGTTGAGGTTTGAGATGGCCAAAGATATGGAGAAATCCAAGGACGTAATTGAAGATGCTGGTAAAGAATTTGGTGAGATATTTGGTAGAAGTTACGGTTTGGTTGAGCATTATAGGACTGAAGATGCTGACTACGTCGTTGTGATGAGTGGTGCGTGGTGTGGGGATGCTAAGGAAGCTATTGATGTATTAAGAGAGAAGGGAATTAAGATAGGTTTGCTAAAGTTGTCATACATAAGGCCATTTCCAAGGGAGGAGATAAGGAAGCTTGATGGTAAGGATGTTCTCGTCGTGGATAGATCCTTTTCAATGAGTTATAAGGGTATACTGGGTTTAGAGGTGGGAAGTGTTTTGGATTGCAAAAATGTCATTGCCGGTTTATGTGGAGTCGATGTAAGTGTTGAAGAATTCGTTAAGATGTTTAAGATGTTTACCAATGGCGAAATAAGAGATGTTGAATGGTGGTTAAAATGAAGAGGGATGTAATTCGGGAAATTGAAAGTCCCCTACTCCCAGGAAATCCAGCATGTCAGGGATGTCCCCATGCGATAGGACTGAAGGCTATAAGTTTACTGAAAAATCCCGTGTTGGTTATTCCGGCTGGATGTACAACTGTGATAGCTGGAATTCAACCCAAATCATCGTTTAAATTACCATTAATTCACGTTCCGTTTGCATCTGCTCCTGCCGTAGCTTGTGGCTTATCAAAGGCTTACGAAAGGGCTGGAATCGATTCAACGGTTGTGGTTTGGATGGGAGATGGCGCTGCGGACATAGGTTTTGCAACTCTTAGTGGTTCAGCTGTTAGGAATGATAATATAATGGTCATTGTCAGTGACAATGAAGCTTACATGAACACAGGAATTCAAATGAGCAGTACAACATTCTGGAAAGCAAAGACTACAACATCTCCAACTGGAAAAACTGAAGAAAAAAAAGACTTAGCTTTGATAATGCTGATGCATAGGGTTCCCTATGTTGCTACTGCAAGTGTTGGTTACATGCTGGATTTTGCAGAAAAGTTGAAAAAGGCTGAAAAGGTCAAAGGTTTCAGATTTATCCACTTGCACAGTCCATGTCCTCCAGGATGGCGCTTCGATTCGTCTAAAACCGTTGAGATTGCGAGGATGGCTGTGAAGTGTGGAGCGTGGATACTGTGGGAATACGATGGCAAATTCAGGTTGACTGGAGCCAGTAGGAGGTACAGAGTTAAATCTAAGAGGATCCCTGTTAAAGATTACTTATGTGTACAAGGTAGATTTAGGGGACTGAAGGAAGAGGACATTAAGGAGATCGAAAAGAAAATTGATGAGGTTTGGAGGTTGATTGATCTTCTCGAAAAAGTTTAGATTAGCTTGTTCAAACACTCAATGTAAGCTTCAACCGACGCATGGATGATATCTGTGCTTCTACCAATCGCCGTAACTACCCTATCGTCCTTCTCAAGCTGTATTATGACATCTACCGGTGCATCAGTTCCGGTCATTATCTTAATCCTTTCAACTAAACCCGATATTCTTGAGTTATTCTTTATGATACTCTCAATGTACTCTATCACCTTATCATCTATTATTGCATTAGCCTTGTAGTTTACGAGCTTTACATTCACCAACTCTCCAATCTTCTTATCTCCACAACTCTCAGCATATTCCTTTAAAGCGTTCTTCAAAGCCTTAATTGAAGCGTCAAATGGCCCTTTACCTAAAGCTGTGGCTTCGACATCCTTGCCGTTAAGGCTTATCTTTATGCTCGCATGTGGAGAAGTACCGCTCTTACCACAAACAACATTCAAGCCCTTTAAAATTATCTTTTTACCTTTCTTAACCTTCAAAACATCCTCTATTATCTTTATCAAATCAGAACCCATAACCTTCTGTCCTTTCCCTTCTATCTCCTTTATCCTCTTCATTATCTCCCTAACCTGCTCATCATTTGCCTCATAGCCCAACTCCTCTATCAACCTCATTATGCTGGCCTTACCGCTGTGCTTTCCGTGAACTATCGCCCTCTTCCTTCCAATCATCTCAGGTTCTATCGGCTCGTAAGCCCTAGCGTTTCTAAGTAAAGCAGATGTGTGAATTCCACTTTCGTGCATGAATACGTTGTAGCCAACTATGGGCTTATTTAAGGCGATAGGAAATCTTGTCAAAGCTTCAACGAGCTTTGACGTTTCGTATATCCTCTCCTTCCTGATATTTGTTTTGATACCGTAAAATACTTCCAAAGCCAAAACGACCTCTTCGAGCGGGGCATTTCCAGCTCTCTCACCTAAACCGTTCATCGTTACGTGTATCTCCTTGGCTCCACCTTTCACAGCAAATATTGTGTTCGCTGTAGCTAATCCAAAGTCATTATGGCCATGAAAAGCAATTGGAGAATCAAACTCCGATGCGAGGTCTCTCATTATAGCTTCAGTCCTCTCAGGCGTTAAAACACCAACTGTATCCGTAAACGTCAACCTATCTGCTCCGGCATCTACAACAGCTCTGAAAAGCTCCTTGACAAAGTTTATGTCAGCACGAGAGGAATCTTCAGCACCAAATTCAACAATCAAACCCCTTTCCTTTGCGTACTCAACAGCTTTAACTGACATCTCCACCACATCATCTCTACTCTTGCCCGGAAACTTTGTCTGAATGTGGATGTCAGATGAAGGAGCTACCATGAATACTGAGTCTGCATCAGCATTAGCGACAGCATCTATATCGATGTCCTTAATTCTAGCAAAGCTGCAAACTTCGGCATTCAATCCAGCGTTTGCAATCTCCTTAATAGCTCTAAATTCCTCCTCACCAGCTATAGCCGTACCAGCTTCGATTATATCAACCCCTAACTCATCCAAAGCCTGAGCTATGACAAGTTTTTGTTCAACGGTCAAAGAAATACCCGGTGTTTGCTCTCCATCTCTCAGTGTTGTGTCCAGTATCTTAAGCATCGATATCGCTTCAAGCTTAGCAAGATATACCTTTCGATTGTAGAAGATTTATAAATCGAGGTAGTAAAATTCGCTTATGAAGGCTGTCATACTCTGTGCAGGTCTAGGAACACGTTTAGGAAACGTGATAAAACCGCTTGTAAAGGTCGGAGGTAGAGAGATAATTTACAGAACCCTCAAGCTTCTTCAAGATAACGGTATCAACGAGTTTGTGGTAGTTGTGAATCCCAAGAACAGGAAGGCTATAGAAGATTTTTTGAAAAAGCATAATTTTAAATATAATATTGTCGAAAATCCTCATCCAGAGAAGGGAAACGGTTATTCATTTTATTTAGCCAAAGATTTCGTCGATGGTAAGTTTGTTTTGGTCATGGGAGATCATGTTTATGATGAAGATTTTGTCAAAAATGCTTTGAAGGGTAAAGGTCTTATCTGTGACAAAAAACCACTCTATGTCGATTTAGATGAGGCAACGAAGGTTCTTGTAGAAGATGGAAGGATAAAGAAGATTGGAAAAGATCTGAAGGAGTGGTGTTGCATAGACACGGGTTTTTTCATCCTAACAAAGGACGTATTCAAGTATGCTGAAGAGATAATTGAGAAAGATGAAATCAAGCTTTCAGATATAATGGAGAGAGCTAAGGTAGAGGTTACTGAAGTTTCTGGACTCTTTTGGATGGATATCGATACAAAGGATGATCTCAAGAAGGCTAACAGGCTTTTGGTTAGGAGAAGCTATAAGGGAAGGGGTGACGGATTTATCTCAAGACATTTAAACAGGAAGATAAGTTTGAGGCTTTCTGAGATGCTTGTCAACAAGATTACTCCAAATCAGGCAACGATAATCAGTTTTCTTATTGGAATCCTCTCAGCCTTCCTAAACTTAATATCCATACCACTTGCAGGTTTAATATATCAGATAAGCTCGATCCTTGATGGAATAGATGGAGAGATTGCTAGGGCGAGTATGAGAATTACGAGGTTTGGTGGTTGGCTAGACTCTGTTTTGGATAGGTACGTAGATTTTGCATTTCTGCTAATTCTCTCGTTCGTTTCAAGCTTGAACAACTTAGAATGGCTAATAGCATGTTTAGCCATGTTTGGTAGCTTCATGGTTAGCTACACTACTGAAAGATACAAGGGGGCATTCTTCAGAGACTTCTACAGCGACTTCGAATTTAGGTTTCCAGGGAAGAGGGATGAAAGGATATTTCTTATATTCATCTTCTGCCTCTTCTCATTCCTTGGTAAATTTGTAATTGTAACCCTTCTACTCATACTTGCAATACTAACAAATCTCAGGGTTATTGCAACGATATACGTCGTTGCAAAGGGCAAAAAGGATTTATAGTCTGAAATTGAATTCAAACTTTGTGAATGTTGTCGATGTTTTTGCTGGATGCGGAGGGTTTAGTAGAGGGTTTAAGGAGGAGGGATTTGAGCTAGTTGTAGCTATCGAGAACTTCAAGCCTGTAGCGGAGACTTACAAGACTAACTTTCCAGAAGCTGAGGTTATAGTTAAGGATGTCAAAGAGGTTTATGGTAATGAGATAAAAAGAATTTGCGGAGATGTTGACGTTTTAATCGGTTCACCACCATGTGAACCTTTCACATCTATTAATTTAAGAAGGATGAGAATACCAGAGGATAGACTTTACAGGGATAAAAGAGGACAATTAGTTTTACACTTCATAAGACTTGTGAAAGAGCTTAAGCCCAAGGTCTTCATAATGGAAAATGTTCCTCAAATCTTGGAGCTTAGGAATGCGATAGAAAGGGAGTTTCGTAAAATTGGAGTGTACCGAATTTACTTCAATATTTTGAAAGCCCAGAACTACGGAAATCCTTCTAAGAGGACAAGAGTGTTCATTTCGAATATTCCAATAGATGAAAAACCAGCTAAAAAGTATGTCAAAGTTATGGATGCCTTAAAGGATTTACCACCCCTAAATACAATTCCAAACCACGAAGAAATTAGGATTTCGAAATCAAAGCTTGAGAAGATTGCCATGCTTAAATGGGGTGAAAGTCTTGTTAAATTCGGTGGAAGGTTTGAAAACTGGTTGAGGTTGCACCCCTATAGGTTGGCACCAACTGTGATGGGCCATTCGAGGTTTATACACCCGTTTGAGGATAGGCTTTTAACAGTTAGAGAGCAGGCTAGGTTAATGGGTTTTCCCGACAATCACATATTCTTAGGTGGTAAGAACGTTCAGTTTGAGATGGTTGGTGAGGCAGTTCCAGTTCCACTTGCGAGGGCTGTAGCTAGAGAAGTTAAGCTAAAGATTTCGGAACTCTAACTTCTTTCAAGACATCCTCAACAACTTCCTCAGGCCTAACACCTTCAACAGCATATTCTACCTTCAAGATTATCCTGTGAGCTAAGACATCAACCGCGACCCTCTTAACATCATCAGGAATTACGTAATCCCTACCGTCTATGAATGCTAGAGCCCTCGAAACCTTCAACAATGCCAGACAACCTCTCGGACTTGCTCCAACTTCAACGTACTCATGTTCTCTCGTAGCCCTGACAGTCTCAACTATATACCTAAGAACGTTTTCCTCAACGTAAATCCTCTCTACAGCTCTTTGCATTTCCCTAAACGTGTTCAGATCGATTACAGGTTTCACATCTTTTGTGGGATCATCTTTCATCCACTCTATCCTCCTCCTCAAAATCTCCATCTCCTCCTCAACATCCCTTGGGTAGCCAGGTTTTAACTTCATCAAAAACCTGTCGAGTTGAGCCTCTGGTAAGGGATACGTTCCTTCCTGCTCTATTGGATTCTGTGTCGCTATGACAAAGAAAGGTTCCTCAAGTTTGTAAGTTTTACCTTCAACAGTGACTTGCCTTTCCTCCATGGCCTCAAGCAGAGCTGACTGGGTCTTTGGTGGACTTCTATTTATCTCATCAGCCAACAGGACATTTGTAAATATTGGCCCCTTAACGAACTCGAAGTGGTCTCCTTTCCAAACGTTCGTACCTATTATGTCCGAAGGTAGTAAATCGGGTGTGAACTGAACCCTTTTGTAATCGGCACCTATAACCTTTGCAAAGACCTTTGCAAGTAGAGTTTTTCCCAAACCTGGATAGTCTTCAAAAAGTATGTTCCCGTTACAGAGACAACAGGCTAAAACCTTTTCAACCAGACTTCTATCACCAACGTATATCTTGCAAACTTCATCAACGATCCTGTCACAGATCATGCCTTCACCTCTTTCATTATCCCTTCAACAATCTTCCTTCTCCTTTCGAGATTTTTTCTCATGATTCTCTCAATCTCCCACTTGAAAGCTGGTCTTGGTACTCTTAAATCCTGATATTCCACAAGTGGTCTTATAATTACACACTTTCTCTAAATTCATCGAATCACTCAGAAGTCTTGAAAGCGTTATTATTAAGAGTGTCTTATCACCAGATTTTAAGAATCTCTCAACAGCTTCATCCAAAGTTTCTGTTATCTCTTTAAATCTCTCAACCTTCTCTTCAACAACTTCTGGTCTTTCAAACCTTATCTTTGAAAATGCCTTTAGAGCTATTCCAAGAACTATGATCCAGTCAAATAGGCTTACAATTCCAGGTCTATCGCTGAAAAATGGCCTTATTAGCACATAGATTGCTAAGATTATTGAAACTGCTAAGGCAAAACTTCTCCAAGCAACTATACCTTCA
>CAZFVO010000040.1:0-2814 GCA_964522325.1 uncultured archaeon | reverse complement strand
AGGGAGAACAACTATGAAGTAGTAATTTGGAAGCATGAGATAGCCGAATAAAGCTGAAAGTATTAGTCCTATTGAGGCTGTAAAAGGCTGACCAAAATCTATCCAGGCTAAGGATAGGAAAATTAAGAAGAATAGCAGATAAAGCTCATTGATCTCTATCGGAAGTGGAACATTCTCAAATACAACCTTTGCAGCGAAGAATATCGCAAATGCCAAAAAGATTGATCTAAACTTTTGAATCTTAAAAGCTCGTAAGCTAAGTAGAATGCAAGTGCAAACGGGACATACCTTGCATTTAATCCAAACTTCATCATAACAATATAGATAATTAAGACAGCTAAGACAACACTCAAGATTCTGCCAAGCAAGATCTCACCTCCTCAAAAACCCTAATGAAATCTTTCCTCGTATAACCCCTTTTACCACCGTATACGTAATCCTCAAAAATCCTTACACATTCTCTATTACCAAAAACCTCTCTGACAGTTTTGGAATCATCACAAAAATCCTTGAAGATTTCGGCAATTGCATTTCCATAATCCTCAACTATCCTAATCTTAAATACCTTCCTAATTTTTCCATTTTCAAAGACTAGATCGTACTCACCAGCTTTATCGAATACGAGTTTGTCGGTCTTTACGCCATTCACCCTCCAATCCCTAAAGCTCCTAACTTTAAATCTCACCTCTTCACCAACTTTCCAAATGTTGGGCAGATCATCAAACTCCTTCAAAAACTTGACATCCAACCTACAATAGGTTCTATAAATTACGTAACCTACAATGACGAATGACGGAATTGCTAAAAGGATAAGTGGAAAATTTTGTCTCCTCAACTCAACTTTCCTCGGCAGATGGAACTCATCACCAGGATAATAAATCACTCCACGATCGCATACAACTTCAGTGTAACTGTTCTTCAACTCGTAGGGCTTTCCATTGACGTACACTGTACCGTTCAACGGATTTCCCAAGCTATCCCTAACGAATATTATCGTTCTGTTGTCTATAAATCTATATTCGATGATGGTCTCAGCAACAGACTTCAGTATAACATTCTTCCTAAATCCATATACTTCAAAGCTGAGATTGATGTAGCCAATTCTATCTGGTTTAATTCTCAGAGTGTCGTTACATCTAAAAAGTTTACCGTTGATACTGAAGTTTACAGGTTTTTTGTTGAAGAATGCACAAACTCTTATCTCGTTATCCCTTCCAGCTATCACGGTGTAGTTAGACAACCATACCTCCACATCTCCAACTTCAACTGTGGTGTTGAATTCGACTGGTAATATGTAATTTCCACCTTCGTAAAGAATTTCGATTTCATGAATACCACATGGCAAATCGAGTTTAAACCTGAAGTATCCATCTTCATTCGTTTTCAAAACACGATATACATCCTTATCCACATACACCTTTATTTCAGCTGGTAAATCCTTACATCTAAGCTTACCTTCAACAATGTAACCTCTTGGAATCTTATTGGGCAGATTTACGAATATCTTAGGCCTTTCAAATATCTCAACAATTGGATCGCTCCACGACTCCGCATATTTCAAACTTCCAACAAAATGAGCAACAACGTGATACCTTCCAGTAACGTTCACAACCTTGTAACTTGCATTAAACTTACCGTTCACAACTTTGGCAAGCCCAAGTAAGATTCCTCTCTCTTCCTTGACTCTCTTCAAATAGACCTCAACAAATCCATTTTCAACAAAACCATCCTCACATCTAACAAACCCCCAACGCTGAAGTTCTCTCCCTCAACTATTCTATCATTAACCCCAGTTATCTCAACATATGTAGGAATTTTCTTAGCTAAGCCCAATGGGGTTGGATCAAACTCCACCCAGCATTCCTTAAACTTGACTTCAACCCACATGTGAGCCTGATCTCCAAAAATAGTCTGATTTTCAGCCGTAGGTTTTACCCCTATAACCTTCAACGACCCTTGCAGGAATTCCAATTGATTCACACATCACAACGAAGGCTGAAGCAAAGTGCTTGCATATTCCCCTTTTACCTTTGAAGAGAAACCAGCAGATTGGATCTCCCTCTGGACTGTAATCAAAACTGTAATTGTAGTTTTCCTTCAGATATTTCTCGATTCTCTTAACCTTCTCGTAATCGTTGCTAGCATCACCAATAACGCTAAGCGTCAACATCCTTACTCTGTTCAGGCACGGAACCTCAATGATGGAATGTTCATCGTCTGCAAACTTAGTTGGCTTAAAATCCTTAGGTTGAACGAAGCCATAATAACTCCTGTTAACCTTATCGACTTGAAAAGTGTTTGAACTTGCATTGTAACCCGCTTTTATTGTCACCATAATCGTACCTTTGTAAAAGGGTATGTTTCTCTCAAATGGTACAATGGGTGTAACCTTGTAAATTTTCCCACCAAAACCCTGACCATCGCTGTAGCTATACTTTTCGTACCAAATTCCATTCCTGTAAACGTTGTAAACTGCAGTCCTCATGTAGCTTGCGTTGTATCCTTCAACAAAGTATATTGGCACCTTTGGTGGATTTGAATTGGATGAGAGGTTGTTAAAGTTTGATTGGACTAAACTAGCGTTTGAGACACTTGCAGGTCTCTCAACATTTTCCTCACTCCAAATTATACCTTCCAATCTAGTTCTGCTGAAATCTACCTTTTCAACGAAGTTTGCAATTAATATCACTCCAAGTATTGCCAAGACTATCAACGCCCTTTCCACCTCGACACCCCTGCAAACGTTACAATTAAAGCAAAAACACCAAATATACCCAAAAGGAGTCTATCTATGTCCACTAAGACTATCAGATA
>CAZFVO010000039.1:0-15371 GCA_964522325.1 uncultured archaeon | reverse complement strand
GTGATGTGTCCCAAAGCGGACGTACGTCTATCAAAAACTACGTCCGCTGAACCCCTACGAGGTAGTTGAATGCGCAGTCAACTATTTTGACTTCAACGAAATCTCCCAAGCTTCCCTTTCTTATAACTACAGGTCTGTAAGAGTCTGCCCTTGCAAGCATCGTTCCATCCTTTCCATTCTTGGTTATCAAAACTCTCAATCTCTTTCCAATAAACCTCCTGTTCCTCTTTAAACCTATACTTCTTGCAAGTTTTGTCAGCTTTCTTGACCTCTCCTTTACGATCCATCCGTGAATCTCCTTCAACCTGTAAGCTGGCGTGAATGGTCTCTTTGAAAACCTCGTTATGTTTACTATATCTGGCTCAACATCCCTTATCAACTCATAAGTCCTCCAAAAGGCATCTTCAGTTTCTGTTGGAAATCCTACTATTATATCGGTTGAAACCATTACATCTTCAAATCTACTTCTAAAAGCATTTACAACTTCTACAAAATCTTCAACCGTGTGGTCTCTGTTCATGTCCCTTAAAACCTTCTCATCTCCGCTCTGTACGGGAACATGTATGAACTTGTATATCTTTTCGCTCTCAAAAGCTTTTATCAGATCGTCAAGCATCTCAAAGGCGTGGCGGGGGTTCATCATGCCAACCCTTACCCTAAACTCACCCTCGATTTCGCTTATGGCATTCAAAAGGTCAGGAAGCATGTACTTTCCCTTATCGAGTCCATAAGCTCCAGTATCTTGAGATGTTAGCTGTATTTCCTTGAACCCCATTTCGACACATCTTTTAACTTCATAAACGATGTTTTCAAGCTTGAAACTTCTCAACTTACCTCTTGCAAATCTCGTTGCACAGAAGCTACACCTACCAGTACAGCCCTCCGCAATTGAAACTATGGCTATCGCATTTTTCCTCAACCTCTCCTTAACGTAACAGATCCCGGATTTGTCTAAGTCGTACCTTTTAATAAGTACTGGTCTCTCACCTTTCAACACAGACTTTACGACCAGATCGATCATGTGGATGTTGTCTGGACTGATCAAGGCATCTGCAATCTTTAAACACTTTTTCGTTGAAATTCTCGGTAAACAGCCGGCCATTATCACGATCTTTCCGTCTCTCTTTAAGCTCTCAGCTCTCCTCAAAATCTTTCTCTCGGTAAATTCAATAACACCGCACGAGTTTATAACAACTACATCTGCATTGTCTACACTGTCAACTAACTCGAAGTTCTTGGCAAGTATCCCCCTCATTATATCTGAATCCGACTGATTCATCGTGCATCCATACGTTTCAATGTAAACTTTAACCATTCCTTGAACTATAAGAATCTCAGCTTTTTAAGGTTATGCGCTAAAAATCTCAAACATTTTTAAATTACAGAGGATTGCATTTGTGAATGAAAAGGGTTTATGCGGACTTAGGATTACTTACAACCGCAGTAATATGGGGAGCAACGTTTCCAGTTGTAAAGGTTGCTTTAAACAGCATATCCCCCTTTGCATTTAACACAGTTCGTTTCTTCCTATCATCTCTTCTCTTCCTACCCTTCTTTAAAAGGGGTGGTTGGAAGGAGGGAATTAAAATAGGCTTCGCAACTTTCTTAGGATACAGCTTTCAAACACTCGGCTTAGAATATACGACTGCAACAAATGCTGGATTTATAACATCCCTCTATGTCGTCTTGGCACCATTGCTCGCTCATCTACTTTACAAGATGCCCATAAAGACACTCGATACAATCAGTCTTATAATTGCAATTTTCGGATTTTATCTACTTTCGGGTTATACTGGTTTTATGATCGGTGACATTCTAATTCTACTCTGTGCCTTTGGCTTTGCAATGGAAGTTGCGATGATATCCCACTACTCTAGAAGGATAAATCCCACAATGCTAGCCTTTTGGCAAGTCTTTGCTGTAGCAATATTTTCGGTCCCTCTGTCCCTTATAACTACTGAGAGATTTGTTATAAATGCCGACGTTGTGTACGCTTTAATCGTAACGGTATTACTTGCCACGTTTGTTGCAAAGCTCTTTCAAAATTGGTTTCAGCGATATGTGAAGGTAGCTGAAGCCTCAATAATTCTCTCCCTTGAAGGAGTTTTCTCCCATATCTTCAGCTTCTTGATTCTTGGTGAAACTCTTACCTTTGTCCAGTACGTAGGTGCATCACTAATAGTCTTGGCCGTGATACTGATCTCATTTAAGGAATAGAATAGAAAAGCGGACCCGGCGGGATTTGAACCCGCGACCTACGGCTTAGAAGGCCGTCGCTCTATCCATGCTGAGCCACGGGCCCTTAACGTAATGAAGCTAGAAGAATTTAAAAACGTTACTCCATTTACATTTTAAATACAGATGCAGAATCGACTCATGCACCTCATAGTATGCTCTTCAAAAGATTTAGCATCGATCAACATAAAGAACAACTTACTGACAATGCTCGATTTTGACAAAAAAAGGGTTGGAAACTACGAATTTTACTATACGGATGATATAGGGTTAATAGAAATTGATGAAAGCATAATATATGCCGACTATCTTGACGAAAGGCTTAGAAGACTTGGATTAAGTTTTGAGGAAATACTGTTTGCTTCAAGGCACAGCAGTAAAGATAAAAGGAAGGTCTTAACCGTCCATGTTTCTGGAAACGTTGGAACAGCCGAATACGGTGGAAAACCCTATTCTCTTGCAAAACCATCCCCAATCACAATGAAAAATTATGTTCTGGCTTTGATGAAGAGAATCGATGAAGTTCCTGAATTTCAGTTCACACTTGAAGCTACTCACCATGGACCATCGGAGGTAGTTACACCTTCAGCCTTTTATGAAATTGGATCAACGGAGAATGAATGGAAGGATGAGAGGGTAGGTGAAATTGTTGCCGAGTGTATGATAGAGGCTGTTGAAAGTGGTAGAAGAGATTGGTTGATAGCTGTAGGTGTAGGTGGAACGCATTATGTACCAAGGCAGACGGAAATAATCGTCTCTACAACCTTCACATTTGGGCACAACTTTGCAAAATATACATTTCCACACCTCAATAGAGAGATTGTTGAAAAGGCTGTTAAGATTAGTCATGCAAGGTACATAATCATAGACGAGAAATCTGTGACTTCAGACGTTAAAAAAATGTTAAACGAAGTGGCAGAAGATTTGAAGATAGATATAATTAAGAGCAAGGTTGCTAAAAGAGAATTCAAATTAGAGGGTTAAATGTTAAAAATTGTTTGATCGGTGTTTGTTTATGAAGTTCAAGGTCAAGTTCATACCAATAAGGAGTGCAAGACCAACAGCTATAATGAACCAGAGCGATGCAGAGGAACTTGGTGTTTTCGAAGGTGATAGAGTTAGGCTAATTGTTGGAAGAAAATATGTTACAGCAAGGGTTCAAATTGCTTTAGGATTCATAGAGAGGGGATTCATCGGTATCTGCCTTAAAACTGCTGAAGAATTGGATGTTAATGAAAGTGATGAATTAGAGGCAATTCCTGTCCCAAAACCAATGTCTGTCGAATACATAAGAAAGAAACTTAATGGTAACAAGCTAAATAGGGAGGAGATTTATGAGATTGTTAAGGACATAGTAAATGAGGATTTGACTGAAGAGGAGTTAACAGCTTTTGTGGTTTCAAACTACATTCACGGAATGGACATGGATGAGATTGAGTGGCTTACAAGAGCTATGATAGAAACTGGAGAAACACTTGAGTTTGAGGAGGGAATAGTTGTGGATAAGCACAGCATCGGTGGTGTGCCGGGTAACAAAGTTTCTCTTATAATAGTCCCAACCGTCGCATCAGCTGGCCTTTTAATTCCAAAGACTGCAAGTAGAGCGATTACTTCGGCAAGTGGTACAGCAGATACGATGGAAGTCTTAGCCAACGTTAATCTCAGTATTGAAGAGATTAAGGAGTTAACTCTTAAGGTTGGAGGTGTTATAGCCTGGGGTGGGGCAACTAACATAGCTCCAGCTGATGATAAGATAATAAGGGTTGAATACCCACTTGCGATAGATCCAAAACCTCAACTTTTGGCGAGTGTAATGGCCAAGAAGGGAGCTATAGGAGCTAAGAATATAGTCCTGGATATTCCAGTTGGTGAGGGTTCAAAAGTGCCGAACGTTGAGGATGGAAAGAAGCTTGCAAGTGACTTCGTTGAATTGGGGAGACGTTTGGGTTTGGACGTCACATGTGCCTTAACTTACGGTGGTCAACCAGTTGGAAGAGCTGTGGGCCCCGCTTTGGAGGCATGGGAAGCTTTAAAGGCTATGGAAGAAAGGAAGGGTGCTAAAAGTTTGCTTGAAAAAGCTTTAGGTATAGCTGGGATAATATTCGAGATGGTTGGATTAACTTTGAACGGTTACGAGTATGCTAAAAATATATTTGAATCTGGTAAGACTCTCGAAAAGTTTAGGCAGATAGTTGAGGCACAGGGTGGAGATCCGAACGTAAAATCTGATGACATTCCAATAGGAGATAAAACGTACGACTTTGTAAGTCCAATCGATGGTGCTGTAGCTAAGGTCTTCAACGATAGAGTTGTTAAGGTTGCAAGGGCTGCCGGAGCTCCTAAGGATAAAGGTGCAGGAGTCTTACTCTTCAAAAAGATGGGGTTCCACGTTAAGAAGGGCGATGTTCTTTTTAGGATATATGCCGAGAAGGAGTGGAAGCTTGACAAGGCGATAGAGGTTGCCTTAAAGGAGCCACCTGTAATAGTTTCAGGTATGATACTTGAAAAGTACCCGTCGTACAAGCTGATGTGAGGTGATAGCTGTGGAGGTTAAGGAGGGTTTGGAGGGTGTTGTGGCTTGTAAGACTTCTATAAGTAGAATTGATATCGAAGACAGTAAAGCGATCTTGGAGTACAGAGGATACAGCATACACGATTTGGCAAAGCATTCCACCTATGAGGAAACAGCATATCTCCTACTCTTTGGAGAGTTACCAACAAAGAAAGAACTTAAAGCATTTGAGGAGGAGCTTAAAGATTTGAGAGAGCTCCCAGCACAGATAATAGGTCTACTTACACATCTACCCCCCTTCACACATCCCATGGTAGTTCTAAGGACGGCAATATCCTACTTGGGTTCGATGGATAGGGAGAGACACTTCATAGATTACGAACATAGCATTCAGAAGGCGAAAAGTCTGATTGCGAAAATTCCAACGATCATAGCCTACTTCCATAGGATAAGATCAGGATTGAACTTGATCCATCCAAATCCAGATTTAGGGCATGCTGAAAACTTCCTCTATATGCTGAGGGGGGAGATACCAGATAGGATAGAGGCAAGGGCTTTGGATGTCGATCTGATATTGCATGCAGATCATGAACTAAACGCATCAACCTTTGCAGCACGCATAGCAGCATCCACTTTAGCTGACATGTACGCATGCGTAGTTGCCGCTACTGGAACACTTATGGGACCTCTGCATGGAGGGGCTGCGCAGAAGGTTATGGAGATGTTTAGGGAGATAGCAGTTCCTTGGAGGGCTGAAGAGTACATTCTGAAAAAGCTTGAAAGAAAGGAGAGGATAATGGGATTTGGGCATAGGGTTTACAGAGGTGTTATGGATCCGAGAACTATAGAACTGAGGAATCTGGCTAAGAAGTTGGCTAGGATGAAGGATTCTAAGTGGTTCGAAATTGCTGAAGCTGTAGCTGAGGCCGTTTACAAACATAAGAAGCTGCTACCGAATGTAGACTTCTACTCCGCATGCGTCTACGCATGTCTTGGCATTCCAGACGATCTTTACATTCCGATATTTGCAATGGGAAGAATTGCTGGATGGACTGCACATATAATAGAGCAGTATATGAACAACAGACTGATAAGACCTCGTGCACTATACGTTGGAGGTAAGGGTAAGAGATATGTTCCTTTGAGGGAGAGGGAGTAATCATCGGCAGAGTTATATATCCACCTTAGGAGCTGAAGGCATGCATTTATCTGAAAGACTGAACAAACTTCCAAAGTATCTCTTTGCTGAGATCGATGAGATGAAGAGAAAGAAAATTCAAGAGGGAGTAGACGTCATCGATTTCGGTGTTGGAGATCCAGACATGCCTACACCTAAGCACATCATTGAGGCTATGAAGAGAGCTGTTGAAAAGCCTGAAAATCATAGATATCCAAGTTATGAAGGCTTACTTGAATTCAGACAGGCTGTGGCTGAGTTTTATGAAAGGAGGAAGGGAGTCAAGCTTGATCCTGAGAAAGAGATTATAGCTCTTATTGGATCGAAAGAAGGAATAGCTCATCTTCCTCTGGCATTCGTTAACGATGGAGATTATGTATTAGTACCAGACCCAGGTTATCCCGTATACTACTCCTCAACGATACTTGCAGATGGAATTCCTTACAAGATACCTCTCACCAAAGAAAACTCATTTCTACCTAACTTGGATGAAATACCTCCTGAAATCGCAAAAAAGGCTAAGATTATGTTTTTGAATTATCCAAATAATCCAACGTCTGCTGTAGCTGAAAAAGAGTTCATAAAGCAAGTTGTCGACTTCTGTATGGACAATGACATCATCCTAGCTCACGACTTCGCCTACGGAGAGATTACATTTGACGGATATAAAGCCAAGAGCTTCTTGGAGATTGAAGATGCCTTCGAAGTTTGTATAGAGTTTAACTCGCTTTCAAAGACATTTAACATGACTGGATGGCGTATAGGGTTTGCTGTTGGTAACCCTGAGATACTTAAGGGTCTTTTAAAGGTTAAGACGAATGTTGACAGTGGCGTGTTTCAGGCCGTGCAAGAGGCTGGGATAGTTGCTTTGAGGAGTGACGACAGTGTAATTGAAAGTATTTGCAGTGTTTATCAGGAGAGAAGAGATGTTCTAGTTGAAGGTTTGAGAGAAATTGGATTGAAAGTTGAAAAACCCAAAGCAACATTCTACGTTTGGTGTGAGGTGCCTGAGGGATACACAAGTGTAGAATTTACGAAAAAGTTGCTTAATGAGGCTGGAATATTGGTTACACCTGGTGTCGGATTTGGTGAGTACGGGGAAGGATTCGTTAGATTTGCTTTAACTAGAGATGTAGAGACTATAAAAAAAGCTGTTGAGAGATTGAAAAATATTAGTCTATGAAATTTTTCACCTTTCCAATCATTACGCAGTCAACAGTCATTAGATCTGCCTCAAGATAGTTCCAATCTTTAAATAAAAATCCTGCAGGTTTTCTTAAGTTTACAGGCGTTGATGAACACAGATCGTTAAAGGATGGCATTACAATTATGTTGGTTTTGCCCCATTTACCTACTAACCAAACTCTCTCCTTCACACCATTCAGATATACGGATGGATGTGCATGAGCAACTATCAAGTTCTTTCCAATTTCCTTTGGCTTAAGATGTCCGTGAATGAGTTGAAACTTTCCTATTGACAACTCTCTTTCACCCTTAAGCTTCCCATCGTGATTCCCTTTAACTAGTGTGAAATCAATATTTCTTATGATCTCCTTGATCCTTTTATCGTAACCTAATATGTGTTTAAGATCTCCCAAAATTATTATCTCATCAACTTTTAACTCATCTGCAAGCATTTGAAGTTTCTTCACAACGAACTCATCGTAGTATCTAACCAATCCTAAGTGCAAATCAGCGACCACGAGATATCTAACTCTTCCTCTTAAAATCAATGCTGGTTCACCTACTACTGGTTCTGCTCTCATACTTCAGTGGAATTAGTCCAACTATCCCTAATACTACAGCCCCTATGAGAGCTTGGATGAGTATGAGATAGTCCTTCTTACCTTCACCCAACGATATGAAGTACTTTGAGAATCCCCATAGTATCAAACCTGTTGAAATTAAGAGGAAGATTATCGATACGTACTTCCTGAAGCTCTTTCCCTCGATGAAGTGGTCGAATATCTTACCGATTGCTATGAATATTCCACAGCAGACTATCCACCATACCGCATAATTTATGAAAATTGTTATGAGAACGATCAAACCTGGTGAAATCTTTTCCAAGCTTGCAATCCAAACTGCATAAATCCCATGAACTATCCCGATGATGAAGGATGTTAGAGCTATAACGTACGTTACAAAAGAAAATCTACCTTCAACGAGAGATCTCTTTAACGTTGAGAAAAAACTTTCTACAGATTCTTCAAAGCCATAAGCCTTTATTAAAAAGTATATCCCCAAGACGAGTGCTATGCTACCTATGCCAAACTCAGGACTCTTGAGAAATAGAGATATAGAATAGACGATGAGTATCATTCCGAGAGGTGTTAGAGTGCTCTTTGCAATCTTTGGATCTTCAAGCATCTTCTTTAGCAAATAGTATGTGCTTTCAATGGTTTTACTCTGCTTAACGACAATCCTCCTAACACCATCAATCCTAAACCTCGAGGCAACTAGGGGTAAAACAAATTCATCTTCGCTTCCATCCGTAACGACTATGACACTCTTTGCGTTCAACTTCTCCTTGATGTAATCCAACTGCTCCGCAATTTTCCCATCGGACTTTACGCCGACGTTTTGATCTCCACAAACCGTAACTATCTCGACATCTTCACCACTCCTCTTCAACTCATCGTATATCTTTATGGCTCCAAAAATCGTGTTGAGATCAGAATCCTCTGGATCAGCTTCAGCTAACTTTATTGCGGAAGTCAAATTTGACTGCCTTCCAATAATTGGACTACCAACCCCAGCCTTAACTCCCAGATCGTTGTCTCTGTCTATTACAAGTACTATCTTTTCAACCACATAACAAGTTGTTATCGGAAAATATAATATAGTTTCGCAAAGGATATTTAGCGGTTTTAGTCTAATACGTAAGATGGCGAGGTTTAAACATCTTATATCGATAGACGATTTGAGTAAGGATGACATAATTCACATACTTAAGAAGGCTGAAAGCTTTGAAGATGTGGCAAGGGGAAAGAAAAAATCGAATTTACTAGAGGGAAAGATACTAGCAAATCTGTTTTTTGAACCGTCAACAAGGACAAGGATGAGTTTTGAAACAGCTATGAAGAGGTTGGGTGGAGACGTTATAAACTTAACGGCCCAAGAAGCGAGTAGTATTGCGAAAGGGGAAACCTTAGCCGATACTGTTAAGGTCATAAGTAAGTATGTCGATGCTATAGTAATAAGACATCCCCTAGAAGGTTCGGCAAGGTTTGCCTCTGAGCATTCTGAAGTACCAGTCATAAACGCTGGTGATGGAGCGGGACAACATCCTACGCAAACACTTTTAGACTTATATACGATCATGAAGGAGTGTGGTAGGCTTGAGGGGTTAAAAATAGCTTTAATGGGTGATCTTAAGTATTCAAGAACTGTTCACTCGCTCATAAAGGCTCTAAATCTTTTCAAGAACGAGATTTATTTAATAAGTCCTGAAAGCCTGAGGTTACCTGATGAGTTTTTGGAAGAAGTTAATGCTCATGAAGTTAGACTTGAAGATGTAATCGATGAGATAGACGTCCTTTACGTCACGAGAATTCAGAGAGAGAGATTCCCAGATGAGGAAGAGTACAGAAAGGTTGCTGGGAGCTATAGGATAACTGCTGAGACCTTAGACAGGGCTAAGGAGAGTTTGATAGTGATGCATCCCCTTCCAAGGGTTGATGAGATTGACGTCAGCGTCGATATGACAAGGCATGCAAAGTACTTTGATCAGGCTTTTTACGGTGTCCCGGTTAGAATGGCAATACTGTGTGAGGTGATGTTATGAAGAAGGAGCTTGTGATAAGTAAGATTGAGAGAGGAACAGTTATAGACCATATAAACGCTGGTAAGGCTTTACTTGTCCTGAAAATACTTAAGATAGGCGTTGGAAGTAAGGACACGGTTACATTGGCCATGAATGTACCAAGTAAAAAGATGGGAAAGAAGGATATAGTTAAGGTTGCTAACAAGTTTATAGGTGAAGAAGAGTTGAACAAAATTGCTCTGATAGCTCCTAAAGCTACGATAAACCTGATAGAGGGTTACGAAGTTAAGAGGAAGTTTAAGGTTAAACTTCCAGAATTCATAGAAGGTATACTGAGATGCCCCAACAGGAACTGTATAACGAACTGTGGTGAGCCTATAACACCAAAGTTTTACGTTAAGCTTAGAGATGATGTCGTGACAGCAAAATGTTACTACTGTGGTAGGGTTATAAAGAACGTGGATGAGTTTGTAGTTTGAAAAAGAGATCAGCTAAATCCTCAACTTCAGTCACGACATTACCCACAACTTCGAACAACTTTTTTCTTAAGCTTGTATCCGCAACGACACCCCAACTAGACAACTTTGCAACCAAATCTCTCTTTAAAATTTCACCTTTCTCATCCCAATCTGTCAGTATGATAACATCACAGTAACCCAAATCATCCACGAGCTTTGCCTTAGAAATGTTTGAAATCGTTATAATTTTACCGTATATACCCAACTTTCTCAGCGATAGTACATCCCTTCTACCTTCTACAAGTATGACAGCTCCATCTTCACTTCTCTCCTTTAACTCCAGTAAAACCTTTAGTAATCTTTCGTAGTTTATCATGACAACATCTCCGTCAACTTCTTTAAGGAATCTTCCATACCCATCACATACATTATATCTCCCTTTTCAAGTACAGTTTCTGCAGATGGCAATATAACATCTTTCCCTCTAACAATGGCCACTACGGTACAACCAGTTTCTCTTCTTAAGTCTAATTCTTTTAGAGTTTTACCAGCAAACTTCTCACTTACAACGATTTTTTCAAGACCAATCGTTTCTCCTCCACTTATTATTGTCTCAACAAACTCCACACTTGCCTTTCTTCTCATAAGTGCATAAATTTTCATTGCTGTGTCCTTATAAGGTGACAGAAGGTAATCGACACCAACCCTTCTAAGCTTCTTCTCAGCATCTGGATTCCTGAGGACTACAACAGTTGTTATGTCTGGATTCAAAGCTTTCGCTGCTATAACTGTAAAGGCGTTGTTTGCATCTGTCATGCAACATATTATTGATTTAGCTTTATTTACTTTGGCTTTCTCAAGCGTAACATCATCCGTAGCATCTCCATGAATTGCAACATAACCGTTCTCCCTTGCCAACTTAACTTTGTTGTAGTCTATATCGACTATGACCACCTTATCCTTAGGAAGTTGCTTCGCTATCTCTCTGCCCATCAAACCGTAACCACAAATTATACAATGTCCACTAATTTTCTCAAGCATCTTTTCCCACCTTTTAAGTTTTGCTTCAAAGAGGAGAGGAGAAATTAAACTTATAGCATAGAAGAATATACCAACACCAAAGAACATTAGGAACATAGATATAATCCTTCCGTAAAAACTCATCTCCCAAATCTCTCCGTATCCTGTCGTTGTAATCGTAATTATGGTCATATAAAGGCAATCGAACCAGTTCTTTCTCTCTATAACATGATATGCTATGGTACCAAAAATTATGACTCCAACTAGGAGCAGAAAGATTCTTATGACTGATTCACGGATATCTTTATCCATCTACAAGGTTTTACGGAAAACAGTTTAAAAAGTTTAAATAAGTCCCGCTCTCTGCAAAATTAAGAGATCTTCTGTTTCTATCTTTTCTCCTCTCTTGAACATCTCGTATATTTCCCTTGCTCTCCTTAGTAGTTCTTCTCTCTCCTTGTACTCCTTCGATTTCTCCATCCTTGCCCTCAAAGCCTTTATAACTTTATCCAAGTCCTTGAGGTCTCTCCTTATCGTCTGAATCCTTGCATGACAATTATCAGCTTCCTTCTTAGCCTTTATAAACTTTTCGTGGTATTCATCAGCCATTTTTCTCTTCTTATCAACCTGCTTTATGACTTCAAGCATTTCCTCATGGTATTTGTCAGCTTCTTTAATGTAGTTGACCATCTCCTCTCTGATTTCTCTGATTTTCTCCTTTAACTCTCTGATTTTTGCTATCAACGCTCTAAATTCTGCATGTTTTTCTAGTTGAGCCTTTCTCTCCTCAAGCTCCCTTCTAAGTCTTGCAATTCTCTCAACTAATACTCTCTCTCTTTCAATTGTCATTACAGAAGTTTGCTGAATAAACTCCAATCTTCTAATCTCTCTCTCAATCTCACTTAATGGTCTACCACCTCTATCGATGTTCTTTCTGAGTTTATCAAGCTTCTCATATAGCTTGTCTACCTCCTTGTAAAGTTCATCCTTTTGAGCCTTGAACTCCTTAGCCTTGGAGTTAAGTTCATCTCTTTTGGCCTTAAGTTCCCTCACCTTAGCTAAAAGCTCTTTGACCTCTTCATTTAACTTATTTCTCTTTTCCCTATACTCCCTAGCCTTTGCGTTTAACTCATCTCTCTTGGCTATCAACTCCTGCAGTTCTTTCTCCAACTGCTCTTTTCGCTCTTCCAATTTCTCTAACGTCATAGTAGACAGCCCTTTATGTTGTTATTGAGCGAGGTACTCAATTTAAAAATCTTTTGCAAGAGTTGCCGACGGCTTCCGCGCTTCCCGTGCCCTCTCGGAACACAGTACCACGCGGAACGGGGTCGGGCTTAACTTCCGGGTTCGGAATGAGTCCGGGTGTTTCCCCGACCCCTATGGCCGTCGGCAAAGTTTTTGCTACTCAGCGGTATTTAAACATTTTCTTTGACCGATTCTGGCATAGTCGATAATATCTATGCTTTCTCTCTAGGAAATATAAAATTAAAATAAATTTGTAGGTAAAATTCTTTCATAAAAGATTAAATAAAGAACTCTCTGACGTGATGCTTAGTTAAATAATTTAGTTTTTAATTTAGTTAAAATAATATAATAAAATCTGTATCTAATTAACTATCAGCGTTGTAACGATTGGTAACGCCACTATTATTACAGCATTACCAACTATGCTGAGTGCGCTGAAGATAATCACGAGTATTTTACTCCAATTCTGTCCATTCCACAATCCGTATGCTATTGCTAAATCTACTATTCCTAAAACTATTGTTATGATGTTTAGATTTAAAGCTCCTCCAACAACTCTAAAAATTCCACCAATCGCATACAATATTGCTAAAATCGTTACTCTCGTCGGTCTCATGTTTCATGATATGTGGGTGTAACGATACATACCACTGGTGGAGCGCTATGGTGACAACTTACCAAATCTTAACCGATATCGGTATATACTATATACCTAAACTATTCTATTTTATATATTTAATATATGTGAATATAACCTCCTCATGATGACTTAAAACAAAAATTTAAAATTTTTATTAAGGTTCGATTCCTCTATTTGTTATCCTAAATTCACAACTCTCTCCTTCAGGTTTTGATCTGTGCTTTACAAGGATTGCTTTCCTCTTATCGTTTAGCTTCTCCAATCCTACAATTATCTTTGATATGTGATCTATACTTGGCCCTCCTAACGGTCTTTCCTCACCAGTTCTAACATCCGTAAAAACCTGATTTGTGATTATAACAGCCAAATCGAACTTCCTTGCCAAACCTAGTAAAAACGTTAGTTGAGCTATCAACTCTCTCTTAGCCTTAACCTGCTTTTCAAGATCCTCAAGCTCACTTCTGTAAAGAAATGTAAAAGAGTCTACAATTACAACCTTCAAACCTTTTTCGCTCTTACAAAGCCCTGCTAGTTCCTTTATTGCGACACTCTGCTGTTTAAAATCTATAACATCATATATAAAAACACTTTTTAAATTGTTCTTGTTCACAAAAATCTGATTTACTCTCTCAGGTGAAACTCCTTCAGTATCGATGTATGCAACCTTGTAACCCTGATCCACAGCGTTATTAGCTATCATCAGGCATATTGATGTCTTCCCAGTCCCACTTGCGCCAAATATCTGTGTTATAGTTCCAGTTTCAACACCGCCATCCAAAAGCTTGTCAAGACATCTGCTTCCTGTTGGAATCTTCATGCTCCAACCTCCGCAAGATTTCAAGATAAACTACTGGAAGGGGTTTACCAAGCTCTTCAGCAATTCTCTTAACATCTTCAAATTCTGGCTTTATAGAGACGTCCGAAACTTTCACCCTTAACTTAAATTCATTTCCAAAGATCGTAATCACTTTTTTAACAACCCTTCTGTCTACCTTAAACCTTCCAACCCTGTAAATTCTAACACCAAGCGTAGGCAACTCTTCACATAACATTTTCGCAATGTCTAAAGCATTTTCTTCATTTACCAAAACCTTGAGCATCGTACATGGTCTCCCCTTCTTTCCAATGCACTGGAACACGTACACATCGATAGCTTTCTCTAAAACCTTATCTACAACGTATGAGATTACTTCACCCGTTACATCGTCGACATTCGTCTCTAGAACGACTATGCTTTCAAGATCTTCAGAGAAAATTATTCTAATGCCATCCTTCTCGTAAACTTCTCTTACCAAAAATGGATGTTTGATCTGCTTACAGTACCTAACCACCAAATCAAGAATTCTCTCATCAACATTACAAACCTTGTTCGGATCAACTTTAAAACCCTTTAAGTGCTTTAGTAATTTTTTGTCCCTTGGAAGTGGAATCGAAATTACGTACAGTTCAAATCTCTTGGAAAGCTCCTTAAATATTTCTTCGAGTTCTCCTTCAATATTAAATACATCTTTAATGATATCCCTTAAAACATTTTCATCCAACTTTTCAAAGTCTATGATTATTTTCATTGCCCAAATTACAGCACAACTCTTTTTAATACTTCATTCCTACTTTTATTCGGTGGTGAAGATGGAACTTACACTCAAGGTAAATCAGGCTTATCCGAGTGATTCGGGAAGAGGAATAGCTAGGCTTGATCCCGATGCGATGTTAAGATTGAAGATATCTCCAGGGGATATAATTGAGATTGAGGGTAGAAGGAAGACTGTTGCAAAGGTTTGGAGAGCACCAAAGAGGGACTGGGGAAAGAACATAATCAGAATCGATAGATTCACTAGAGAGAACGCTGGAGTTGGAGTTGGTGATGTCGTTAAGGTCAGAAAAGCCGTTTATCAACCTGCTAAGATGGTTATATTGGCCCCTCTAAGGAAGATGGACTTCAGAGTTTATGGTTTAGATGTTGGTGAATATCTCAAGCATCAGCTCCTAAAGAGACCACTTATGGAGGGAGATTTGGTTCCTCTTGTGAGTGCTCCAGCTTTTGGTTTCAGATTCCCTCAGAATCAAGCTTTGGTCTTCGTTGCTGTAAAGACTGAGCCAAAGGGGCCTGTCATAATCGATGAAACAACACGTGTCATATACAGGGATAGACCTGCCAAGGGATTTGAAAGGTTTGGAAAGGGTGGAGTAACTTATGAAGATATAGGAGGTCTTAAAGAGGAGCTTCAGAAGGTTAGGGAGGTTATAGAACTACCTTTAAAGTATCCAGAGCTATTCCAGCGCTTGGGGATTGAACCGCCAAAAGGTGTGCTTTTGTA
>CAZFVO010000038.1:0-15810 GCA_964522325.1 uncultured archaeon | reverse complement strand
CATTAGAATGACCGTGATACAGTTCCTTGGAGGATGCAGGGAAGTAGGAAGGTCTGCAATCCTAGTTGACAGTATAATGCTTGACTATGGATTAAAACCATCTGAACCACCAGAATTTCCACTCAACGGAACTGCGCCTAAGTCTGTGATAATCTCCCATGGTCACTTGGATCATGTAGGAGTTGCTCCCAACTTGGTTGATTACGATCCTAAGATATACATGACACCACCCACCTTAGATTTATCTGATGTAATCCTCAAGGACTCGATGAAGGTAATGAGAAATCCGCCATACACACCAAGACAGTTTAGACAGTTTGAGAGTAACGTAGTTGAAGTTGACTATGAGGAACCCCTCTATGTTGATGGATGGGAGATAACGTTGTTCAACGCTGGACACATACCAGGTAGTGCAAGCATTCACATGAGTAAGGATGTAAACATACTGTACACGGGCGACATAAAGCTTGAGGAGACACGCTTGCTTGAACCAGCCTATACAGACTTTCCCGAGACTGATATACTCATCGTAGAAAGTACTTATTTCGGAGTTGAGCATCCCAATAGAAAGGAGCTTGAAAGGGCGTTCGTTGAATCTATACTTGAGACACTTGACAATAAGGGACACGTCATAATACCTGCATTTGCAGTAGGTAGAACTCAAGAGGTCCTTATGATCCTTGAGGATTACGGAATTACACCGTATGTCGATGGGATGGGTAGGGATGTTTGCTCAATAATCGAGAGATATCCAGATTACATCAAGAGTGTTAAGGCACTTAGAAGAGCTATAAAGAATGCTATTCCTGTTGAAAGAGGAAGGAGGGAAGATTTGCTTAGGGAACCTTGTGTTATAGTAACCACTGCAGGAATGCTCAACGGTGGTCCTGCACTGTTTTACATATCAAGGCTTTACAACGACGAGAAGTCGAAGATACTGCTGACAGGTTATCAGGTTGAAGGTACAAATGGTTACATGGCTTTAAACAATGGAATCATTGATTTGGGTAACAGAATAGTTAAGCTCAGAATGAAGGTTGAACAGTATGACTTCTCAGCCCATGCAGATGATAGACAACTTAAAGAGCTCGTTAAGAAAGTTGTCGATAGAGGTGCTGAAGTAGTGTTTACAGTGCATGGAGAAGATTGTGAAGGTTTTGCAAATTGGATAAGAGAGGAGTTGGGTGTTGAAGCCCACGCTCCAAAGAACGGTGATATATACGTTATCTAAAGAGGTTTAACACTAACCTTAAACTTCTCACCCTCCACTTCTACCTCAAAAGTACCCTCAACCTTTCCAGCAACTGGAAACGATTCCTCCTTTATCTCACCTTTCAGGAATCTAAGCCCGGTTTGTGGGAACAGTGCATATATTAAAACATCTTCATCACTAGGATTTTCGAATCCCATCTCTATAAGCTCTTGCCTTCTCCTCTCAAACTCTGGCTCAAGAAGATCTGCTGGTCTACATTCAATTGGCTTTTTATCTCCTAAGATCAATTTTCTTATTTCCTCATTTATAGGAGCAGGAGTTCTTCCATACATTCCCTTAACCAAATCCCTCGTCTCCTTAGTTACAACCTTGTATCTTTCACCTGTTATGACATTTAAAACGGCCTGAACTCCTACAATCTGGCTTGTTGGCGTTACTAAAGGTACGTAACCCAAATCCTCTCTGACTCTCGGAACTTCTTTAAGTACTTCTGGTAATTTATCTAAAGCGTTGTACTCCTTTAGCTGGGCTATCAAGTTGGAGAACATCCCACCGGGAATCTGATAAACTAAAACGTTGGTGTCTGGAATTGTGGAACGCCAGTCTATGTATCCCTGATACTTCTCCCTGATCTTCATAAAGTACTCTCTGACTTCGAGTAGGACATCCAACTTCACACCAGTCTCATATCCTAGCTCTTCCAAAGCATAAACAATCGATTCGGTTGGTGGATGAGATGTACCTAAGCTCAGTGGAGATATAACTGTATCAATCATCTTTGCACCAGCCTCCACAGCCTTTAAAAGGGCCATAGATGCCATACCGCTCGTGTAGTGTGAATGGACATCTATTGGCAATCCAACCTCCTTTTTAAGTGTCTTCACAAGTGTGTAGGCCATCTTTGGAGATAGAAGCCCAGCCATATCCTTTATGCAAAGGGAATCTACCTCCAAAACGGCCAACTCATTTGCAATTTCCACATATCTCTCAATAGTGTGAACGGGGCTTATCGTATAGCATATAGTTCCTTGAACATGAGCACCACACTTCTTTGCGGTTTTAATCGAAGTAACTAGATTTCTAACGTCATTTAAAGCGTCGAATATTCTGAAGATATCCATACCATATTCTGCAGTTTTTTGAACGAACTTCTCAACTATGTCATCTGGGTAGTGTCTGTAGCCAACTAAATTCTGTCCTCTCAAAAGCATCGAAATTAGAGAGTTCTTTATCCTCTTCCTTATCTCTTTCAATCTTTCCCACGGGTTCTCGTTTAGATAACGATGACATGCGTCAAATGTGGCACCACCCCACACTTCAAAGCAGTATATACCAGCCTGATCGAACGTTTCAAGAATTGGTAGCATATCCCTTGTTCTAAGTCGAGTAGCCATCAGTGATTGATGAGCGTCTCTCAGTGTCAAATCGACAATTTTCACCTTCATGCTCAACGGTTAAAACTCAGATATAAAAGTCTATGGGGACTGATTTACTGTAAATGATTTAGTAATTTTCAGCAGTGCAAACGAAACAACTTGAACAAATCAATCTTTCACAATGGGATCAGCTACACATCTGATGTTTTCAGGCGTGAGCTTTAAACCGTACCTTTCCAAAAATCTGAAATTACTTTCATCGAGTTTACAGACGAATTTGTAACTTTCAAATGATCTTAAGACGATCTTCCAATTAAACCCTATAAGTTTTGAAAGCTCTCTTGCCATAACTTCTTTCAATTTCTCAACCTTATGCAACGACTCTCTAATACATCTGACAAAATCTCTCACTACATCTCTCCTTTCTTTGTAGAACTCTAAGCTTGAGGCCATTGAGCAACATGGAAAATCTCCTATAATGTCTTTAAAGTACACTTTTTCAGACTTCAAAGCGGTTAGATAGGGTTCCCAGAGAGCTATTGCATCATACTCGCACGACTTGAAGTTTTTCAGCGCATTCTCCACAGAATCGAAGTATCTGAATGTGAGGTTGAAGATGTCGAGTCCAAAGGATTCCAACGCTAATTTAAGATTCGATTCCATTGCAGAAAACTCGGATGTTGCAAACACCTTACATTCATCCAACCTACCCTTGTAGGCTATACCACTACCGTTTAAAGCCACAATTGCATGTATCTTCATGGATTTGAGGATTATAGCAAATACTGTTTGTGTTATGAAGGGTGAGAAACCCACGTCTATTCTTCCACTAGATATTTCTTTCGTCAACTTCAAGGCAGAATCGAACACCTTTATGCTGTACTTCACGTCTAAATCCTTCAAAGCCAGTAAAATGTGTGGATATTCAGACGCTCTCAAAATCCCTACCCTTAGAATTTCGCAAGGTTTTGGTGAACTTTCAAAGTACCAAACTCTGTAGGACTTTCCAGCAACCCTCTCCCTAACTATCAAACCCTCCCTCTCAAGCTTTTTTAAGACCTCACTTACGGTTGACTTTGCAAGCTTAAGCTCATTAACGATTTCACTCTGAAGTAAACAACCCCTCTCCTTCAAAAGTTCTACAATCTTTCTTTCGGCATCCACATTGTTGACTCGAAAGACTTATATATCAAATTTACCGAACATGAGTTCGATGAACACGTGTTCGAAAAGTTCTTTGGATAGGTACACAAAGGTAGAAAGGGTTGTAGATTTACTTTTTATAGTTGCCATGCTTATACCATTTGCTTTTCAGTCTATAACAGCTTATTTCTATTGGATAATTGTATCGACAGCTTATTTGGCTTATAAATCTTGGAGGTGGAAGATATGATGTTATTGGCTGTTATTATTTATATGATGATTGGAACAATTATAGCCCTTTATGCTAAAAAAGGAATAATTACACAGGAGGATTACTTCTTGGCAAATAGACGTGTAGGAGGCGTAATTTCGGCACTAACCTATGCATCGACTACGTATTCAGCTTTCATGATGGTTGGGCTTGTTGGATTGACTTATGCTACTGGCGTAGGTTCCGCAGGATTTGAGCTTATGTACCTTGTTGGAACCCTTCTTTTATTAAGTTACTACGCACCGAAGTTTTGGAGGATTGGAAAGGAGAAAGGATACGTTTCACCTAGTGAGATTTTTGAGGATAGGTATGGAAAACCAGTTGCAACTCTTTCAGCAATCTTAGCATTGATAGCATTAATACCTTACACGTCCATTCAGATAATAGGTTCTGCATACCTGCTGAAAATCGATTACACCTATGCAGTTTTCATAGTTGCCTTTGTCATAGCGTTTTGGGCATTCTTAGGTGGTTTAAGGAGTGTAGCAATAACTGATGCAATTCAAGGTATTTTTATGCTTGCAATGGCACTCTTAGCAGTTCTTTGGACGGCTGAGAATGTTGCGGTAGGAATTCCAGAGTCTGCAAGGTTTCCTAATGATTTTTGGACACCCTTAAGGTTTGTAAGCTTGACTGTGCCATGGTTCTTCTTTGCCTTGACAAATCCACAGGTCTCTCAAAGGATGTTCATTCCTAAAGATGAGCGAGCTTTAAAAAGGATGGTTGTACTCTTTGGTCTATTTGGATTGATATACACGATACTCGTAACTTTATTAGGTCTTTTTTTGAGGCAGGGTACTGAAATTGGTGTCTTTCCAGAGGTAAAATACAGGGATGAGGTTACTCCAGCTTTACTTAGTATAATGCCAGAACCGTTGGCTATAGCAATTGCCCTAAGCGTGATCATGGCTTCCGTAACCACAGCAAACTCTATAGTACTCACACTCTCATCCATGATTTTGAGGGATGTCGTTGGTGAAAAGCGTAGAATTGCTCTTGGAAGGTTTTTTGTTATAATCTTAACGATATTCCTCGTAATATTTGCACTTCAAAAACCAGGCTACATCGTTGAATTGGCTGTTCTCTCCTCAACGATATTACTCTGTCAGCTACCTTTAATCCTGGGTATATTCCACTTTAAGATTGGAGGTAAACTTGCAGGACTATCTACACTCATAACTGGCTTTACAACAGCTGTAAGCCTCTCTTACCTCAAGATTCCTTGGACGTCAATAGCTGTGCTAATCGTTTCATTTGTGGTATTCTTCTTGCTTGGAATCTTCGAAAGAAAACATTAATACATTTTTAGGTGTATTCTACTCATGCGAAGACTTACACTTGAAGAGGGTGTGAATGCTGTCAGGCTTGCAAGAAGGGCCATTGAAGTTTATCTGTCTGAGAGAAGAATTATAAAGAATAGGTTTACAGGAATTTTTGAGGAGAAAAGAGGTGTTTTCACGACTTTAACCAAGCATGGAGAGCTTAGGGGTTGCATAGGTTTTCCTTATCCAATTAAGAGGTTGGATGAGGCAATAATTGAATCTGCAATATCGGCGGCAACTCAAGATCCAAGGTTTCCTCCCGTTAGCTTAAAGGAGATGGATGAAATAGAGGTTGAGGTCACAATACTAACTCCACCTGAAAGAATCAACGTTAAACCTGAGGATCTTCCAAAGCACATAGAAATAGGTAAACATGGTTTGATGGTTAAGCATGGTTTTCACTCTGGTTTATTACTTCCTCAAGTTGCTGTTGAGTACAACATGGATGCTGAAGAGTTCCTGACACATACGTGCTTAAAAGCTGGGCTACCACCAGACTGCTGGTTCTATGCAGAAGTTTATAGATTTGAGGGGCAGATATTCAAGGAGGTTAAGCCAAAGGGAGAAATAGTCGAAGTTAAGTTGGGGGGCGCCGAAAAATGTTATAGGTGACGGCGGGGTCACAGATGCTAATGAAGTAACGGCGCCCCCTGTTAAACTTTAGCAAGATAATAAATAAGTGTTTCGGTTAGAATTCCAAATCGAGGGGATAGTGGCATGCAAACTTGTGTTCACCTCCTTCAAGCTTCGGCTCCTCAACCTTGCACTTATCCTTAGCAAAGGGACATCTTGGGTGAAATCTACAACCCTTGGGTATATCTATCGGATTCGACACTTCTCCAATGATCTCGATCTTACTCCTCTTTGAGACAAAGCTTGGAACAGATGAGATCAATGCGGCTGTGTAAGGATGCTTAGGTTTTCGTAGAACATCTCTAGTTTTACCGATTTCTACGATTTTACCGAGATACATGACAGCAATCCTATCTCCAACTATCTTCGCAACTGAGAGGTCGTGAGTTATGAATAGCATGCTCAAGTTATACTCTCTCTTGAAGGACATGAGTAGCTCCAGAATTGAAGCCCTCAAGCTGACATCTATCATTGAAACGGGTTCATCCGCAACAACGAATTCAGGTTTTAAAATCATGGCCCTTGCGATGGCAACCCTTTGTCTCTGTCCCCCTGAGAGTTGGTAAGGATATCTGTCGAAGAACTGATCCGATGGCAATCCAACCCTGTCAAGCATCTGCATGGCCACATCCTTAGCCTCTTCCCCATCAGCAATTCCATGAACTAGGAGAGGATCAATGAGATGCTCTCCAATCTTCATCCTTGGATTTAGGGAAGCGTAAGGATCCTGAAATACCATTTGAATGTATCTCCTCATCCTTCTAAACTCTTCCTTGCTGAGTTTCGTTAAATCCTTTCCTTTAAAGATTATTTTACCTTCAGTTGGCTTTTCAAGGCCTACAAGAATTCTACCTGTTGTTGTCTTACCGCACCCACTCTCACCAACCAAAGAAAGTACTTCTCCTTTCCTCACTTCAAAGTCTATACCATCTACAGCTCTGATATAGTCAATTCTACGTGAAAAGAGGATCTCTATTGCTGACTTCTGAACTGGAAAGTACTTCTTTAAACCAACAACTTTTAACATACCTTACACCTCGTATCTCCAGCACTTAACGATCCTTCCCTCCAAGTCAACAGTAGGTGGTTCCTTTTTACATCTCTCATCCGCAAAGGGGCATCTTGGTCTAAATCTGCAACCTTTTGGGGGATTGGCTAAATCGGGTGGAAATCCTGGTATGGGCTTTATCTCCTTATCCATCCAAAGATCAGGAACCGAATCGATTAGGGCTTTTGAGTAGGGGTGAAGTGGATCGTTTACCAAATCTTTAGCCCTCCCAAACTCCACAAGCCAGCCCGCATACATCACAGCAATTTTATCACTCCTTTCAGATGCCAAGGCGAAATCATGTGTTATGAGCATTATGGATCTTCCCTCCTTCTTCATGGATTCAAGCAAATCCATTATCTTCTCTTGAACGATTACATCCAACGCCGTTGTTGGTTCGTCCGCTATTAGGAGCTTTGGATTTAGGCTTATAGCCATAGCTATCATAACTCTCTGCCTCTGCCCTCCTGAAAGTTGATGAGGATAATAATTAATTCTGTTTGCTGGTAGACCAACTTTTTCTAACATTTCTTTAGCAATTTCGAGTGCTTCATCTTTTGATACCTTCACGTGCTCCCTAATTGTTTCAACCATCTGATCTCCAATCTTTTCGAGAGGATCTAAGCTAGTCATTGGATCTTGGAAAATCATGCCAATCTCCTTTCCCCTCACCTTTCTCATCTCCTTCTCACTCAACGTTAGTAAATCTCTACCATCGAACAGAACTTTTCCTCCAACGATCCTTCCGGGAGGGCTTATCAATCTGATTATAGAGTATGCAAGTGTGGACTTTCCGCAACCACTCTCACCTACTATTGAAACGAATTCACCTCTGTCTATATTTAACGAAACGTTATCTACTGCCCTTACCACACCCCTCTTTGAGTGGAAGTACGTCTTCAAGTTTTCAACCCTCAGAAGCATTATCTTTCCCTCCTCGGCGCGTAGATCTCACTTAACCCCTCACCTATCAGAGCAAATCCCAGAGAGAGTAGCATCACCATAAGTCCCGGAAATGTTATCATCCACCAGTACCCGGCAGGTAAATAAGGTCTGCCAGACGCCAGTTCGAATCCCCAGTCTGGTGTTGGTGCACTAACTATGAATCCCAAGAAGCTCAAGCCCGCTTCGGTTAGTATGGCATCTGCGACACTGAGTGAGAAGACCACGACGAGTGTTGGAATTAGGTTAGGTAATATGTACTTTCTCATGATCCTAAAGTCTGGAGATCCTATAGCCTTAGCAGCTTCAACGAACAGCTGAGCCTTCAAGCTTAGAGTTTGACCTCTTATCATTCTAAAGTACGTTGGAATGTATACAACGGAAATTGCGACTATGGCATTTACAACACTTGGTCCGAGGACGGCTGCAATCGCTATGGCAAGTATTAATCCTGGAAAAGCGTACATGCTATCCATAAGCATCGATAATGCCCTATCAAGCTTTCCTCCAAAGTATCCAGATATCAAACCTAGTGGAACTCCTACTACCATTGATAGAAGTGATGCAGACAGTACAACTGAGAGCACAACTCTTGAACCAAAAACTATCCTTGAGAATAGATCCCTACCGAGGTTATCTGTACCCATTATGTGTTTTGGACTTGGGGGCTGCAGAGCTTCACCACTCGATTTTATAGGATCGTACGGAGCTATAAAGGGTGCAAATATGGCCATTATTAAAATTGTTGAGACTATGGCTAAACCTGCTAGAACCATATACCTTCCTTCCGTTTTTGGTATCAGACTAAATATCGTAGTTGCAAGATTTCTTACCTCCATGTAATCACCTCAGTACCTTATCCTTGGATCGAGTAAAGCGTAGACTATATCAACTATAAGACTAATTAGAGCGACAAACACAGCGTAAAAAACTATAGCTCCTTGAACAGCTGTGTAATCTCTATACTCTATTCTCTCTATGAGAAATGTTCCCATACCTGGCCAGGAGAATGTTGTTTCGGTAAGTACGGCTCCAGCAAGCAGTATTGCAAACTGTAGCCCCATTAAGGTTACTACTGGAATGAAGGCATTCTTCATAGCGTGCTTTATAACCTTCCACTCACTTACACCTCTTGCTCTGTATGCAGTTATGAAATCCTGATTTAGGACATCGATCAGGTTATTCCTTAAGATTCTAGTGTATGCTCCAGAGAGTACTATACCAAGCGTGAGAGATGGCAAGATTAGATGAGAGAGGGCATCGATTAGAGAGTTGAAGTTCAATGTCAGGATGCTATCAAGTACGTAAAGTCCTGTAATCATCTCTGGAGCATTTCCGGGCGTAATTCTTCCACCTATTGGAAGTAGCTTGAGGTACACACCAAAAAACATCTGAAGAAGCATTCCGAACCAAGGTATGAAGAGCGTGTATGCAACTATGCTGTATATCCTCATGGATGCGTCGATCTTGCTACCTTTCTTAAAAGCTGCAACTGCTCCAGTGACAATTCCTATCAAAACGCTCATTATAAATCCAAAGATCGTCAACTCAAGCGTAGCTGGAAAATGATCCATTATCTCCTCTATCACTGGTCTTTTACCCCAAATCATCGATCTACCCAAGTCACCTGTCAAGACTCCTCTCAGGTACTCTATATACTGAATGTGATATGGCTTATCAAGTCCTACTTCATGTCTCAACTTTTCGAGAACCTCCGGTGGGACCTTCTGCCCAACCATCGCTGTTATAGGATCACCAGGTATTATACGAAGTATAAAGAAAACTAGGGTTAGAAGTATGAAGACCGTTGGGATTACAAGCAAAGCCCTCGTAATTATGTACGCCTTCAGCGACGCCATTTTCTCAAACTCCATCTACGACATAAAAACTTTCTTATTTCAAAAAAATCAGTAAAAATTTAAAAATAAAATTAATAAAAAGATTTAAGTCTTGTAGATGGTGTAGTACTTGAGGATCATCGTTGGGTCAAGCACTATTCCTTCAATATTCTTCTTTGCGACTATCGTAAGCTTACCCTGCACAAGTGGTATTATTGGTGTGTCTTCTGCAAGTATTTCTTGTATCTGCTTGTACAACTGCTCTCTCTCCTCTTTGGTTTGTGCTACCTGTGCCTTCTCAAGCAACTTATCGAGTTCTGGATTGCTGTACGGATATCCTAGCCAGTTGTTTGCATCACTCTTTAAGAATGGCGTCGTATAATCATCGGGATCGAGGTAGTCTGGATACCATCCGAATAGGGATGCCATCATCATACCCTTCCTTGCATAATCGACGTATGTTGACCACTCAGCACTCTTAAGTTCAACTTCAATCATTCCAGTCTTTTCGAGCTGTTCCTTAAGAACCTGTGCAAGATCTTTCTCTGTATCTCCGTAGTGTGTTGGAGTCCACCAGAGTTCGAGTTTTAGCTTGTTATCTTCACTATATCCCGCTTCAGCTAACAGTTCTCTAGCCTTCTCTATGTTTCCATCTCCATATTTCTCTTTGAATACGTCAACATGACTCCACATTCCGTTTGGAACTAGGGAGTACAGAGGATCCATAGTTCCCATGTACACCCTTTCGATTATGTCTTTCCTGTCGATAGCGTAGGCTATTGCCTGTCTAACCCTCTTATCCTTTGTTGGATAGTCTTTAGTTTCGTTTGCGTTCAGTACAAGATACCTTATGAATCCACCTGGCGCCTCTATAACCTTGAGTTCAGGGTTCTGCTTCAACGTCTTGATATCAACTGGGGTAAGTGTCCTCCAAGCAATGTCAATTTCTCCTCTCTCTATTGCAAGTCTGAGTGTCGTAGCATCCTTGTAGAATCTTATTATAATCCTCTTTGTCTTTGGTTTCTCACCGAAGAAGTACGGATTTTCTTCAAGTATCAACTCCTGGTCTCTTACCCACTTAACGATCTTATATGGCCCTACTCCACCAGCAGTCTGATCTGGATCGATCTTGTTTGGGTTGTAGTTGGGATGAACTGGGAAGTAAGGTGGTGTAGCTACTAAGGCTAGGAAGTAGGACGCTGGCTTTTTAAGTATAAACTTAACTGTATAATCATCGAGAGCCTCAACATCCTTTACGAAGTCCGTCACAAGCCATGAGGGATCTCCAGATATCTTCATAACCCTCTTAATACTCCTGACAACGTCATGCGCTGTACAAGGTGTTCCATCTGCAAATTTCAGATCTTTACGTAGGTGGAATATGTACACAGTTCCATTCTCCTTAACCTCGTAGCTTTCTGCTAGGTATGGTTCTAGCTCAGTCGTTCCTGGCTTGTATCTCATTAGACCTCCCATTATGTTGTACATAACCTCCCAAGTGTAGAAGTCGTAGGCGTTTGCTGGATCGAGTTCTGTTATCTTGTCCGTTACACCTATTACAATAGTTTCAACCTCAGTTTCTGCTGGCTTCGTTTCGGTTGGTGTTGGTGTTACCTCTGGTTTTTGCTGGGCACATCCGAGTAATGCTACTGTGGCAACAACTATTAAGACCAATGCCAAAATGCTTTTCACTTTCATACTAGTTACCGTTACAAACTCAATATTTATCCTTTTACAAATTGAACGACAATGTGATAAGACGAGGCAAGTATCGCTCGACATGATTGAAGAAATTATAAAGAGTGCATTAGATCTAGTTGTTCCAAGTGAGGAGGAAGTTGAAAGAGCTAAAAGGGCTGAAGAGGAGCTTAAAAGGAGGCTTGAAAATGTCCTAGTTAATTATCCAAATCTCGAATACCGCTTCTTAGGTAGCTATGCTAGAAACACTTGGCTTAAGGGTAATTTAGAGATAGACATCTTCATTCTGTTCCCAGAGGAGACTCCAATTGAAGATCTTGAAAGAATAGGTTTGGAGATAGGTAAGACAGTCGTTGATGAGTACGAGTTGAGGTACGCAGCTCACCCTTACGTGCATGGAAGGGTTTTGGGAGTTGAGGTCGATGTTGTTCCATGTTACAAGCTTAGATCACCTGAAAAAATCAAATCTGCTGTTGACAGAACACCATTTCACCACGACTGGCTTAAGGATAGGATAAAGGGTAAAGAAAACGATGTAAGACTATTAAAGCAGTTTTTAAAGGCAAATGGAATCTATGGGGCGGAGTACAAGTTTAGAGGATTTTCAGGCTACTTATGTGAACTTTTAGTCGTATTCTACGGTTCTTTCTTGGATGTAGTTAGAAATGCGGTAAGATGGACAAGAGATACTGTCATAGACATCCCCAACGGTAGGGTTTACAGAAAGAAAGGTTTGAGATTTTTTGTAGTAGATCCAGTAGATCCAAAGAGAAACGTTGCGGCAAACCTTAGCCTAGACAATTTGGCTAAGTTCGTTCAGATCTGTAGAGATTTCTTGAAAGATCCATCGATAGATTACTTTACTTTCAAGGATGTTATTGCAAGCGATGATTCTTTGAGAAGGGAGCTTAGCGAAAGAGTTGTAAATGTTGTCGTGTTTGAGAAACCCGATATCGTTGAAGATAACCTCTATCCACAGCTTGAGAAGGCCTGTAAGGTCATAGCGAACAACATGAGGGAGTTTCAGCCTATAAGGTACGGGTTTACTGCTGATGAAAGATGCTATATCATATTCGAATTTGGCGTCAAGGAGCTATCGAAGTTCCGTAGACACATGGGTCCAATATTTGAAGATGAAAAGAATGTTGGAAGGTTTTTGAGGAGGAACGATAGAGTTTTCATTGAAGATGGACGATTTTGGGCTTTCAAGGAGAGAAAGTTTACCAAGCCAAGTGAAGCAATCAAGCACGTCATTAAACAGAATTGGCAGGGTATGGGTAAAAATGTTGGCGAATCTTTGAGAGCTGGATTTGACGTTTATGAAGGTATTGAAATTCTTAAGATAGAAAGTGTGGAGTTAAGAAGGAAGTTGACTGAGCTTCTGTGCATTAAACATCCAAGTTCTTAACCTCCCTTGCATGATTCAGTATGAATTCCTTCCTCGCCTCTACATTTTCACCCATCAGAATCTTGAACATCTTCTCAGCCATGAGAGCATCTTCAATTGTAACTTTGACAAGCTTTCTCGTCTTTGGGTTCATCGTCGTTTCCCATAACTGTTCTGGATTCATCTCACCCAATCCCTTGAACCTTTGCACCTCAGCCTTTCCTATTTTCTTGAGCAGATCTCTAAGCTCCTTTTCCGTATAGACGTAGAAAACTTTATCTCCCTTTTTCACCCTGTAAAGGGGTGGTAGCGCTATGTAGACCATTTCACTCTCTATCAGGGGTTTCATATACCTATAGAAGAATGTCAAGAGTAAAGTCCTTATGTGCGCTCCGTCGACATCAGCATCAGTCATTATTATAATTTTACCATATCTTACTTTAGAGATATCAAAATCTTTTCCAATTCCACCACCTATAGCTGAAGCTATAGCCTTTATCTCCTCGTTCTTCAAGGCTCTAAGCATTCCAGCCTTCTCTACATTTATTATCTTACCTCTTATTGGTAAAACGGCTTGAAATCTTCTATCCCTTGCTTGCTTAGCTGATCCTCCAGCAGATTCACCCTCAACTATGAAAAGTTCTCTCTCCTCAACATCCTTCGATGAACAATCGGCCAACTTGCCTGGTAACGTTAATGAGACTTCAGTCCTCTTTTTGACAAGCTCTCTTGCCCTCTTAGCCATCTCTCTCGCTTTCATTGCGAGTAGACATTTCTCTATAATCTTCTGAGCATCGTTCTGATGTTCTTCGAGCCATCTCAAGAATTCATTGTAAACTAAAGACTCTACAACGGTTTTCACTTCACTGTTTGTCAGCTTTGTCTTTGTCTGCCCCTCAAACTGTGGTTCTGGAATCTTAACGCTCACAACAGCTGTCAATCCCTCTCTAACGTCTACTCCACTTATCGGCGTAAACTTCTTTATGTGTCTCCTTCCATACTCATTTATAGCCCTTGTAAGTCCTGCTCTAAAACCTGAAACGTGTGTACCACCTTCAATTGTGTGTATGTTGTTTGCAAAGGACAGTAGGTTCTCGTACTCTTCATTTGTAAATTGAAATGCCATCTCAACAACTATTCCATTCTTCTCGCCCGAGATGTAAACTATGTCGGAAATTACATCCTTACCCTCATTTAGATATTTAACAAATCCAATAAGACCGTCTTTCGAATAAAAAACTTCCTTCTTTCCTGTCCTTTCATCAATTAGAGTTATTTTAAGACCTCTATTTAAAAAAGCAAGCTCCCTAAGCCTTTCGGAAACTACATCGTAATCGAACTCCTTAACCTCAAATATCTCTAGATCGGGCTTGAATCTGATCTTAGTTCCAGTGTTCTCAGCTTTTCCTATCACTTTGAGTGGTGTTACAGGATTTCCTCTCTCGTAACGTTGGTAGTAAACCTTCCCGTCTCTTTTCACCCAAACCTCAAGCCATTCCGAAAGGGCGTTTACAACCGATAAACCAACTCCATGCAAACCTCCAGACACCTTGTAAGCCTTTCTACTGAACTTACCTCCTGCATGTAGTTTCGTCATCACTATCTCGAGTGCTGGCTTTTTGAATGTCGGATGCTCCTCAACTGGTATACCCCTTCCGTTGTCTTCGACACTTGCCGATCCATCTTTATGTAAAGTTACCGTAATTTCCGTACAGTACCCAGCTAGGGCCTCATCTATACTGTTATCAACTATCTCCCAGAGTAGGTGATGAAATCCCTTTGATCCAGTACTGCCTACATACATTCCAGGCCTTTTCCTAACCGCTTGGATGTCGTCGAGAACTTCAATGGTTTCAGCAGTATAGTCCATAGCATGCTAAGTATGGCTAAGGACTTATAAACTTATTTCAACCGTAAACCTTCTCCAAATCTTCACCTCCGTAGAAAACCTCCTGAATACCATCGTAAATGTCATCCATCCCTTGTCCAGTCATAGCGGAAACTGGTATTAGGGGTCTAAAGAGTCCCAAATCCTTCAGCATCAGAAAGAGTTCTAAGCTTAGAGACTTGCTTTCGATTGCAAGATTATCGTAAAGTTCTTCTGGACTTGAACTCCATCTAACTATCCTTTCAACTTCATCATCGCTTAAGACATCAGCTTTTGCTAACACTTGAATCTGTGGCAGGTTTAACCTAAAAACGGCTGAAGATGCCATAAAAACGAGTGAAATAAAGCCTGAAGCTGTTTTCGAGACGATCGGATCGAATAGATATACCATAATACCATTTCTCCTTCCAAAGCAATCTACTATTATTTCACCACTACTTCTAAGGGTAAACAACTCCATCTGTCCTGGTGTGTCTACCAAGACAAATTCTGCATTGTACAGTTCGATGTCATCCTTAATGTCGTTTGCAATAGTCCCAACTAAATCAGCCCCTATTATCTGCGCACCGTTTGGTCCAACCTTATACTTCTCCATTATGCCTTCAAGTGTAAACCACTCCCTTACATCGACATCTGGATCATAAGGAAGTTCTTCAGCACCGGGATCAAGGTTCACGATTATGTGGCCAATCTTTTTAAAATTTAAATAGTCTGAGAATGCCTTTGTTAAATGTGTCTTACCACTTCCAGCAGTCCCTATGAAGTATATAAAGATCTGCTCTTCCATGATAAGTCAAATTTGTATCGATATTTTGTCTTTTTCTTCGAGTGCGTAGGATATTTGCTCCTATGTATCATTAATATTAATATATAGATATAGAAAATAATTTTATTGCCTAAATAGCACCAAAAATACATGAAAAGGTCTTTGATAGGACTAATTGTTTTGATAGTACTATTCAATAGTGGTGCAAGTATAGCATTTACAGTCGATTTAGCGGAGCAAGAGAAACCAAAGAATATCATCCTATTGATAGGGGATGGAATGGGG
>CAZFVO010000037.1:0-15871 GCA_964522325.1 uncultured archaeon | reverse complement strand
TACAAAAGCACACCTTTTGGCGGTTCAATCCCCAAGCGCTGGAATAGCTCTGGATGTTTCAGAGGAAGTTCTATCATCTCCCTTACAAGTCTAAGCTCCCTCTTTAAGCCACCTATATCCTCATAAGTTACGTTTGGAACGTTTCTCCTTATCTCCTCAACTGGTTTCTCCTTAAGTTCAATCTGCGTATCTCTATTTACGATTACTACTCCAGTTGGCTTTGTGGACACTATTACAAATGTTAAAACGTGTCCAAACACTTCAACTCTTATCTTTTGTCCCCTCCTAACTGGTCTTCCCTCTAAGAGTCTTAATAAGTAGTTCTCACCGCCCATCAGTCTCACTGGCTCAGTTGGAGCTAGGACTACTCTTTCAGCTGGTTTTGCCTCGACCTTCCTTACTCTTACTTTATCTCCAATTCCGACTCCAGCGTTGTTCCTTATGCTTCCATCTATTCTTATTACTCCAGTTCCTCTATCTTCTGGATAACCTGGCCATACAATTGCTGGGACCGTCTCTTTACCGATTATTTCTACAACGTCACCACTTTGCAATCCCAGCCTCTCCATTACCTCTGGATCAATTCTTGCAATACCTCTGCCAACATCCCTGTAATAAGCCTCAGCAACCCTTAAAATTGCTTCCTTCTTATCGTCAACCATTATAATCACCTCCCAAACCTCCAAACGATCTTATCACCTTCTACAACCCTCCTAACTAAACCTTTCTCCTCTAATCTCTTTAAAGCTGATTCAACTTCTGAATAAAGCAATCCGAAACTTTCGGCAATCTCGTAATCTTTTAAACCTTTAACCAACCCATAGAGCACAAGTCTTTCAACTTCATCACCCGTAAACTTCTCGAGAGTCGACAGGAGTTCGTCAAGTATACTGTTGATCTTAGAGTTGATATAGCACTGAATTCTTGAGAATATCTCCTGAGCTCTTTCAATCTTTGATAAAGTTTCAGCCATGCTCATTATATCCTTGTGATACTTTAGGTTCATGATATCTCTCAACACATCAAATACACTACTTTCAAATTCTCCATTCTCTATAACCTTTGCGGAAAACCTGTGAGGAGTAAGTGTAACTTCAAGTCTTAAGCTCTTGTCGATATAGTAGTACCTCCTCTTTCCCTCTTCGAAACTACTGACTATTCCAGCCCTCTCAAGCTTCTCCAAGTGCTCAAGAACAACCTTTGGTGCCATCTTAAGACAGTAGGCTATTTCACTGACATAGCACGGTCTCTTAGCTAATAGTGAAAGTATCCTCCTCCTACTCTCGTTTCCAAGTATGTCGAGGAGTTCATTGACATTCATTAACATCACCCTAACTCATGTTTACTAACCAAAGGTTAGTAAAATGATATATAAAACTTTTGCCAGATGACTATTAAAGACGTTCGTTTACAGTAAGTTGTTACAATAAGCTGTATAGTCTAAAGGAGAAAATTGAAAGTATCTGGAACCTATTTCTTTCTGATAGAGGGATAAAATGATTTCGAAAAGGGTGAAATTGGCTAAAAGATACAAGATCATCTACAAAACTCCTTGAAGTTAGTCGAAGTTAAAATAGAATATTAGTTTCTATACGTTGAGGTAAAAAATTCATGTTTGAGATCATTTCATCTTAACGTGAACATAGATATGATCTTTGTGATATGGCTCTAAGCTACCGTAAGACAACACATTAAAGTTCTCTTTCAGTCTCCTTATGACTTGTTTAAAGACCTCCTCAGGTTCGGCTGTAGAATCTATGCTTCTGGCTTTAACCATTATGATTCCTTCACCTTCTTCCTTTAAGAAGTACCTTGCATTATCTTCAAAGATCTCTATCTGATTCTTCTGAGCTATATCCTGATAGATGAAATCAACTTTTTCGACTATACCACTGTACTTCCAAGGTTTCGATGCATCTTGCAACAATGGTATTATGTTCTTTCTTTCTCTTGCAAGCTCAAGAAACTTTGCAAACGGTTTTGCAGAATACTCGACAGCGTACACAATTCCCTCATCAACTATATCTGCCACATGGCTTACGGTAGTACCACTAGCGGCACCTAAGTACAACACCTTCCAATTTGGCTTTATGTCAACGATGTAACCCTTCATGAACATTGCAGAAAGCTTGCTCCTTGTGGGGATCCATTCTCTAAATTCACCTATCTTCCTCTCTCCATAATGGCTTCCATACTTGCTCTTAGTTGCAAGTATCTTTACTCCATCCTTTTCAATCATGTAAACATTATGAATTATCTTTTTGGCATTCATAAATCTAGATGGGATAAGGAATAAAAATAACTTTCCTACATTCATCGTGTTCAAGGCGTTGGTTGTTGATATCGATGGTACTTTAACTGATAAGAAGAGGGCTATAAACTGTAGGGCAGTTGAGGCGCTTAGAAAGCTAAAGATACCAGTAGTTTTGGCTACTGGAAACATATCCTGCTTTGCAAGAGCTGTTGCTAAGATAATTGGTGTTTCAGATATAGTTATAGCTGAGAATGGAGGAGTTGTTAGATTTAGCTATGATAGCGAGGACATCGTTTTGGGTGACAAACAGAAGTGCTTAAGGGCTTTGGAAATTTTGAAGAGACACTTCAGAGTGGAGTTGCTGGATAATGAGTATAGGAAAGCTGAGGTTTGCATGAGAAGGAACTTTCCGATTGAAGAGGCGAGAAAACTTTTGCCTAAAGATGTCAAACTCATTGATACTGGATTTGCATACCACATAACCGATGCCAACGTTAGTAAGGGAAAGGCTCTAAAATTCATAGCAGAAAAGCTTGGCTTGGAAACAAAGGATTTTGTGGCTATAGGGGATTCCGAAAACGATATAGAACTTCTTGAGATTGCTGGATTTGGAGTTGCCGTTGCGAATGCCGATGTTAGACTTAAGGAGGTTGCGGATTTAGTTACATCAAAACCGAACGGAGATGGAGTTGTAGAGGCTTTAGAATTCTTAGGATTGATTTGAAGAAACACTTTTATTCAATTCAAGACACTTGCTACGATGCTGACACCATTTGAAGTTAGAATAATTAGATCCCTTGAAGAAGGGAAGGAATACAAGTTAGATGAGGCTGAGAAGGTTGCTAAAATTAGTAAAGATGCAATTCTCAAAGGAGCCTACCTTTTAAGGGAGAAGGGATACGCTGATGTCAAGGAAGTTATAATAAAGAGATACAGGATAACTGAAGAAGGAAGGAAATACTTGGAGGTAGGTTTGCCAGAAGAGAGGCTGTTTACATTTCTGAAGGAGAAAGGAGAAGTAACTTTAGAGGAACTTGAACGATCCTTCGATAAAAGAACACTTGGAATAGCATTGGGATGGTTGAGGAGAAAAGGAGCTGTGGAGGTTAAAGATAAAGCGATAAGGCTTGTTAAAGATATCGATTTTAAGGAAAGGGAATACCTCAAGCTTATATCAGAAGGTAGGATCGATGGAATACCTCAGGATGTCTTGAAGGAACTGAAGAGGAGGAAGTTGATTGAAGAGGAGGAGGAGAAGGAAATATACATCAAAATTTTGAGGAAGCCAGAAGTTGAGATTAAGGAGGTTATTACTGATTTAACACCTGAGATAATAATATCGAAGTCTTGGAAGGATAAGGAGTTTGTCAAGTATGATATAAGAATTCCCTCAAAGGAGATTTATGGTGGCAAGATCCATCCTTACGAGAGGATAATAAGGGAGTGCAGAAAGATCTTTCTTGAGATGGGATTTACAGAGATAAAGGGTAATTACGTTCAACCCGCTTTCTGGAACTTCGATGCTCTGTTTCAACCTCAGGATCATCCGGCAAGGGACATGCAAGATACCTTTTACCTAAACAGATATGTAGAAATTCCAACTGATCTAGCTGAAAAGGTAAAACAAACGCATGAAAATGGCTGGATTACTGGATCAACAGGCTGGAAAGGAATTTGGGATATAAAGAAGGCCAAACAACTTGTGCTAAGAACACACACCACTGCAATCACCATAAAATACCTAGCTGAAAATCCTGATCCTCCTGTTAAGGCCTTCTGTATAGACAGAGTTTATAGGAGAGAAGCTATCGATCCGACACATTTACCCGAATTTGACCAGCTTGAGGGTGTCGTTTTGGACAGAGATGTAGGATTTAGGCATCTTCTAGGTTTGCTTAAGGAGTTCTTCGCAAAGATGGGTTTTGAAAATGTGAGGTTTAGACCGGGATATTTCCCATACACGGAACCAAGCGTTGAGCCTGAGGTTTATGTAGAAGGTTTAGGATGGATAGAGCTGGGTGGTGCAGGAGTCTTTAGAAAAGAGGTTACCGAACCATTAGGGATAAAGGGTAGGGTTCTAGCTTGGGGTTTAGGAATTGGAAGACTTGCAATGCTTAAATTGGGATTAAAGGATCTGAGAAGATTGTATCTGCCAGACATCGGATGGTTGAGAGAGATGCCAGCTATAGTAAGATAATTTTTTATTTAACTTCTAATAACTCTTCTCATGGAAAAATTTAGTTATGCAAAGGCTGGAGTTGATATAAGACAGGAAGAGAGAGCAGTAAAAGCTCTTGTAAGTAAAATAAAGCACATTCGAGAGGGTTTTGGAAGACCAATCTTGATGGGTCATTACGCAAGTGTACTAGATTTTGGAGATTTTGGATTGGCCATAACGGTGGATGGTGTTGGAACAAAGATAATAATTGCAGAAAAGTTGGGTAAATTCGATACAATAGGAATAGACTGCGTTGCTATGAATGTAAACGATCTTCTCGCCATCGGTGCAGAACCTATTGCAATGGTAGATTACATTGCAACCTTCAAACCAGATGAAAGGGTGATGGAGCAGATCGCAATCGGGTTGGAGAGAGGTTGCAAAATCGCAAACATAACGCTCGTTGGCGGTGAAACAGCAACTCTACCAGACCTCATAAACGGATGGGATTTGGTTGGGACCGCTGTTGGAATCGTTGATAAGGACAGGATAATCACGGGAAAGAATATTAAGCCAGGAGATGTTATCTTTGGAATTCCAAGCAGTGGTATTCATAGCAATGGCTTAACACTTGCAAGGAAGGTTATAGAGAATGCTGGGCTAAGTTATCATGATAAATTTGATGGGAAAACTATAGGTGAAGTGTTGTTGACTCCAACAAGGATATACATTGAAGTTTTGGATGTCATTAAGAACTGTGATGTTCATGGGCTAGCACATATAACTGGTGGTGGTTTGCTGAACCTTAAGAGACTGAAAAACGTAAAGTTCGTGATAGACAATCCTTTGAAACCTCATAGGATATTCAAGTTCATTCAAAAACTTGGAAATGTTGACGACGACGAGATGTATCGAACGTTCAACATGGGAATGGGTTTTGCAATAATACTGCCAGAGGATGAGGTAAAGGATGTTAAGAAATTCGTCGATGGGAAAGTTGTTGGCTACATCGAAGAGGGTGAAGGTGTATACGTCAAGGATCTTAGGATCGATAGTTTTTAATATTTCCTTTTCAAAATTTAAACATGGTTAAGGTTGGAGATGCGATGGTTAAAGATATCGTTTCTATAGACTACAAAACTCCTGTAAGGGAAGTAGTTAGGATAATGGGGCAAAAGAGGATTGGTAGTGTTTTGGTCTCAAGAGATGGGGAGATTTATGGTATATTCACTGAAAGGGATTTGGTTTCAAGAGTTTTGCTAGAAGGTAATTTAGATGATGAGGTTGGGAAGTACACATCGACACCACTCATAACGGTATCACCAGATTACGATCTGAAAGAGGCTACGAGGATAATGGCTGATATGAAGATCAAAAGGCTTGTAGTTGTTGAGGATGGTAAGGTAGTCGGAATTCTCACGGCAAGCGATATCGTTAAAGCTATTGCGAAGGCTCCACTTGAGGTGATATGAATGTTGAAATGTGTGGCGTGCGGTAGGGAACTCGATGAGAGAGATGAGGGGATAAAATGGAGGAGGTGCAGTATATGCAAGAGTCCCGTTTGCTTTGACGATATAAGGTACATTGGAACTTGGGTTAGGGGACTTTACAAAGACTTCATAAACGTTATACCCGTCTGCCCCAATTGCCTACCAAAATCAATGCTTAGGAGGTTGGCTGAGAAGAAACTTGAGTAACTTTAATATTTTTTCAACCTCAAGCAGATTCAATGAAGGTTCAGATATATGGTGCTGGAATAGCCGGATCGTATCTGTATCATCTCTTATCTCAAAACGGTTTTGATGTGACAATTTACGATATCAGAAGTAAACCCGATTGTAGATGTGCTTGGGGATTCAGCTATTCTGAAACCAAGAGTCTCTACAGAGAGATTGGAATAAATGTAGACGATTATATCCTTTCAAAGCCGAAGTATGTAGTGGTTAACGATAGGCTCTGGCTTAAGAACAAGGAAATAGTCATACTTGACAAGAAGAGACTCATAGAGGATCTATGGAAATTTGAATTAAGGGAGGAAGGTGGTGATATTATCATAGATGCTACAGGGCACAGTAGAGCAATTTTACCGAAGATTGAGAACGATGCAGTCTATGCTACGGTTCAATACGTTGAAAAACATGACCTAGATGAGAACATATACATCTACATGGTGAGAACAGGGTATGCTTGGGCTTTTCCACTTGGAGATAGGTGGCATATTGGAGCTGGAGATTTAACGAAGGAGAGAGCTCTGGAGCTCATAGAAAAGTTGAGGGAAATTTATGGACTGAAGAAAGAGAAGGGAGAGTGTAGCTGTGTTGGAAGGATAAGGCTTTTACCTCCTTCGAAATGTAAGCCGATAGTCTATGGTAATGTTTATGGTGTTGGAGAGGCAATAGGCTGTGTTAGTGGAGCTGGAGAAGGTAATGCTCCGTCTCTCAAATGTGCCAAGATATTTTACGACTGCTTAACTGAAGGTAAGCTTGATGAGTATGAGAAGAGGGTTTTAGATGAGTTCTGGTGGATCGAACTTGAGCACGAGTTTGTCTCAGCTGTTCAGAATGGAAAGAAGCTTAAAGCTTTAAGACTTCTACCCAAGATAATATCCGTCGAGTCAAAGAGAAGTGTTGAGCAGTCTTTTGAAACAATAAAAAGACTTCTAAGCTTTTTAAGGTAGTTCATAACGATATTAAAATCCAAAAAACTTAACTATTAATAACATTACTCACACGAGATGAAGCATCTCATATCAGTAGCAGATCTAACTTCAGAAGAGCTTGACGAAATATTGAAGCTTGCTGAAAAGCTGAAGGAGGAGAGGTACAAGGGAAGAGTAACCGATTATCTAAAAAACAAGAGTTTGGCAATGATATTTGAGTTACCTTCTACGAGAACAAGAATATCTTTTGAAGTGGCTATGACTGACTTGGGTGGTCATGCTCTCTATCTGAACTGGAACGATCTGCAGTTGGGAAGAGGGGAGCCTATAAAGGACACTGCAAGGGTTTTGAGTCGATACGTACATGCTGTGATGATGAGAGTTAGAAAGCACGAAACCATAGTTGAATTTGCAAAGTATTCAACAGTCCCAGTTATAAATGGTTTAAGCGATTTGGAACATCCATGTCAGGTTATAGCAGACCTACTCACGATCAAAGAATACAAGGGTGATTTGAAGCATGTAAAGCTCGCTTGGATAGGTGACGGAAACAACGTTTGCAACTCTTTGATATTGGCTTCAGCTCTAACTGGGATGGAGATGGTTGTTTGCACACCAAAGGGGTATGAGCCTAACAAAGAGATAGTTGAGAAAGCTATAAGGATGGGAGCAAAGTTAGAATTTGAGAATGACCCCATCAAGGCTGTTGAAGATGCCGATGTAATTTACACGGATGTTTGGGTTTCGATGGGTCGGGAGAAGGAAAGAAGGAAGAGATTAAAGGCTTTTGCAGGTTATCAGGTAACACAGAAGGTTGTTGATTCTGCTAAGACAGATGTAGTTGTCATGCATTGTTTGCCAGCTCACAGAGGTGAAGAGATAACTGAAGATGTGCTTGAAGGGGAGCATTCTATCGTATTTGATCAGGCCGAAAATAGGTTGCATGCACAGAAGGCTATACTACTAAAGTTGATAGGTGGGGAGATTAAGTAAAAGTTTTTACTGAATTTTTTCACCGATTGTAACCTTTGGTTCAGGTTCAACAAACTTGCGGACTCTAATCCAATCATATGATGTGTCTTTGATATCATATAATTTGTCTCTATGGAATGATCCAAGCTTAATGTATTTCAAATCCTTAGCCCAACTTATACCTGATTCGACTCTCATAACGCTATAATCCTTCCACAATTTTACTGTTCCACCATAAACACTAACTCCGGTTACATACCAAACGTTAACTGATGCTCTCCATTCTGCATACTTATTATTGGCAATATTGTAGCTAGTTGTGGAACCGTCTCCTATCCAGTATCTTATTAGGCGATCATTCCATCCAGATCCAACCATGTATAGAATTGTAGCATCTCCATTTCTGTTTTTACTTTCTGTATAGGGCGATGATGCTACCTCTGGAATAACACCAGAGTAACCAAAAGCCCAAAAGCTATTAAATTTAACTTTAGTTTCAGCGATGTATCCATCCTGAAACTTAAATGGTAGTGGATTTCTCAGCTCTATACCTCCCATATGTATTGTTAATAAACTGTTAGATACGCTGTATAACATAGAATAACTAATCCATTTGCTTGTATTCAATCCAGTATCAAAATCATCAAAGAAATCAAACACGGCATAGCCATTACTTTCTGAAGATATATCTCTACCACTCCAGTATACAAATATTGTTTTATTTTCTCTTGCGCTTAAATTAAGCTTAACCCAAAAGATGAGTTTACCAGTAGATGGTTTTTGCTCAATCCAATAAGGTAGTTTACCCGTAGTTTCGTTATATGGATCAATTATAGCTTCGGCAACCCTCAAATCTCTACCATCTGGTTGAATATCCTCTAGAATTGACTTATCTATCACGATTTTGACCTGATATTCATTTAATGGTTGATTCATAAGGTTTTCTACATACACCTTAAGGATATGTATGTCTGGTGGTATAGTCGTATTTAAGAATATATCATGAGTTGCTGTAGGAAAAACGGATATATTGTAAACAATCGAATCGTTAACTCCTAAACTAGAAAACATCACATTGTAATCTCCTTCATTATTAGACCAAAAGATAGCGTAAGCTTCGCCATTTGAGTCTGTGTAAATTTCTGTTGGCTCTATGTGTCCACCACTCGAACTTACAGTTATTTTAGCACCTGCAATAGGACTTAAAAGTCTATCAATTAGTTTAACACCCAACGTAATACTTTGTCCAACTGTAATGTTTATTTTATTTATTTTCTGATACGTGATCTTAATCATTTTCCAAGGTTTCGGTTTTAGATAACTTATATTGTGATCAACTGATGAAGAGATCCCAATTCCGTTGAAGATAAAGTAATAATAAATGTTAAGAGTAGCATTTTTCACATAAATTGTTATACTATTACCACTTGTATTATAGGCTCTATCATAATTGGATAAATCGCCAAGATTTGTAAATATAAATCCCTGCTGACTCAAAGTGCGATTCCAGTATTCTGGGTAAATACTTTCAAATGTTAGTATCAAATCCTTTGCATATACCCTACTTACAGAAGCAGGAACAAGTACGACATCAATAGTTGCAGATGTAGCAATAGGTTGGAACATAGAACTGTTTATCAAGAAGAGATTTACAGTATTACCTACAAACATCTTCTGCTCTGACACCACGATTGGAGTACCATTAATATCCCCGATATATCTAAACACAACTGAGTTCTCGTAAATTAGGTAGTAGTCTGGTAGAACAAAGTTGTTCACGTTTAAAACAATCCTCACAGTTTTGTTTATTCCAGTAACTTCACTTAAATTATAACTTCCAATTGGTGGATACGATAAATCTGCCCTTACAGATATATTTATATTCTCACAATAAATTGAGGAAGCCATTGGTTGAGGAGTCTGCAGAAATAAATACTTCGGATAACTAACACCTAAATCAAATTTTACCGATGTTGTCTTTCCAGAAAAGATGTTACCGCTAATTGCAACAAGATCACTTGTTAACTTCTCTATATGCTTCATCTCAGCATCTTTTAAGACACTTGGAATATAGTAGGTCTGTAAAGTTGTTAGGAATGTAACTCCAATCATCAACAGTAGGATAAATCCTATGAGTACTGAAACTCCTTTTCGGTTCACATTAGATATTGCGATCGAAAACTTAAAAATTGTTACTAATCATGCATATCATAATGAAGAAGACGCTCATAGTACTTATCTTATTACTCTTGGCTCTGACAATGATATTGATTTCCACTAACGTTAATGCCCAAACTATAACTGGTAATTGTACAGTTAGTTATAATATAGATACAAAAACACTTGTTTTGGAAAATGCTACATCTTTTAAAATAGAGATTATTAATGTTAACAAAATTCGTCCAACCACACACAACATCACATCAATAGTTTACGATCCAGTTACCAATACCTATCACAATACAACACTTGGAAATGTGACAGTAGAGTTTTATAGTTCAGGGATAGTACGAATCAGAAACCTATGGAGTAATGATACGATATCAGTTACGGTAAGCCTAGCATATAGAGAGGAAATCCTAAATAAGGAATTCTCGCTTGCAGAGGGTGAAGAAGTTGTATTACCAACCGATGTAGATGATATACCAGGTATATATAATATCACTATAAGTGTTGATGACGTTGAAGTTTACCTACCACTTTTGGTTAACAGCACCGTTTGGATAAATATGACCTTTGATAGTGGTAAGAGTTACGATGAGACAGTTGTGATGGGTGACAATGCATATATGATTGTAAATGCTATAGGTGCAACGAGTATTAGCTGGGAGATCTTAGGTTTAACTCCTATACCAAAGGGTACTGCAAGCAAGGATTACAATGATGAATTTAAGGTTCTAATAAATACTACTTGGCTTCATGACAAGTTCGGAATGGTACCGAAAACTTACTCTTTCCATGTCATCTGTGATGATGCGGAAGATTATGGACGTATAATCGTTTCTGAACCAACTGTGAACATAATACTCGACAATATGTTCATAGCGTCCGGTAAAAAACTTAATCTTTATATTTATACGAATGCAGTAAGCACAGACACATCTTATGACGGTACACCTAACAAGTTATATATAGCGATAGTCAGAGGTATTTATAACGGAGATGTTAAAGTTGATAATCATACATTATATTTACCAGACAACAAAACAGATCCTGTTTTTATGTGGCTAATAAACGATAAATTTGATTTGGGACTAAACGATGAAGGTTCAATGACAATTAAGTACATAATAGATGCTCCAGGATTCGAAAATTTAACTTATTGGACTATTGTAGCCGTTGTCGTAACTGACGATAATAGAGGTACAGTAAACTACTTTTACGGTGAATCTTACGCATTCTTTAAATTAATTGTTCCAAAAATAAATATAAAAGCTTACGTTTATGAGCATGGAGAAACCTATGAATCAAACACATTTTACAGAAATCAAAAGATACAGTTTAAGGGATACGCCGAGTTGCCGGCGAGATATAACTTAAGTACGCCAAATTACCTTTATATATTTGTGGAGGACGGTGCAAAAATTGGTATATCTTCCAATAATGTCTATACGTTTAACGAAATGGTAGGAACAATTGAAAAAGTTTATATTATTGACGAAAGCGGTTACTTTGAGAGTTTGGTCTGGAATATAACTTCCGATGCTGAGTTTAAGAGCTATAAAGTATATGCAATAATTACGGTAGACGGAAAACCACCTAGAAATGACAACATCCTTAATATGACTTGGATAAATATATCTATTGTAAGACCCCACATCGAGGTTTATGTTGAGGAGAAAGTTCCTCCTGGTTCAACTTTGACTATAAGTGGATGGGCTGATTCCAAATACGTTTATGTTTATGCAAGCGATGAAATCTTTACAAACATACCCGACAACCCAAAGGACGCTTTAAAGATAAGGACTATTAAGAGCGGGGAGAGTAAAAGCTTTGTCTTTGTAGGATATGTGAAGGAAGATGCAGATGTTGGAAATTATAGTCTCTACTTTTATGCATCAGATTCGGAGACATTCGATCCGAAAACTTGCTTGGCGGAAAAGGTTGTTAACTTTGAGATCGTTCCGCTCGATGTAAGTGCTGATAATCTAACGGTAGTGAGGGGTGAGAATGACTTTATAACCTTCCATTTGAATGGAGAGATTAGATGCAAGGTTAAGTACAGGTTTAAGGTAACTTCAGGATATACCTACACTAACACAACGTATCCGTTTGGAATGGTTTATGAGGGTGAGAAGTACGTAAAAGGGAGAGATTTTGTAATTTTAATACCAACACATTACGATGAGAACGGTTTGACTACTGAGATGGGATTTAGAGCAATTCCAGCAGGTAAGTATCCTCTTAAGTTGTGGATATATTCTAATGTAACAGGAAGACTGATGCTTGAAAGGACATTCTATGTTAATGTCGTTGATCCTTCCTACAATATATCAACGACAAATGACATCGTGAACGGTAAGATCATCGTTGTTAGAGGTGAAGATATAATTCTTAAGATTGAATCAAATAGAAAATCTCATTACAATTGGATCTTCTTTGCAATCAGGGGAGACATGGGTGTTGAGAAGTGTGGATGGGTTTCTGTTAAAAATGGAAAGATTGAGATAAAGATAAACACAGACAAATTTAAAGGGAGGTTTTTCAAGTTCTATCTGGTTGATGCAATGGGTAGTGGAAACCGAGGTGATGTTGAATCTAAGTTTGACATGTTACCCAACGATTACGAAATCGTTAAAATGAACGGCATACTCTGCAAGGTTTACAAGAAAAATCCGTATGCGAGGAGTTACCTTGGAGATGATGATTTGACGATCGTGTTTGAGTTAGAAGTTGTTGATATTCGGACTGAACACTACACATATCTCTTTCCAGCTGTCGATGTAAATGGTAGCATATTTGTCCACAGTATATATGGAAAGACAAGCGTGTTTTTGGACTTGAACTTCAATGATGCAAAAGATGAGGAAGAACCTTCAGCTGTCACCGATAGCTCCTGGGTTGAGTTCAAAATTCCGAATGATGTCGATTGCGTAAAACTTGTATCAAATAAACCAATAGTAACATTTTACAGGTACGCTGTGGAGGAGAGCTATAAGGATATGTCGTATGAATATTCGCCATCATTTGCTGGCAAGGAATTTGTAGTTCCTTTCGATGGTTATGCATACATATCGCCAGTTCGCAGTTCTTTGGTCAAAATTACCTATAACGGTTCAGTTCTTGGAAAGAAGTTCATCGAAGTTGGAGAAGTTTGGAAGGTTAAAGTTAGAGGTGGAACCATTATAAAAAGTGATGAAGATATTGTAGTAGTTCTCAAGTGCTCTAATGAAGATTACAAGGATTACACATGGGCAGTATCATTGATACCAAACGCCTACGCTGGTCGGAAGATAATGTTACCACCAAGGATCGAAGTAAATGGAATGTACAGCGATTATAAGTATATTAAGCAGTTAGCGTATGTAGTGTACATCGATGGAACTTTGGAAGTCGTAGAACTTTCTGATAAACCCAAAATGCTCGAACTTAAAAAGCCTGCTGTAGCATATGTCTTCTACGATGCTTACGTTAGAGATATGACTAATCCAGTTTATTCTCTCAAGCATCACACATTGGCTTTCAAAGTATATCCTACCGATGTTAACGGCTGTCTTGGTATCGCTCTGTCAATTCTATCGCCATATAATGCTGAAATCTCGATCGATTCAAATTACGACGGAATTTTCGAGAACTCAACTGTAATAGAGGAAATTTACAACAGACCTACAAGGACGAGCGCTGGTGTTCACACCGTAGAAATAGGTATGTTTAAGTCCGACAGACCCGTCATGGTTTACAGCGTAGATGTCGAAAAGACAGGATTATCTTATGCGTTTACACTGACGACACCTAAATGTGTTCAGAGGCAAAAATACGAATACTGGTTTCCGTTGATAGTTAATGGTTTAGAGTCGAGTATATATGTTCACAGTGTTTATGGTAAAACCGATGTCTTTCTGGACTTAAACTTCAACGGTGTAAGGGATGAAAATGAGCCTTTAGCAGTTGTGACCAACAAATCTTGGTTTAGATTTGATGCCCATTGGGATTGTGTTAGATTGATTGCAGACAAGCCCGTTGTAACATACTATAAGTTTGTCAAGGATGATGTAACACAGTTCTCCTACTCTCCTGAGAAAGGAAAGGTGTTTGTAGTTCCATTCAATGGCTGTGCATACATAACGGCAACGGATACAAAGACGAGGGTTGAAGTTGGAAACAACAGCTATACGATTGACGTGGGAAAGGTTTTGAGGATTAGTGTGAAAGGAGGAGATATTATAAAATCCACTGGTGGCGAAATTTCGGTTGTGCTTAGTAGCTGTGATTCGACATGTGGAAACTGGGCAGTTTCTCTAATACCTACATCGAAGTTTGGTAACGAGCTGATTATTCCACCTGCTCCAGACTACAAATTTGCTGATGCTCAATACGTTAAAACGACAGTATATATAACGTACATCGATGGAAATGTAACATCTATAAGCGCTAGCGAAGCAAGACTAATCAAGACTGACAAACCAGCTGTAGCTTATGTACTCTTTGATGCGTATGCTAAATGTCCAACTACGGAAATTTATGAACAGTATAGGTTTGTACACTACTCTTTCGCTTTCAAGGTTTATCCGATTTCAGAACTTGGAACGAAGGGAATTGCATTTACGGTTCTTTCACCCTTCGATAGAAACGAGATTGCGATCGACAGCAACTATGATGGCGTTTTTGAAACAAAAAAAGACCTCAACAGAAGTGAAGTTATCACATTCGATGGGATGTTCAAATCTAAATATCCAGTGCTCGTTTACAGTATGTACCCAACCAATGCCTTCTCCTACAAACCACTTGAGAAGGGAGAAGTACCCATAGAACATATACCGACACCTACCCCAACTCCGATTACCACAGAAAAGATAACGCCTGCGACAACAGCTACCGTGATGATTCCAACACTGGTACCTACTCACACACCAACGGTAAATCAGATATCTAACTTAATTAATAAGATAGTGAAGTCTATCTATGATCTTCTGAAAGAAATTTTTGAAAGGTTGCACAAGACGATTATTCAATCAGTATTCAAAACGATAAATTTATAAAAATTAAGCAGACTTCTTAGCCAAAATGATCTCAATTGTTGAAACGTTTACCTTTCTTCCCTGCTCCGAATCGAGTTCATCTGTATCAATCTTTATGCTTTCAACATCCACATTTGGTAAGAATCTCTTTCTAACGATCTCTGCCACATCTACAGCCCTGCTTATCGCCTTTCCTCTCGCTTTAAGTATAACCCTCTCCGCACCTTCATTGAACTGTGTCAGGGTAGCCAAGACGTAGTTCATAACTGGCTTCTGTCCGATGTAAACCACTCCCTCCGTCATGTTTTAAGCGAGGTTAATTCGTTATTTAAAAGTTGTGACGGCAAACTTTATTTTACTCGTCAAAAATATAGCATTTGAGCCGGGGTTGCAGAGTCTGGCACTGCGGGGGACTCGAGATCCCCTGCCCGAAAGGGTTCGTGGGTTCAAATCCCACCCCCGGCGTCTTTAATTCAGTTTCTATGCCTTCTATTTCTCGATTAAAGCAACTACATACCCTCTCTACCGAAAAATAGAAATATGATTAATTATCAGCAAACATTATGAGCAGATTACCAAGAATTGACCTCCTCCCCGCTTTAAACAGTAGTTCCGAAAGTTGACAATTAGATCCACTTAAATGATGATTT
>CAZFVO010000036.1:0-15982 GCA_964522325.1 uncultured archaeon | reverse complement strand
GCTTATTATTCTGTCAAGAACGTTCTCTTCACTCCCTCCTATATATTCCAAATCGAATGAAATGTCCAATTCAACCCCTCCAATATCTGGCCCAGATGTTGCAAGTCCCCTCAAAACTGACCATGCAAGCTCCTATCGGATTTTTTGGTGTGCAAGCTTTCATGAACAGTGGGCAATCCAAGGGTGTTGCAACCCCTCTTAACACGTCACCGCACCTGCAGAGTCTCTTCCTCTTATCCTCTTTCGGCTCGAAGTCTTTAAAGGCATCTTCGAAAACTTTTAAAGCATCGAAATCTTCGTACTTCTTCCTTAAAGGAGCTCCAGAATTCTTTACAACCCCTAAACCCCTCCACTCCCAGTCGTCTCTGTCAAAAACTTCTTTCATGACTTTCTGAGCTTTTACATTTCCCTCATACCTTACAGCTCTTGTATACTCGTTAAGTAGGCAGTTCTCACCGTTTTTTATCGCTTTAACAAGCATGCACAAAGCCAAAAGAACATCTTCAGGCTCAAAACCAGCTATGACCTGTGGAACCTTTATATGCTCGTAAGCTCTTACACCTACAATCGTTGATACATGGCCTGGATTTATGAAACCGTCAATTCTAACATCCTCAAATGAAAGCAAGTGCTCCATAGCTGGTATGAAAAATCTGTGGGCCGATAATACATAAAAGTTTTCAACGCCATCCAATATCGCTAAAGCTGTTGAGGGCATTGTGGTTTCAAAACCTATTGCAAAGAACACTACAGGTTTATCAACATTTTTTGCGATTTCTAGGGCATCAAATACACTATAAACTATTCTCACATCATAACCCTTAGACTTATAGTAGAAGAAAGATTTTCCCTCGAACGGGACTCTAGCCATGTCACCAAAGGTCGTAAGGATTATGTTCTCCTTTTCAATTAGATGGAAAGCCCTTTGCAAATCTTCATCTGGAGTTATGCAAACGGGACATCCAGGCCCAGGAACGACCTTCAAATTTTTCGGTAGTAAACTTCTGAGGTTGTATCTCGTTATCGTATCTTCGTGTGTCCCGCACAGGTGCATTATCGTTATTTCTTTTTCATCTTTCATCAATCTCTTTAATTCCTCAGCAAGTCCCTTTATAGCCTTCTTTCTGTCCTTAAGTTTTAACATTTAGCTACCCCCAACACTTCCAAAGACCTGCTCAAGAAGTTCAGCCGTTTTTTTAGCTTCTTCCTCATCGACCTTCTGAATAGCAATTCCAACGTGAACTAAGACCCAATCTCCAACCTTGAGATCGTCAATTAAATCAACTCTTATCTTTCTCTTAGTTCCTTTGAAATCCACAATAGCAAAGGGGTAATCCACCTCAACTACCTTTCCTGGGATTGCAATACACATGTCAACCACTCCATCCACTCGTCAAAACCAATTCCCTTCTTCAAATCCATCTTTATAATCTTGGCTTTTGGATTAAGTCTTCTAGCATCTTCAACCATCTTATCAACATTTGCTTCAACAGCTTCAGCGAGCTCAACCTTGTTGATGATTATTACATCTGCCAATCTGAATATCTCTGGGTGCTTACCAACTACATCATCTCCTTCGGTCACACTGACCATTACAACTCTGTAATTCTCACCCAAGTCGAAGTCTACGGGACAAATTAGATTACCTACGTTCTCTATGAAGAGAACGTCTATTCCATCCAAGTCGAAATCTTCTAAAGCATGATGAACTAGATGGGCATCTAAATGACACTCCTTTCCAGTGTTGAGAGGCATTGCTTTAACGCCGTACCTTGCTACTCTTTCATAGTCATCCTTTGCAATAACATCTCCCAGTATAGCTCCCACTTTAAAGTCCTTGAGGGCTTCAACAGTCTTTTCAATCAACAGCGTTTTTCCAGATCCTATTGCTCCCATTACGTTTATTGCTATAACTCCTTTTTCCTTCAAAATCTTCCTGTTCTCTTCAGCCAATCTCTTATTTTCTTCAAGCAGATCCATCTCAGCGTCAACCTCTATCTTGTGCATACTCACACCTCCATCTCCAAACGCTTGAGTATCATCTCCTTTCCCCCTTCAACAGATAAAAATCCTCCGCACTCATCACAAATACCCACATACTCATCAAACTCTTTACCGCAAACTGTGCATTTAATCTTAGCATTTGAAATTTCAACCTCAAGCTTAGCTCCCTCAGCTATCGTCCCCTTTGTAATAACGTTAAAACAAAACTTTAACTGCTCTGGATTGAGCATGAGGAGGTTACCGATAATAACATGAACTGAGTTTATCTTTTTAGCATTTTTCTCAGTTGCAATCTTCATAACCGTATCGAATATCGCCTGAGCAAAGCTCATCTCGTGCACTCTAAGAGTTAATGTTTAAGTGTAAAAACATTTATGGTAAATTTTATTTATAAAAGACTTACCTTAAAACATGGATAGGCTGACCGCTTTGTTCGTGGCAGTGATTGTAGGTATCTTAGCGGTTTGTGGAGTTATAGTTTACAATTTCGGTTGGTTGTTCTTAATTCGTCTGATACTGGGAATAGTTTTCTTATGTATAACGGTAATATTTGCGATACTTTTTGGAATACTAGTTTACGCTAGATCTAAATATACCATACTCTCCCTGTTGGGTCTTTTGTCATCTGGATACGCCTTGTATCAGTGTTACACTTGGAACAATCCAATGCACATAGTATATATCGTCGTTGCTTACGTTTTGGCTTTAATAGTTGGGATTTGGTACATAAGTGAGCCAGATTTAAGTGTTCTTGAGAGACTCAGAAGTGCGAGGGCATTGGAGAGTTCTGGAAATTACAAGGCTGCAGCCCGTAAGTATGAGAAGAAGGGAGACTACGTAAAAGCTGCAGAATGTTATCTCAAGGCTGGTATGCAGGAATCTGCTGCTTGGTGCTATGAAAGAGCTGAGATGTATGGAAAAGCTGCTGAAATTTATGAAAGGCTTGCTAGGGAGAAGGGGGAAAGCTACTATTGGAAGGAAGCCTACGAGTTCTACAAGAAGGCTGGAAATCTTAGAAAAGCCTGTGAATGTCTTGAAAAGTATGCTGAGGAGGAGCCATGGTACTGGGAGGATGTTGCAAAGCTTTGGGAGGAGGTCGGTGATAGGAATAGAGCTGAGACTTGTTGGAGAAGGGCGTTAGAGTATTACATTAAAGAGGCCAAAGAAGAAGGCGTTTTTTGGGAAGACGTTGCGAAGATATACGAGAAACTCGGTGAACATGAGAAAGTTAAGTCTGCATGGATGAAGTTTGCTGAGTACTGTGAAAAGGAAGCGGAAAAAGATCCATCTTGGTGGAAACACGTTGCGGAAGCTTATGAAAAACTTGGAATGAATGATAAGGCTGAGGAAGCTAGGAAAAGATATGAGGAGTACAAGAAGAAGGCATGATGTTGCACTACATCAGACCCTTTGATCCATGGAAATCCAAGTTGTGCACATGCCCACAAAAATACTCCTTTAATCCTTACACTGGCTGCATCCACAACTGCATCTACTGCTATGCAACTTACATACCCCAATTCAGGGAACTTAGAGTTAAGAAAGATCTCTTTAAGATCCTTAGGAAAGATTTGGAGAAACTATCAAAGGATGCAATAATTTCTATGTCCAACAGCAGCGATCCCTATCCACCAGTCGAAAAAGAGCTTGAGATCACGAGGAGATGTTTGGAAATTATGAGATGTTACGATATAAGGCTTCTTATAGTTACGAAGAGCGATATCGTAGCCAGAGATATAGATTTATTTCCAGAGAAAACCGCTGTAAGCATAACCGTAACCTGCTTAAAGACAGCAAAGATTATAGAACCGAATGCACCACCACCAGAGAAAAGGATAGATGCTCTTAAAACTTTGAAAGATTGTGGAATTCCTGTTATACTTCGTTTGGATCCAATAATACCTTTCCTAACCGAAGAAGAGGCTTTGAAGGTTTTGGAGATGTGTGAGTTCGTTGATCATGTCGTAACATCGACATTAAAACTCAGAAGAGATATTCTGTCAAGGTTTTCGAGGGTACTACCCGATTTAGCGAAGATCTACAAGAATACGTATGTTAGAATGGGTAGTTACATGTATCTACCAAAGGAGATACGGCTGAAAATACTTAAGCGAATTGAAGATAAGTGTAATGAACTTGGGATAAGCTGTGCGTTTTGCAGAGAGGGAATTCCTTTTAAATCGAAGAGTTGCGATGGTACACATTTAATTCATTCCTGATTATTTCAATAGCTTCATCTAACGATTGAGGTATTTTAAGACCAAGCTTTAGGAAAAGCTTAACGATTTGCGGAGCATCCAATCCATTTTGCTTGAGTGTATCTAAATCTGAAAATATATCTTTAGGCTTTCCAATCTTTATAACTCTTTTATTAAGTATCATAACTCTATCAGAACGTAAGGCCAGATCCGTGTCATGTGTGGCGATTAAAATTGTAATTCCCTCGTTATTTAAATCTTTAATTATCTTTATCAACTCCTCTCTCGAAATCGGATCTAAGTTGGCTGTTGGTTCATCTAACAACAGAATCTTTGGTTCTGTACAAACAACAGAGGCGATTGCAACCTTCTTCTTCTCTCCAAAGCTTAGATGGTGTGGGTATCTATCCTTATAGTCCTTAAGCCCAAATTTTGCTAAAATCGTGTTGACTCTCCTGACAACAACATCCCTTTCAAATCCAAGATTTATCAAACCAAATGCAACATCGTCAAATACTGTGGGCATAAAAAGCTGGTCATCTGGATTCTGAAAAACCATTCCTATCGTTTTAACGAGTTCTTTTCTGCTGTAATCCTCAAGCCTTTTGCCAAACAGTCTTATCATACCGTCACCTTTCAAAATACCTACTAAGTTTAAGAATAGGGTTGTTTTACCTGCCCCATTCGGGCCAAGGATCGTGACGATTTCGCCCTCTTCAACACTGAACGTAACACCTTCAAGTGCTTTTTGATCTTCATAGGCGTAGCTTAGATTTGAAACTTCTATAGCATCCATGCTATAATGTGCAAAGAGATTGCAAGATATAAAGATAGCGTAATGAACATCAAATCCCTTGCCGTAATCTTAAAATTGGTAATCGTGCTCGGATTTCCAGTGTAACCTCTCAAGAGCATAGCATTATAGACATTTTCGGCTCTCTCATAACTTCTAATGAAAAGAGTTGCCATCAGCTTTGCAATAGTCTCAAAAGTATACTTATTCGTTTTTCTTTCAAAACCCTTCATCTTTAAAGCCATACTTAGCTTTTCGTATTCCTCAGCAAATACGAATATGTAACGGTATGCAAACATCAGTATCTGAGTTAGCTTGTTTGGAAAACATATTCGGTTGAGAGCTTTTATTGATATGTCAAACCTCGAAGTTGCAAATGCTATGAATATTAGAATTAAAGCCGAAATAGCTCTTAGGAGCATTTCAAACGGTTTATGGCCAAATATCAGCATTGTGAAGAACAGAGCCAGTAAAAACATCAAACCGTACTTCAACTGCTCGAATGCAAATTTAAGTGGTAGTTTTGATAGAAAAAGAAAAATAAGTGATATAACTAGAGCTAAAATACAGGCTAAGAAGTCTTTGATCAGCACTATTGAGAAAATGAGAATAAAAAAGCCCAATAATTTGGCTCTCGGATCGAGTTTGTGTATGAATGAATCCAAGTTGTAATATCTGTCTATTAAATGGTGCTTCATCTCTTCTTCCTCGCAACATAGAGTGATGAAATTCCAGCCAATCCCATGAGGTAACCCAATCCAGATATTACCTTAAGGTATATTGGCTCTTCCTTGATCACAACTTGGGCAGAGCTTAGATTTACATAGCACTCAGCTCTATGCCCCATCGATTCGACGACAACCTTATAACTTTCGCCTATTTCTGGCTTAAATCTGAACGTACCGTTTTGGTCTGTTTTACCTTCGACGTAAAGACTACCATCGGATCTGTAAACCTTCACGTCTCCACTAACAACCTTAGCTCCACCGCCATACCACGAATACACTTCGATCTCTGAAACCTTGTAGTTCACGTACATCCTGTGTGCGTTGACAGGAAGAACTAGCATCAGCAGAACTATTAAGGCAATGATAAATTTCCTCAAGCTATCACCTCCTTCTTAACCTTCAAAAGAGTCGCTACAACAAATGCAGACACAACCGCCTCAACTATCACAATCGGTATGTGCGCTATGAAGAGCAGAATTGCCGTTTCATAGTACTCTACACCACTTAGCATTAGCACGATTGAAGTCAGAAGTACTGCTAAGAACACAGCCAGTCCACATGCAATACCAGCTGTAATCGGATTCTTCCTAATTCTAAAGATGTAATAAGCAATTAAAGCGGGAACACCCATGTCTACCGTGTTTATTCCAAGAGTTGTTATACCTCCATGCTGAAACAGCAAGGCTTGTAAGAGCAATCCAATGAAAACAGCTGGATAAGCGTATACACCGAGCAAAATTCCCATAAGACCGTTTAAGATCAAATGTGCAGAAGTTGGTCCTATTGGAACGTGGATGAGCGATGCTATGAAGAATGCTGATGTGACAATTGAAATCTTTGGTATATCCTCGGCCTTAATTTTCTTTAAAGTAAAAAATAGGATAATTGCGGTTATAACATATCCAGTAATCCAGATCTCTGGTGCTAATACACCGTCGCTTATGTGAACCATTCCTTACCTCCTCGCAATCGCTACGATGGCTATTATTATTGCTATTATAGCTAGGCCTATAGCTCCGTAGCTAATGCTTTGGTTGCTTGCTCCCTCTAAGGCACTTATCTTACTTTCGAGTGTACTTATCTTCTTGCTTAATTCATCGATCTTGCTCTCCAATCCACTCAAATCTACCGTTGCCTTTGCTTCAGCCTTTGGTGGGAACTTCTCAAGCACTGGAACTATTATAACTCCCCTCTTTTCTATACCACCTTCGCTCTCGGCATATGCACCAACGAACCAGATACCAGGTTCATCGAGCGTGTAGGCAAACTCACCCTTATCATTGGTCTTAACGACTCTCGTAAACATCATAGGTGGATCTTGCTTGAACTTCTCCTCTGCAAGCTTAACAATCGGTTCAGCTTCATCTTTCGTGTGGTACTTTTCAACCTCCACTACTGCGTTAGCCAAAGGTGTGCCATTAAACAAAGCCTTACCGCTGAAAACAAAGCCCTCCTCAATACCGTATGGTCTCGTGTATGGAATTACCTCCACCTCTTGCCCAACAACTGCATCCCAACCTTCCCACGCTTCTTCACCGCAGTGTATTATGGCTTTCGTGTAATCAAGCAGATTGTGCTCTTTTGCGTAAAGTTTCACAGCAATTATGTAGTCACCCATCTTCTCAACCTTAAACGACACCTTCCAAGCCTTTACACCCTCAACCGTTACCTCTTCAGGTGTAAGCTTCGTCATAACTCCATCAGGATCTCTAAGTATTACCTCAACGTTCGGACAGTCAAACAATACGTGCTCGAATGGATGACCCCAAAGGATGTAAAGAGTCTTTGTTTCACCAAGTTCAGCTAAGTAATCTTCAGCTTTGGCATCAAGTTTTGGTAGAATCATTGTAAAGTGTGCACTTGCAACATTGCAAACGACAAATAATGTCAATATAAAGCCAGCTACTATTGCTTTTTTCATATTTATCACCATTATGCGTGAATTCTGTAATACTTATAAGCTTTTCGATAACATCATTTGTATGATACAAATATAAGTATCGCAAACTTTAATTCGTTAATACTTTACCTTAAACGATGCTCGAAGTTGAAATTTCGACTTTAAAACTCAGAAATCCTATTATGCTGGCTAGTGGGATTCTTGGGAGTCACGTAGAATCATTAAACAGAATTGCTGAACATGCTGGCGCTGTTGTCACAAAGTCCGTAGGATTAGAGGGAAGAGAAGGTTACAGAAATCCCTGTGTAATAAGCTGGGAGTGTGGAATATTAAATGCTGTAGGCTTGGCATCTCCCCCAGCTAAAGATTTCGCCAAAGAGCTTGAAAACTTTAACCGCTCTTGTCCCCTAATTGTTAGCTTATACGGGTCCTCGCCAGAAGAGTTTGCTGAGCTTATCAAGATTTTTGATTCTGCAAATGCTTTTGAACTAAACCTGAGCTGTCCCCATGCTAAGGGCTTAGGACTTGAAGTTGGTAGGGATTTTGACTTGGTCTATGAGATAGTAAGGAGTGTGAAAAAATCTACAGATAAACCAGTCTTTGCGAAGGTCTCAGCAAATTTAGACTATGTGGAGCTTGCCAAGGTATGCGAGTCTGCTAAAGCAGATGGAATAGTTGCGATAAACACAGTAAAAGGTATGGCGATTGATATAGTTAGCAAAAGGCCGATTCTGAGCAACATAAGCGGTGGTGTAAGCGGAAAAGCTATAAAGCCAATAGCTTTAAAGTGCGTTTGGGATATATTTGAAGAGGTAAGCATTCCAGTTATAGGCTGCGGAGGAATTACAAACTGGAAAGATGTTGTGGAATTTGCTTTAGCTGGAGCTAAAGCCGTTCAGATTGGTAGTGCCTTCTACTACAGCTACGATGTTATTCCTAAGATCCTTGAAGGTCTTGAGTCTTATCTGCGGATAAATGACGTTAAGTTTGAGGAGATCGTGGGATTAGCCCACAAATGTTGAGATGCAAAAATTAAAAATAATTAAATATTTAAAAATTAACTTTTTAAAATATAAAATTACTAATAATTAAAATTAATGCTGATATAAGCGCTTCAAATCTAGGAGTTTTTGTTAATTCAACAGCGATTGTTTTAGTGGTAATAGCAGTAGTGATAGTTTCTTCCTTTATGGATTCCTTTGCTTTTTTAGTAGCTTCTTCTACAAGCTTTGCTATTTCTTGTGTTACTTGTTCAACCTTATATTCAAACTTCGATGCCCACAGAACAGAGTTATCTATAAGCTTCCAAGCTGAGTTGTCTTTCGAGGCTTCGACTTAAAACGTTATGTAGACTGATCTTACTCCATCGTTTAGCAGCCTACCCCATCCACAGGAATTGCTAGTAAATAGTTAAAAAGACCCACATAGAAGTTCAACCCAAGCAATCCAGTAGAATGTGTTAATAAGAGGATATCCTTCTGGTGTAAAGTAGTTAGTTATTCCGTCAAACCCTCTGAAATAGAATGGCATCGCAGTTAGGTAGAGTAAGCCTTGAATGTTTAATGGAATCTTCGTTAGAGAATCTATTATATTTTTGGAGTAGCGACGAATGAAAACTTTAGAGCAATCTTCAATGTACCTTATAGATGTGAAAACAATAATTCTTGGAAGTGCTATAGCATCACCTATCTTTGGAGCTTTGCTCTCTGTAACTCCTGTTGTGATAGCTTTTAGGTATGGGAATACAGATTCATAGCTGTTGGTATAGTCATTTCGAAAATCTGTTTCTAATCACTGGACTTCTATTTTTAGCTTGTCTCTCTGATATTCTAGCGACCGTTATATGATGATATCTGATTTGGCTAGATTTCGGATAGGATAAATCACTGCGCTGATTAAAACTAAGTTTGAAACTTTTAGAAGTGTGTAATTTAAGAATTCAATAAAAATTTTAAAAATAAATAATTTTGTTTGAATTTTAAATCGAAAAACGTTTATTTAGTTTAGATATATTCAAAATATGTTCAGGAAAGTTTTGTATCCAACCGACTTTTCGGAGAATTCAAAGAAGGCGATAAAATGTATAAACGCTTTGAAGCCTGAAGAGGTCACTATTCTACACGTGATAGACGAAGATCCGTTCGATATCTATGAAGAATTTACTATTGGGGTGGATTACGATGTTGAGAAAGTTAAAAAGCATTTAATCGATGAAGCTAAGAGAAAAGCTGAAAAAATTGCTAAAGAGATAGGAAATGCTAAGATTGAAGTTGTAATCGGTGAGCCTTGGATTGAAATAGTCAGGAGGAGCGAAAACTACGATCTTGTCGTATTGGGTGCTTTTGGCAAAGGTGGAATTTTGGAAAGGTTGCTTGGTTCAACTGCTGAAGCGGTTCTCAGACATTCGAAATGTTCCGTTCTGGTGGTAAGATGATGAAAAAGAGGAAGATAGTAGGTGTTAAGCTGATATTCGACGACACCGTAATTGGAAAGAGCGTCGAAAAGGTCAAGGTTTGCGAAGCTTTGGTTAAGGTCGAAGAGCCCTTCACGGTTAGGGTTGGGGACATTTCATGTCCCGTGGCGAGATACGTATTCGGGATGGAGGAGAAGGAACTTGAAAGTGTGTTATTGAAGGCTAAGAGGGTTAAAGATTTGGAGGCAGGAAAGAAGATATTGGAGGGGCTTTGTAGGATTGGAGGCGTGAAGGCTTTAGCTTTCTCGAAGTTTGAAAATTACAGGTGTGCATTCAAACCTAATGTTTTAGTTTATATATTAAATCCAAATGAGGCCTACAAGTTAATCAGATCGAAGTGCATGGTCGGAAGGTACATTAACGCCAAGTTTTCGTGCGTAGTGGGGGCTTGCAGTGAGGTTATTGTAAGACCCTTCAAATTTAGGGAGTTAAACGTCTCTTTAGGTTGTCCGGGGAGTAGGCTCTTCCTCAAAGATGACGAAATTCTCGTGGGGGTGGTGGAATGATTAGAAGAGTTGCTCAGCATATGAGGAAATACCTTATAATTTACACCTTTCTGTCCTTACTGACGGGGTTGATTATCGGTTGCAAATACTTCCACTTCTTCAAATCGAATCCGAAACTCGTCAAAAACCTCATAGTAACCTTAGCAATTCTGACGATCTACCCCTCTATGGTTCAGCTAAGAACCGAAGAACTCGCAAAATCTGCGAGGATGTTTAAAGAGATAACGATTTCGATGTTCTTCGTTTTCATCGTTTCTCCTATTTTAGCAATGACTTTTGCAAAATTCTTCAGCGACGTTGATCTCTCCTTGGGATTTGTTACGTCCAACGTAGTCCCGGCATCGAGTGCATCGATAGGATTCGTTTTAATTGCCGAAGGTAATATAGAACTTGCAACGATTCTTGCGGTCTTAAGTCTCTTAGGGTCATTACCAGCAATTCCTACGTATCTAAGTTTTTACGCGAGCGTTTCGGCTGTAAAAGTTCCGATAGGGAAGATTGTGTCCGCAGTGATCTACACACTCGTAACGCCCTTTATAGCAGGTCAGATAACGAGATGGTTTTTGATTCACAGAAGACTTAGGGGATTGGAAAAGGAGGAGAAGGTTAAGATAGCTAAAAGGATAGAAGGAAATCTTAAGCCAATACTATCTTTGGCTACGATGATTACGATGCTAATTTTAATAGGGCTGCTCGTGGCGAGCAAAGCTGAGATTGTCGTCGAAAAACCAAAGATAGTTGCGGAAATAGTTATCTTACAATCCGCAATGCTATTCACCCTCTTCGGGGTTATAACAATCTTAGACAAAATCTTCAACGTCAGCTACAGCGACCACATGGCTGTAGCGTTTATATCCGCAACTAAAAATCAAAGCGTCGCTGCTGCAATTGCGGTGATGGCTCTAAGCTTGAAATCAGCAATAGTCCCAGCTTTAATACCAATAATACAAGCTCCGATAGTAATAGGATACCTTCACCTACATTCCTGGCTCAAGAGAATTTTTAAGGCCTGCACATAGATCATGATAACATTAATTGTTTGTTTTTATTTTACTCTGTAAAACTAAAATTGTTTATTTCGTGTTAAATAATTCAAATAAAGATAATAAAAAATATAAATTATAAACCGAAAGACTTAAGATTGTTTTAAATACAAACATCATTTAGGGGATTAGTTATGATAACTCTGATAAACCCTCATTCAAACACTGAAGCAATCTCAAAAGCTGGATTCAAAACGCCACCAATCGGTTTAGCGTATATAGCCTCGATTTTGAGGGAAAACGGCTTTAAGGTTAGGATAATAGACAACGTAGTTGAAAAACTCAGTTTGGATGAAATAGTCAAAAAGGTTAAAGACAGTCTGATCGTTGGAATATCCACCACAACACCTACATTCAATACAGCTTTAAAATACGCTAAGAAGATTAAAGAGGCTTTGGAAAATGTTTTCGTAGTTTTAGGAGGTATTCACGTCTCCTTCATGCCTTACTCCGCTCTGAAGCATGAGTATGTTGATGCGGTTTGTATCGGTGAGGGCGAATACACGATGCTTGAAATTGCTGAAAGGATTGAGAAGGGCGAAACTCTTGAGGGAGTTAGGGGTTTAATTTACAAGGAAAACTGTAGAATAGTTGATAACGGTAAGAGGGAGTTTATACAAAATCTGGACGAACTACCTTTCCCTGCTTACAATCTGTTACCACTCGAAAAGTATTCAGTACTCGGTCAAAAGCTCGAGCACTTTCCGATGATGTCCTCGAGAGGTTGTCCGTTCGGATGCAGATATTGCGCATCTTCTCTCTTTATGGGAAGGCGTTTCAGGGCGAGAAGTGCGGAAAACGTTGTAGATGAAATCGAATGGCTTCAGGATAAATTTGGGGCAAGGTATGTTGGGTTTGGAGACGACACGTTCACCCTAAACAAGAAGAGGGTCTTAAAGATATGTGAGGAGATTAAGAAGAGGGGTCTCGATATCGAATGGAGCTGTTCATCACGTGTGGACACTATAAATGGCGAATTAATAAAGGAGATGAAGGATGCTGGGTGCAACTGTATATATTACGGAGTTGAATCAGCAAATCAGAAGATATTGAATGAATACTATCGCAAGAGGATCAGTCTCGATCAAGTGAAAGATGCCGTAAAGAAGACAAAGGAACACGGTATTCTCACGGTTTGCTCGTTTATAATTGGTGCACCAATGGAGACTAAGGAAGATATGATGAAAACACTCAAGTTCTCGATAAAGCTAAATCCGGACTACGCCCAGTATTCAATCCTGACACCCTATCCTGGGACAGAGATATATAAGGAGGCTAAAGAAAAGGGCTGGCTTCTAACAGAAAACTTCGACGAATACACCTGCGCTAAGCCAGTCCTAAAGAACTTCTATCTAACTCCAAAGGAAATTTCAAGACTGTTTAGATACTGCTACATGCGTTTCTATCTGAGACCTAAATTTATTTGGAAAGAGATTAAAAATAAGAATATAAAAGTTGCATTTGAAATTGTTAAGAGATTGCTATTTAAGAGAGGTGATGAGTATGAGTGAGATAGTTTTAACAGCTCCAGCAACGGAGATGAGCAACCATCACGGCAAGGAGTTCTTGGGATTCGGGACGTGCTCTCCTCCAACAGTAGTCCCATCTTGGTTCATAAAAATGTTCTTTTATCCCAAGATAAAGTGCAAGAACGGTGAAGTAACTCAGGCACCTTACGGTTTGAGAAAGATTGAAGCATCGTTATTGAATGAGGGTTTCGATGTCGTGACGGTTCATCCCTACGACATCGAAAAGTATTTGGACAAAGCGAAGGTTGTCGGGATTTCCGTGATGGATCCTCTCGGCTTTGGACCTGTCAGCGTTACATTTTCATCGATACTTGGTGGTGATCCTTCAACCCGTATAGAATTTATCAACTTGATAAAAACTCTTGAACCTTACAGGGATAGAATAAAGGTTATAGTCGGCGGGGCGGGAGCTTGGCAGTTCGAGTGGGATGAGTATTGGAAGAGTAAGGTGGACTGTATAATAATTGGAGAAGGAGAATACGTAGTTGCAGATGTCTTCAGAAAAGCTTTGAGAGGAGAGGAATTGCCGAAAATTGTAAGGGGTAAGCCTACAAAAGTTGAGGACATTCCGACGATAAAGAGACCGTCTATAAACGGCTTAATCGAAATTTCGAGGGGTTGTGGGAGGGGTTGCAAGTTCTGCAGTGAAACCTTAAAGCTGAAGAGGGATATACCTATACAGAAGGTTGTTGAGGAGTCAAAGGTTTGCGTTAGGGAAACCAAGGGAGTAATTCTGCATGCTGAAGACGTTTTGCTTTACGGATGTAAGGATCCGAAGTTCATACCCAACGAAGAGAAGGTTTTAAAGCTTTTTAAAGCGGTTAGCGAAGTTTCGGATTACATAGGCGTTAGTCACTGCTCCTTAGCTGCAGTAGTTTCCAAACCGTCCATAGTTGAGGGTATAAACGAAATCGTGGGTATGGGTGAAAGGATAAACATGTTTGGAGTTCAGACTGGTGTAGAGACGGGAAGCACGAGACTTATGGAGAAGTACATGCATGGAAAGTGCCTACCTTTTCATCCGAGCGAGTGGTGCGATGTGGTTGAGGAAGCTTTCGCAATTATGCACGAGAACAATTGGGTTCCAGCTGCAACGTTAATAATAGGTTTGCCCGATGAAAGGGAGGGGGATATCGTAAAAACCATAGAACTCGTCGAAAGGCTTAGAGATTACTGTTCTCTAATAGTTCCACTAATATTCATTCCAATGGAAGTCTGCGCCTTGAGAAAGATGAAATCATTTACGAAAGAAAACCTCAGAGAGTATCATTACGAGCTTATGGCGGTTTGCATGGATCACAATGTTTATTGGGTGGACAAGCTGTTTAAGGAATTCTTTAGAGGATACAAGAACATTCCGATTAAACTCGGCTACTGGGCTTTTTCGAGGTGGATAAAGAGGGGTTGGGAGAGGAAGAGGAAAGAGTTTAAGGTTCTCATGAAAAACGTTATCGGAGGTCGTTGATGATAGGTAAGGTCGGAATGTTTTTTGGAAAACTCGTAAAAGAAGAGGAGGGTTTGGAGGGTTTAAAGAAGGGGTTCGAGAAGTTCTTCGGTGTGTTGAAGGAGATGGGACACGACTTCGAATTTTCGGCTGAAATAAGCGGTAACAAGCTGATAACGAGGAGTAAGTGTCCCATGTACAGATACTTCAACGTTTGGTGCGATAAATTCTGTTTGAGCTTTGCAGAGAACTTCGCAAAGACTTTCGGTGAGAACATCAGGGTTAAGAGAGTAAAAAAGCAACCTGAGAACGGTTACTGCATATTCGAGTTCGAATGACTTTCTTGCACTGTTCTATATGGAACATTTGGCAATCAGATAAAAATTCTCAACCCTATTTAGGTTAGCCTAATTGCCAACTTTCGAATACTGTAAAAGGGCTTTCAGCCTACAAAGATTGTGACGTTACAGCTTGCCCCTATACAAGGGAGTTGCTGGACAGCCTAAACATTTATTTCTCTCGTATCTTACACAGGATTGGCAATCAACACCACACGGTGGTTTCTTGAACACCTTTTTCGCGGTAACCTTCAAATCGATAAAGGGATCGTAGTGAATTTCGATTATCGGATAAAACTCGAATCTCTTTACTCCTTTTTGTGCTCTCAAAGAACAGCTTTCCAAACTTATGCTTTCGAGGGTGTGGTAATCTTCAGCCCATACTAAGGCAAAGAGATTGTATGCGCCAGTAGTGACGAAGAATTTGATTATGCGGGGGCAGTTTTCAAATTTTTTAATGAGTTTCCTCAAAGCGGAACCGCTTTCGAGCTCCATAGCGATTAGTGCAAGCTTCAAATCCAATTTATCAGTGTTTACGGGAGCTTTAATCTTTATAACTCCTTCTTTTACGAGTTTATCTATCCTCTTCTTTGTACCCATACTTGAAAGTCCGATCTCCTTTGATATATTCACAATTGGAGTTCTACCGTCCTCCTGAAGCTTTGCTATTATCGTTCTATCTTTATCGTCAATCATGATTTAGCGTAGAATGTAAACTTATAAACTTGTTTCGATTTAAAATTTAATAGTTTAGATTATAAATCGAAAAAGGTTTATTTCGTTTATAATCCAAAGATTTCATCTCAACTGGTGATCTCGATGGCGGTGATAAAAGTCGAGAATGTCGAGAAGTCTTTCAACGGTAAAAGAATTTTGAAGGGAATATCGTTCAATGTCAGGAAGGGGGAAATATTCGGGTATCTTGGTCCGAATGGAGCAGGAAAAACAACAACCGTAAGAATACTCACAGGATTGATAAAACCAGACGGAGGAAAAGCGTTTGTTTGCGGTTACGATGTTGCAAAG
>CAZFVO010000035.1:0-17204 GCA_964522325.1 uncultured archaeon | reverse complement strand
GTTCACCAAACACGAATGCGATAATGAGTTCTGTTGAGAGAAAATTCTTTGGAGTAGCATCTGCAACAGTTGCAACAATGCGTTTAATAGGGCAGATATTAAGCATGGCGCTTGTTATGCTTGTTTTCTCAATTTTAATGGGAAGGGTTGAGATCTCTCCCGAGTACTATCCCATGCTGATTGAGAGTGCCAGACTTTCTTTTATGCTGTTTACAGTGCTGTGTATCGTTGGAATCTTCGCATCCCTTGGAAGAGGAAGAATCAGATAGCTTTATTCCTCGTTCTTATTGTGCTGTTCTAAACTCAAAATAGTAACCGTTTTCTTGTGATTCCGTAGTAAATAAAAACCAACGGCGATCAAAGCAACAAAAGCAGACAGCACCGGCAAAAGGACTCTATATACCTTGACAATCATACCACTGAGAGACATCATTCGTGCAAGAACTATAAGTCGGGCAAAGTCCAGCCATACGTGGGAGAAGTAGAAAATTGCTATTCCTGCACTTCCCCAGTACTCCAGAGCTTCCACAATAAGCTGTGAACAAACACCAACCCACCATGCTATGAAGAACGGGTTAAAGGCGGAAAGGCTTACACCCATGAGTAACGGTGAAGTGGCAGTGGCTGAGGATCTAATGGTTCTGGCCTTTATTGCATCCCTGACAGTTGGGTATGCAAAGAAAAGCAGAAATACGCCACCGACAAAACTCAAAGCTGATGAAATCCACTTAGCGGTTAGAATAGTCGCTATTCCAAAACTACTTATCAGAAGGACAAGGATAATTCAACTACTAAATGCTCTATGCTGACCCAAAAACAACCCCTTCATCCATTTTGATCTCCTATAGCAGCTGTAGCGGCTGTTAATGGGCCTGGAGCTGAAGCACCTATGGAACTTATTAGAATAACTTTAGAAAGCACAGCAAGACCTTTCAACTCCTTAACCTTTTTCTTCAATTCTTCCGAAGCGTCTTCACCATGTTTTCTATGATCTCGACTAGAGCGCTTCCAACGACAACTCCGTCGGCTCCTGCTTTTATCAATTCCACAACGTGTTCAGCTTTCGAAACCCCGAATCCCACTGCTAAAGGCTTTCTACAGACGCTCTGTAAGCTGGTGTCTTTGCAACCGTTGTTGTAGTTGCGATGGTTGCTGTTGGAGTTGCCGTTAGCGTTGTCTCAACGCTCGGCTTCTGTGCGCATCTCAAGGACAGCAACCCTACAATCAACACTACCAACAGTAGGCGCTTCATGAATACTATGAACAGATAGATAGTATACCAAACGTTTTATAACTCGTAATGAAAACATAAGACGATGCTAAGCTATCACTGGAGCATACTCAAGGCTCTGAGAAACAATCCTGAAATTCTTATCGAATCTCAGAGAAGGAGAAGAGAAAATGTTGAGATAGTTTACAAGGCAATTGAACTTGATAAGATTTACAGAAAACTTATGAAAGAGCTTGATGAACTCAGACATGAGCGTAACAAGATTTCTCAGAGGATTAGGAGTGAAAGAAGTCCAGAGTTGATAGCAAGGGCTAAGGAGATTTCTCAGGCTATAAAGGAGAGAGAGCAGGAGCTTAGAAGGGTTGAGGAGGAGCTTAAAGGTATTCTGCTTTCTATTCCTAACATAATACACGAGAGTGTTCCAATTGGTGAAAGCGATGAGGATAACGTTCCAATAAGGTTTTGGGGTAGGTATAAGGTTTACAAGGATCACTTGGATTCTTTCCTTAAGCAGACCGAAGGTTTTGATGTAGATTATGAGGTTCTAGATAGACCAGTGATTGGGCATGCTGATTATGTCGAAAGGTTTGGATTTGTTGACACGTTCAGAGCCGGGAAAGTAGCTGGATCACGATTCTACTACATGTTTGACGATTTAGTATGGCTTGATTTCGCTTTAACAATGTATGCACTTGAATTCTTAGCCGAGCAGGGATTTAAGATCGTAATGCCACCTTACATGCTTAACAGGAGAGCATATTATGGTGTTACGGCTCTGAGCGATTTTGAGGAAATGCTTTACAAGATTGAAGATGAGGACTTGTATCTCATTGCCACTTCAGAACATCCCTTAGCCAGTATGCACATGAATGAGGTTATAGCTGAAGACGAATTACCTTTGCTTTATGCTGGCGTGAGTCCTTGCTTTAGGAAGGAAGCTGGAGCTCATGGCAAGGATACCAAGGGTATATTCAGGGTTCACATCTTTAACAAAGTTGAACAATTTGTTTACTGTTTACCTGAGCAGAGTTGGGATTGGCATGAGAAGTTGATTGAGAATGCTGAGAAACTCTGGCAAGGGCTTGGAATTCCTTATAGAGTCGTAAATGTTTGTTCAGGTGACTTAGGTGTTGTTGCATCGAAGAAATACGATTTAGAAGCTTGGATGCCCGCTCAGGGTAAATTTAGGGAGATGGTCTCATGTAGCAACTGCACAGACTGGCAGAGTTATAGACTGAACATTAGATATGCAGAGGAGAGAGGAGCACCAACTAAAGGTTTTGTGCATACGTTGAATTCTACAGCTATAGCTACAACAAGGGCTATAACAGCTATAATCGAAAACTTCCAGCTTGAAGATGGAAGAGTAGAAATTCCTAAAGTGCTTAGGAGGTACTTAGAGCCGATTGAGATTGCTCCAAAGGAATATATTGAGCCTAAGAACGTTAAATGAAGTAAAGCAAACCTTCACGTAAAAATTCCTCATTTAAAACTTTCCAACCCTTTCTTAACGCATTTACGAACTGATGAGCATAATGGACAGGAGCAGGCAGTTTCATCATCCCATAGAGTGTGGCGTAGTTGATCGTTGTAAGACAATAGATGTCTTCGACATCTCTCTTGGTTATTTCTGCCTCAGCAAGACAACCACTGATTGTAGTCATCTTTCCACTTAGCTTAACGGGTATCGGCGTTCCTTTTGTAAAGGGTAGCCTGTGAGGGAGCAAGTAAACATCACTACCAATTTTTGTGTAAATCCTCCTCGGAAGGGTTTTGTCAGATAGAAATCTAAAACCATGCCTCTTTTCGATGTTCATAATAGTCAAGTTGATGCTGTAATCTCCGACTATTTCGTTGAGTGCTTCGATTTCCGAAGATAAAACCTCCCATCCCTAAGGAATAGCATTGTTTTTCCAGTAATTGGCATCTCGTATTTTCGTTCCATTAGATTTATCATTTTCTCGAATAATTCCTTTGGCATCTACCTTTTCACCGGCCTGATCTTCAAGCTCAATCGGTATAGTCCTTCGTATGTATCCTTGGGAATCGAACATAACCGCACACCCAGCAACGTATGAAGCTCCAGTTTTTGTAGGTGTGATATCCAAACCAACAATATAGTCATACTCGAAAGGTCTTTGAAGAGCATAATATTTTATTCCAAGTTTCGATAAAATTTGTAGCAAGATACAGTTTTTCTTAGCGGGGTCGAGTGGAAATGTGCTGTCGTTTATGACTTGCGAAATAATGTTCAGCTCAAGCAATCTCCTCTTAATTTTGTCAAATTTTTCATCTGGAATCTTTTCAGGTAACACGATGAAGGCAAACGAAATTTTACTGCCTTTAGAGACATCTCTCACAAAGTTTAGAAAGTCGCCAAACTCCTTGTCATTGCAAAGATTCCAATCTTTAAATTTGAACTTGTTTGCATAATCAAAATAAGGCAAATCTACGCCAAATCTGCGTATTGCGTTTATACAGCTGATTATATATCGTATATCATCATGACAACTTTTTCGATCAACTTTAGCGTTCTTATCGACCACTATTATCATCGGAATTGTTTTCAAGTGCTGAATTAGTTCTGGAACTTCAAAAGGTAACAAGATGTTTTCCTTTGGGACGTGTTGTCTTTTTAAAAATGCTATAAATCCATCTGAATATCGATTTCTTCGATTGTGTCCTCCTGTCAATTTCGTAAGCCGTTAAAGGCTTCAATTGCTTCTTGCCATCTCTAACAACAATTGTAGCTTCATTGAGAGTTTCTACATCAACGGTTACTGGCTCTTTAGTTATGACATCGGTTTCAATCGAACTTAGCAAGTTTTGTAGAAGTTCAAGTCTTTCGTTAGGATACAATCTAACGAAATCTAAGAACTTCTTAGCCTCATGCTCTTCTAAATACTGCGCATTGTACACAATAGCTGAGAATTGAGGTAATAAATTGATAGGATTCTTGTTTTTCTTTCGACCTACAGACTTTGCGATAATTATTGGTTGATTGTAATCGGGTTCACCAAATCTTTGCTTCAATTCCTCAATTGAAAAATATTTTTCATGATATTTATAAAGATCGTCAATAGCATTTTTGCCAACTTTCCTAACCTCTAACGGTGCATACGCCTCCCTGTATTTTGAAGCCAAATCCTTAAGTAAAATGTCAGGACAAGACTTTAGAAACTCCTTCAACTTGTTTGTGTCTTTTCCCACAATTTCCCAAATAGTTTTCCGAGATATTACTTCATGACAGATGTGTATGGATAAGTAAAATCTGTCATTATCTTTTAGTACTCGTGTATCCGTTTCGGGGAAAATTGTGAAAACATCGTTCAAAACTTTTGGTTTTCTGATCTTTCTCAGCTTTTTTGAAAGGTCATAGGTGCTAAGGTTGTACTCAACTTCAAGAATTCTCTTTACAAGAGTTGTTTGACTCCGAACTGGTAGATTATCGAACCTAATATTATTCTCGGGTTCTTTACCTTCGATTTCCCTAACGGTAGCAATCTTGTTTATCTTACGATCTATCACAACACCAACGTATTTTCTTGCAAAGCTATCTATCGACTCCATTTCGTCAAGTCCAATGATCGTATAAACCTCCAACTCTTTAGGAATAATTTTTGGATCAATCTCTGTAAGATTTGTATATAGCTTTGTAGACATCAGGTTTGTTTAAATTCAATCCATTAAAATATTTTTTGGTCACAATTGAATTACATTGATACAATTATTGAAACTAGTGATTATGAAAAGTTTAAACTAAAATTTGGTAAAAATACCGCAAAGTTAATTTTAACATGGATGTAACCAACTACAGCCGATGAAGAAAAAACAGTGCTGAAAAGTGATGAATTTGCCGATTTCTGAGGCTAAATCATCTCTTTGACTTTTTCGACAATTTTTGTCAGAATTTCGCCAGCCCTTCCGTAAACAATTATATCAAACATCCAATCCTTATCCGTAGGGTCTTTGTTTATCAGTATCAGTTTAGCACAACTCTTCCTAGCTATAAAAGGTAAACTCGCTGCAGGGTAAACCTGAAGGGATGAACCTACAACAATAAATACATCCGAATTTTCAGCTTCTCTGATTGCTTCGTTTAGCACATCTCTTGGCAGTTGTTCACCGAAAAACACTATTCTCGGCTTTAGATATACGCTACCGCAGTTTTCGCATTTGATGTCGTCGATCTTGTCGACTATATCCTCCCATTCGTAAGTTTTTCCACATTTAAGACAGTTAACGTATTTTAGAGAGCCGTGTAGCTCCAAAACTCTTTTACTCCCAGCTTTTTGATGAAGCATGTCTATGTTTTGAGTTGTGAGCCACTCCGCATGAAGCGGAGCTTCTCCCGTTCCACCCGCCTTTTCGGCAAGGCTTCATGTGGGAGTTAAGGGCTGGCTCACGACAGCCCCATCCCGCTCCTCTCGTTAAGGAGCGGGCTAAATTAATTGCAGAGTTTAAATCTCGATTGTAGATCAAACCACACTTAGGACATCTAAATTCTCTGCCTTCAACTTTTCGGGCAATGTGCCCACACCTGTGGCAACGCTTAGACGAGTTCTTAGGATTAATGTACACGACAAGGATACCCTCTAAGTTAGCTTTATATTCAATATATGTTTGAAATTTTCCAAAACCCCATGCATGGAGTCTTCTATTAAGCTTAACAGATCCATTCATGTTTTCTCTAATGTTCTTTAGTCGTTCCATGACAATTATCGGTTTGGGGAATTGTTTGGCGTATTCGACTACTTCTTTGGCTATTGTGTGGAGTATTTGATTAACAATTCTACCTTCTTTACTTCCAATTCTTTTAACCAAGTCTATTCTTTTCTTCCTCTGCAAATTCCTTCGAATGTGAGCGTACTTTCCTCTAATGTATCTTATCTTTGCATAACTCCAGAACTGACCTTTCATCGGCTTTGACGGATTGTGCCTTGATATGGCTACCACAACCGCTACATTCCATTCGCCTAAATCTACACTGACGAATGTTTCTGGTTCGTTGATTAATTCTACCTCTTTCTTAAGGACGAAATGAGCGTACCATTCTCCGTTCTTCTTAACTAATTCTACCGTGCAGAACTTCCATTTTCCTTGCAAAGCTTCTTCGATTAACTCCTCTTGCCTTATTCCAAACCTAATTGGTAGAGAAACTCTTGTTTTTCTGTTTAGACTAAGAGTTAGCCAATACGGTGTTAGAACATTGGTCGTTTTAGCGAAGAAGTAGCACCTCTTATCGAATCTAATCGAAATCCTCTTTAATTTAGGTCTTTCAGTTCTAACTTTACCCTTCTTCTTCCTTTCGTTGAAACTCTTTAGAATTTCTACTGCTTTGTCTCTCGCTGTTTGGATTAAAGCTGTGTTTAGACTAAACATTTGCTTAGCTTTTTCGTAGCCGTTTTTGTGCAAGTAAGTCTTTGACGTTGAGTTAAAGCTTAAGAAAAACTTAACTGCTTTGAAATATTTGTTTAAACACTTGTTCAGGGCTAAAATCTTTCCCTTGTTTGCATTCCAAACTTTCCCAACTACTGTAATCTGAACTTCTTTTTTCATGGGGAACATCCCCACAAAAATTTAATCGTGCTTTAGATATTTTAAAACTGCCACCAACGCTTTTACACTCTTGCGTATCCCCGCTTTGAACAGTAGTTCCGAAAGTAGGGTATTTTTGGCAATCAGATTTATTATTTAAACTATTTAATGAATGAGAATGAGATAGATAAAATATTACATCTGTGTATTAAAGCAAATCGTTAATACATAATTTTATCATATTAACATATTATTAGTTTATATGATAAACTCTAATTGCCAAAACTAACTACTTTCGGAACTACTGTGAAAAGCGAGGTTCTGCAAGCAACTTTTCTATAACAGCCTTGACTATTCCCATCTTTTCAAGTTCCGCAATTGCGTAATGCCCAGCGTTGGGCTTTGCTTTCGTCTTAACAATTAATTCCTTTGCAAATGCCCAGAACGCTTTTGGATTTCTCATAAATCCCTGAATTGATGCGACTTCTTCAGGATCATACCTACTCCACAAACCGTTTGCACCTCTGAAAGTCGGTATACCACTCTCAGCTGAGATACCAGCACCTGTAAACACGACAGCATGCTTCGAATTTACCAAGAGCCTTGCAACCTCTTCAATCATCTAGTCATCGTTGGGTGAAAAGATTTATTAATTGATCCCAAGTGCTAAGCCTTATGGCAAGGAAGAGACCGGCAAGAGTAAGGGATAAGTGGAGCCAAAAGAAATGGTACACGCTCATTGCTCCAGAGTATTTTGGTTTGGCTGAAATTGGAGAGACTCCAGCAGACGATCCAAACAAGGTAATAAACAGGACTGTAGAAGTTACATTGGCAGAGCTTACAAACGACTATTCTAACCAGAATCCGTACAAGAAGCTGATATTCAAAGTTTACAAGGTGTCTGGTGACAACGCCTACACTAAATTCCATCGATTTGAGATGATGAGAGAGTACATAAACAGCTTAATCAGAAGAAGGACTAGCAAGATCGATGACGTAATAGATGTAACTACTGCAGATGGCTACGTTTTAAGGGTTAAGCCAGTTGCCTTTACCATAAAGAGGTGCAAGACTTCTCAGAAGAGTGCGATCAGAAAGATCATGAGAGAGATTATAATAAACAATGCAAGTCAGAAGAACTTCGTCCAGTTCCTGCAGGAGTGCATACTTGGAAGGATACCATCTGAGATATACAAGAACGCGAAGAAGATCTATCCCTTGAGGAGGGTAGAGATAAGGAAGATAGAGTTGTTGGCGGAGCCTAAGCAACCAGAAGTTGAACAGCCAGTTGCTGAGGCTGTTGCGTCTTAACATGTTTTTAGATTTTATTCTTAAGCTCAAATATCCTAAACATTGCATCTATTGTGAAGGTTTAGATATTTCCATTAAAGAGCCCAAACATCACCCATCTTATGAGATCACAACCAAGTGCAATCTGAACTGTATTTACTGCTACTCTAAAGTGGCATTGATGAACAAAACTGCCCCAAAACCTGGATATTACGGTGATTTAAACCCAAAGGCAATTACGATTTCACAGTACGGGGAACCTCTCTTGGCTGGGGTTAATAGAGTTGCTAAGATAATTGAGATGTTAAGGGAGATGTTTGGAGATGTTAGAATAGATCTACAGACAAATGGAACCATGGACTTTACAGATTTAAACGGTTTAATTGATATTGCGATGGTCAGCTTAGATACATCTAATCCAAAAACGTACGCAAAGATCACTGGAGCAAACAAATTCCATGAAGTTCTTGAAAATATCGAGAATGCTGTCGATATGGACTGTATTTTAACTGTTAGATCAGTATTTCTTCCTGGAATAAACGATGAAGAGCTCGTTGAACTTGCCAAGTTTTTAGGAGATATAAGTGTCGATGAGCACTTCATCCAACCCTGCTCAGTTTACAGGGAATGTCTTAATGATTTGCTCGTATTGGGGTTTGATGTCGAAAGATCGGACAGTCTCTTCGAGTATCTTAAGGTTGTTTACAACTGCAGTGAATTTGTTAGGGTTGTTATTCCGGGTTGCATAAAGGTTGTTTTAGATGAAATTGTTAAGCAGTTAGACGATTTGAGTGATCTAATGTTTGTAAAGAGAAATTCAATTGCGAGAGAGCCGCCAAAAATTAGGAGAGAGTGGAAGTTCGTAATTGAATGACTAGCTCATTTTTCTCTCTATGTACCTTCCTCTCAACTCTATCTCTTCAGCTCTCTGTAAAACTTCATCAGCCTTCTCATACTCTTCTTTGTAACCTTCGATGAAGGCCTCCTTTAGCTCCTTCCAGTTATCAAAACTCGCTTTGAGCGATTCAAAATAAACGTGTAGATCCACTCCCTTCGGTTCAACTCTATCCTCTATAAACGCTAAGCCAAAATCGACGAAGTAAATTCTTCCATCACTAAAAATCATGTTCATGGGAGTTATGTCACCATGAATTATTCCAACCTTATGCATCTTAGCCACAAGCCTTCCAATCTCTCTACTTATCTCAGGACTCATAATCTCCTTAACGGGCTTTCCCTTTATCCTCTCCATGACGATCTTATCTCCTTCTATATTGAGAATTATCGGTGTCGGAACTCCCTGTTTCCTTGCAAGCGATATTATCTTAGCTTCAGTCTTAGTTCTACTTTTCCTAAGTATTTCATCAAGCTTAGGATGTCTGTAACGTTTTGGTCTCCTAATTTTCTCAACTACATTCTCATAAATTCTGACTTCAGCCTCACCACCTAAATATATCCTCTCAAGCTTTCCATAGTTCAAGTACTATCACCTCTCAGTTACAAATCCGTACTTCTCGTATATACTCCTGGCTTCATCAGACCTTATGAATTCTAAGAACGCTTCAGCATTCTCTGGATTCGGCGCATCTTTTAGCTTTGCAATGTAGTAGTTCACTCTATCTCTCATATCCTTTTCTACTTCAACCATCTCAACTGGCAAACCTTTCATTTGAGCGTAAATAACCTCAGTAGCCCAGACCAATCCGACGTCAGCCTCTCCCTTCAAAATCCTTTCAGGCGTTTCTCTATGATGGACAATCGTAAACTTAGTAGTACCCTTTTTAGCCTTCTCAACCATTATCTTTCTCATAAGCTCTTCTCCACCCACTTCAAGGTATATCTGAACGATGTACTTACCTATGTCTTCATTCTCAGGATTTGGATGTGAAACTATTACATCATCCCTTGCAAGATCAAAGATTGACCTGATACCTTTCGGATTACCCTTTAGAACCATTAGAACGATTCTATTGTGGAGGTAAACAAAATATTCGTTTATTAAACCCTTTGATTTCAAAAGCTCCATGGAATCTCTACTAACTGAGCTGTAAACGTCTGGAATTTGAGGAAGTGTAATGTTCTTAAATCTTGCACCCTCAAGTATCTGCTTTAGAAGTAATCCCGGTGGCAGTGTTTCGTAGAAGATCCTTTCCACACCGTACTCTTTTTTAAAGGCATTTAGTAGTTCTTCCATTACCATAAACTGATTTCCAGCCATGAAGAGAATTAATTCAGCTTTATTGAGGTATTCCAGACCATGTATATCCTTACCTTTGTCTTCGGGAATCGTTATCATCAGTTAAACAAAAAACAAAAGAATGATAAATTTTTCAGTACTCGTCACTCTCAAAGTAGTATTCCTCCTCTTCAAACTCCTCAAATTCACTCTCTTCTATTTCCTCTTCTTCCTTCTCTTCCAAGTCTTCAAGATTGTATTCTTCGTTTGTATCCAAGTTTAGGAATTTACCATGTCTGTATATTAAAACGGTCTCACAGAGCTTGCATTTTACCTCCATCTCCTCATAGAGATCTTTAAGCTCAATTTCTTCACCGCAATATGGACACCTTATTATCTTCGCCACCATCCCTCAAAGCTCATGCAATTAGATTTAAGCTTTTTCCTCGAAGATAAAACCTTAAAAATCCTGAACATACTTAGAGCATGGGCTTTGAAAGTTTATTTAGGAAGATTACTGATTACAAATGGGAATTGCCAAAGGGTTACAAACCCGGAATGAGAGTGTCCGCAATATTTTACATAAACAGGAAACTGATGGGAATACTTGAGAGGGATGCTGTTGAGCAAGCTGCGAATGTTGCGACGATGCCAGGGATTCAGAAGGCAAGCTTGGTAATGCCAGATGTACATGTCGGTTATGGTTTTCCAATTGGAGGTGTCGCAGGTTTTGATGCTGATGAAGGTGTTGTTAGCCCCGGTGGAGTTGGCTTTGACATAAACTGTCTATCACCAAATTCGAGCATCCTAACGGAGCATGGGTACTGGATAAAGATAGAGGATATACCTAAAAATGCGGAGAGAGTGAAGGTTTACGATGTCGAGGAAGGTCATAATGATTCTGGAGAGGTAGCGTTCGTGTCAGCTAGGAATGTAGATGGAAAGGCTGTAAGAATTATTACCGAATTTGGCAGAGTTTTGGAGGGAAGCTTGGATCATCCAGTTTTGACAAGAAAGGGATACAAACCGCTTGGAGAAATTAAAGAAGGTGACGATGTTATGGTTTATCCCTTTGAGGGTGTTGAATATGAACGATTTGAGGGAACGATTCTAGATGAAGCCGATTTCGAAGATTGTGATGCTCAGATCGTGAAGTATCTTAAAGAGAGAGAATTGATCCCACTGAGATACGAGGATCCCAAGGTTGGAACGATAGCGAGGTTGTTGGGATTTGCATTTGGAGATGGATGCATAGTTAAGAGTGGGGAAAAGCTAACTTTGGAGTTCTACGGAGAAGTAGAAACGCTTGAGGATATTGCTAAAGATCTCGAAAGCTTGGGTGTAAAAGCTTCAAGGATCTATTCGAGAAGGAGAAGTCTAAATATAAGGAGTCCGTATCCAGAATACGTCAGCGATTGCACAGATAACAAGATAAAGGTTACTGCAAGATCGTTCGCAATTTTGATGCACAAACTCGGCTTGCCAATTGGTAGAAAGACAGAGCAAGCATATAGAATTCCAGAATGGATTAAAAGGGCACCACTATGGGTTAAGAGAAACTTCTTGGCTGGATTGTTCGGTGCAGATGGTAGTAAGATTACTTTCAAGGGATACACACCCCTACCGATAAACCTCACACAGTCGAAATCGATCAAGCTTGAATCAAATCTAAGAGAGTTCATGGAGGATGTTAGGGAACTGCTTATAGAATTCGGAATAGAGAGCATGATCTACGAAGTTAAGTCGTTGGAGGGTAGGGTAACTCTTAGACTTGCCATTGTTGGGGAGGAGAACATAAGGAGGTTCTTAGCTAAGATCGGATACGAGTATTCGAGGAGGAAGAAAGAAATAGGCCTGCTTGCTTTGGAGTATCTAAAGAGGAAGAATACCATCAAGAAGCTAAGAACTGAAGCCCTTAAGACAGCAAGAGAAATTCATGAAAGAACGGGAAGCCTAAAGAGTGCATGTGTCGTCTGCTGTGAATACGTGAACAAGAGATTCATCGAAAGGGCATTGTATGGGGATGTGACGGAAGTTAGAGTTTCAGAAAACTTTCCGACATTCGACGAATTCGTCGAAAGGTTCGGAGCTTCTGGTGGGTTTGTTTATGACAAGGTTGCAAAGGTTGAGATTGTTAAGCCAGAATACGATCTGTTCTATGATATTGGAGTACTGCATGAAGCACACAACTTCATAGCGAATGGCGTGGTTGTTCACAACTGTGGAGTTAGACTGATCAGATCTAATCTGACAGTTGATGAGGTTAGACCCAAGATCAAGGAGCTTATAGATGAGTTGTTCGTTGCTGTTCCTTCTGGAGTTGGAAGTGAGGGTAGGTTGAGGGTAAGTGATAAGGAACTTGATGAGATCCTGGTAGCTGGTGCGAAGTGGGCAGTTGAGAACGGCTATGGATATGAAAGAGATTTAGAGCACTGTGAGGAGAATGGAGCTTTGGATGGTGCTAAGCCAGAGGTTGTAAGTAGAAAGGCGAGAGAAAGAGGTAGGCCACAACTTGGAACGTTGGGAAGTGGAAACCACTTCTTAGAAGTGCAGTACGTTGAGAAGATTTACGATGAAGAAGCTGCAAAAGTCATGGGACTCGAAGAAGGGATGGTTACGGTGATGGTTCACTGTGGTAGTAGGGGATTGGGACATCAGGTTTGTAGTGATTTCTTGGTTGTCTTAGATAGGGCTGTGAAGAAATATGGAATAAGACTGCCAGATAGACAACTTGCTTGTGCTCCGATAAAGAGCAAGGAGGGGCAGGATTACTTTGGAGGAATGGCTGCAAGCGCAAACTACGCTTGGTGCAACAGACAGATAATCACACACTGGGTTAGAGAAACTTTCCAGAAGGTCTTCAAGATGAGTGAAGATGATTTAGGAATGGAACTAGTTTACGATGTAGCGCATAACATAGCGAAGTTCGAAACGCATAGGGTTGATGGGAAGAAGATGAAGCTTTGTGTGCATAGGAAAGGAGCTACAAGAGCTTTTGGCCCGGGACATCCAGACATACCAAAAGATTACCAGAAGATCGGTCAGCCAGTGCTCATACCAGGTTCAATGGGAACACCTAGTTATGTACTCGTTGGAACTGAGAAGGCTATGGAGGAAACTTTTGGCTCAACGTGCCACGGAAGTGGTAGAGTTATGAGCAGAGCTGCAGCGAAGAGAAGGCTTAGGGGGGATCAGGTTAAGAACAAGCTGTTGAGTCAGGGCATATATGTCAGAGCTACGCATGGAGCTGTTCTGGCTGAAGAGGCTCCAGAGGCTTACAAGATGAGCGATGATGTAGTTGAGGTTGTGCATAAAGCTGGAATTTCAAAGATCGTTGCAAAGCTAAGACCTTTGGGTGTTGCAAAGGGTTAAATTTTTTATTTAGAATTTAAATATATTTAATAAATAATAAATTATATAATCAATTTAAAGCGTGAAGGGATCCTTGATATGAAGATTGGTCTTTACTTCATAACAACATCGGAGTTTGGTAAAAAGCATGAAGAGTTGGCTGAAGCTGTTCTAAGGGCTGGGGTTAGGTTTATTCAATTTAGGGAGAAAAACATGAGTGTAAGAGAGATGTTTACAATTGCACGAAGTCTGAGAAGACTTACTTGGGATTACTCTGCAACCTTCATTGTGAACGATAGGGTTGATTTGGCTTTGGCAGTTGAGGCTGATGGAGTTCACTTGGGACAAGAAGACTTTCCATTTGAGGTCGTTGGGGAAATCTTTGATGGAATTGTGGGTATTTCTACTCACAGCGCTAATGAAGCTAAAAGAGCTGAAAGATTTGCTGATTACATCAGTGCTGGGCCAGTTTTTAAGACTACAACGAAGAAGGATGCTAAAAAGCCGATAGGAGTAGAAGGCTTAAGAAGTATAGTTTCAGCTGTAAGGAAGCCTGTTGTAGCGATTGGAGGAATAAATAGAAACAATGTTGAAGACGTTCTCAAGATAGGTGTTAAAGGTGTTGCTGTAATTTCTGCAATCGCTAATTCTGCTGATCCAGAAAGATCTGCAAGAGAACTTCTGGAAATTGTTAATAAGTACTTGGGAGATTAATGCTCATGAAATGTATAACATTAACGGTAGATGCTATAATTCCCTACAGAGGAGGAATCGTTCTAATTAAGAGAAGAAACGAGCCATTCAAAGATTATTACGCGTTACCTGGAGGAATAGTTGAATATGGAGAAACAGTTGAGCAAGCATTGATTAGAGAGGTTAGAGAGGAGACTGGGCTTGAAGTTGATCCCTACAAGCTCGTTGGAGTTTACTCAGATCCAGATAGAGATCCTAGAGGACATTTTGTTTCTGTGTGCTTCATAGCTATTCCAAAAGGTGGTGAGCTTAAAGCAAGTAGCGATGCTAAGGATGTAGGTGTTTTCAAACTTAAATCACTGCCAAAATTGGCGTTTGATCATGAGAAGATGATTGAGGATGCCAGACCCTATCTCCTTAAATTCATTGAGGGTTAAGTTTTTTAATCGCTTCGAATTAGTTACCAATCTGCGGAGGTGGTCGCTTGAAGTTTTGTAAGAAGTGCGGTAGCTTCATGATACTCAAAAACGGTAAGTTTGTCTGTAGGAAGTGCGGGTATGAGGAAGAGTACGAACAAAAGGAGTTTGTAATAGAATCAAAGAGGAATAACAATGAGATTCCAGTCATAGAGGAAAAGATTGAAACTTTGCCAAAGACAAAGGTTGTTTGTCCAAACTGTGGTAACACTGAGGCCTACTGGTGGATAAGGCAGATGAGAGCTGCAGATGAACCAGAAACTAGATTTTACAGATGTACTAAATGTGGCAAGACTTGGAGAGAGTATGCCTAATATTCTATTCTAACTAAATTATTATTTCTGAATTTTTGACTAAATTATTTAATAAAAATTATTTATTTTAATTCTACTCTGCTTAACTTCAATTTTAACAATCAAAATTATATAAATTCTTTAAATCAACTCTAATGAGCAGTATAATAATTATTTTATAAATTTAGGAAAATTTATAACTTTTTCTATTATAGATAATTTGGAGGTGAGCAAGATGGAGAAGAAGGTTGAAAGGAAGGAGGCAGAGAAGGTTGTAAAGGAGATAAAGTTGTTTATTGGTGCATAAACACTTTATAAATTTTTATGAATAATTTTAAGCTAAAATATTTTGTTGAAATTTTAAAATCATCTACAAGACCTTTGAATATTATATACCCGATTCCAATTCTACAGCTTCTGGTTTTTTCTCAGTCAAAGCACGATCTACAATCTTTTCTTTTAACTTTACTCTTTTCATTTACATTCTATCCTGCTGTAAATATCTGGAACCACGTAAACGATATCAAAGAAGACATATTGAGTGGTAAGTACAACGTATTTGCGGAAAACGAGGTGGTTAAAACTTTTGGTATAATTTTTGCAGTCATACTGTATTTACTGGCACTTCTAATACTGCTTACAAATTTGAATAGTTCCTTAAGCCTGATTTTGTACGCAATCTGCCTTTTGATAACTTGGCTCTATTCTGATAGAATATTCTTTGGCAGGATTATTAGAAGATTTAAAGATCATTACATATCAGAATTGCTCTCATTTATGGTAGTCTATCCATCCTTCACTATCCTTTTATGGACTTTTTTTGACGATCCAAGTATAAAATCTATTGCAGTTGCACTAACTGTTTTACTATTCGTTCTATTTGGCATATTCATTAAGGACATGAGAGACATCAGCGGAGATGAAATGGCCGGATTGAAAACGCTTGGTGTGATTTTTACCCCTGAAAAACTCTTAAAATTTGCTATAACGTCTATAGTCCTTTACTATATCTCGATAGCAGTTTTCACGTTGTTAGGTATCTATAGCTTTTATACTACAGTTGCTCTTATTCCGCTGATTCCCACAGTGTATTCGATCTTAAATCTTAGTAGAGAGTGCTGGACTATATCTATCGATACTATTACCCACTTAAAAAGGATAATGCTTTCAAATATGATCTCTTTAGGTCTTTTAATACTTACAGGCTTTTTATCTCAACCATAACAGAAGTACCAGTTGCATTAAAGCACAGCCCCTTCTTAATCTCTGAGAAATAACTCTTTTCTAGAGAGTTATATCTAAATGATGGGAATGCTGAAAAAACACCAAAGTAATTCTCGCAGTATCTATCAGCTATCATCTTTATCTCAAGACATCTCCCACCGAACATTGGGATAGCGTTTGCATCTATTACAAAGAAGTCGAATGAATCGTCATATTTCTTCATTTCAAACAAACCTTCAAATGCTCTTATACCCCCCCTGAAGTATTCTCCAATAAACAAAGCTCTATCGTAAAATTCATCTAAATCGAATAGAGACGGATAGAGAGAGAGTGGATAAGGAGCTAATCCAAGCCAAGATGATCCAAATGTTTCTTTACTTATAAAAGCTAAACCATAAGGTGAAACTGTCCTTAATTTCTCTTCTTCAAGCATCTTTACAGTCTCTTTCTCGTTATAAGTTTGAATAAACCGCTCCTTCTTAAGAAACTCAACTGCGGAAACTTCTTCAACTTCACCTATTGCAACCCCCTTCTTAATAACATTGACTTCCTTCACATTTAGTAACTGGTTTTTCATTATCTCAACAGTCTCTTCGTAACTCTTACCCCTCTCAGGGAATACGTCGTGAAAGATTGCATTGGTCTTACCCTTAAAGAAAACACTTGTACAAGTCCTTCCCAAAACTTGGTAGTTTGCGAATATTAAAGGAGTTCCAAATCCAACTTCAAGCGGAAGTAAATTTAAACCTATTACGGGTTTATTACCATCGAAAACCCTTAAAGCTTTGTTTGCTGGAAATATGTATTTCTCTTCAAGAATTTTTGAATACCTTTCCAAAACATCAAGCTTAGTTCTCAAATCCTTTGCTCTCCAGTATCTGTATCTCCAAAGTGTGTTGTTTGTTATTGCAAAATTTATTATATCCAATCTG